>SHXK01000023.1 GCA_009693335.1 Betaproteobacteria bacterium | reverse complement strand
GCGATGGTTGCGGGGCTCTGGCTGGATACCCGCGGCCGCATCGGCGCGACGCAGGAGGAACTCGCCAGGCGTTTGCGCGACATCGAGACCGAAACCCGCGAGGCGCGCACCCTCGGGCGCCAGACCCAGGAAGCGTTGCGCGAGGCGCTGGGAAAGCTGGGCGCGCTCGAAGCGAAAGTGGCCGAATCGCAGAACCAGCAGGTTGCGCTGGAGGTGCTCTACCAGGAGCTGGCGCGCAACCGCGACGAGTGGCAGTTGGCCGAAATTGAACAGGTGCTGGCGATCGCCCAGCAGCAACTGCAGCTGGCGGGCAACGTGCGCGCAGCGCTGCTCGCCCTGCAACTGGCCGAGAGTCGTCTGTCGCGTGTCGATCGGCCGCAGTTCCTCCCGGTGCGCCGCGCGTTGACGCGCGACATCGATCGCCTGAAATCTCTGCCGGCTTTGGACGTGCCAGGTCTGTCCCTCACCATTGACCGGCTGATTGCTTCGGTGGACGCGATGCCGCTGGCCTTCGACGAACGCCTCGAGCGCTCGGTGTCCGGCAAGTCAGCCAAGTCCGAGCCGCCCGCGGCAGAGAATTTTTTCACGCGCCTGGGCGGCGACATGTGGAAAGAGCTGCGCCAGCTGGTGGTGGTGCGCAAGCTTGACGCCCCCGAGCCGCCACTGCTGCCGCCGCAGCAGGCGTGGTTCCTGCGCGAGAACTTGAAGCTACGGCTGCTGAACGCGCGCTTGGCGCTGCTCACCCGCGACGAAGCGGGTTATCGCGAGGATCTGCGCGTCGCAGAGCGCTGGATCCAGCGTTATTTCGACGCCCGCACCAAGGCCTCCCAAGCTGCGCTGGTGCAATTGAAACAGCTTTCTTTGGCCTCGATCAGTTTCGAGCCGCCGTCGATCGTCGACAGCCTCGAGGCGGTGCGCGGCTTCAAGTCGCGCCGCGAGCGCAATAACTGATGCGGGGACTTTTCTGGCTGATTGCGGTATTTGCCGCGGCGGTGTCGCTCGCGCTTGCCGGGCGGGTGAGCGACGGCTATGTATTGGTGGTTTATCCGCCTTGGCGGATCGAGATCTCGCTGCTCCTTAGCGTGTTGGCGCTGGTGGTGGCCTTCGGCGTCGCCTATCTCGCAGTGCGCCTGATCAGCCACACGCTGGCGCTACCGGCACAGGTGCGTGCTTTTCGTGAGCGGCGCAAGGACGCGCATGCCCAAAGCGCACTAGCCGCCGCACTGCAGTGCCATTTCGAGGGCCGCTACGCGCGCGCCGAAAAGGAAGCCGGGCTCGCTTGGGAAGCGGGCGTCGCCCCTGGCATCGCGGCCTTGATCGCAGCGCGTGCTGCGCACCAGATGCACGAGGCCGAGCGGCGCGATCAGTGGCTGAAGCGCGCTGAAGGCGTGGGGGAGTCGCTGCGCGCGGCACGCTTGCTGACGCAGGCGGAACTGGCTCTGGACGAGCACGATTTCATCGGCGCACGCGATGCGTTAAGGAACATGCACGGTAGCGGGCCGCGCAATATCGCCACTGCGCGCATGCAATTGCGCGCTGAACGCGGGGCGCAAAACTGGCAAGAGGTGTTGCGTCTTTCTTCGCTGCTTGCCAAGCGCGGCGCGTTGCCAGCAGCGGTCACCGACGAGCACCGGGTACAGGCCCATCTCGAGTTGCTGGCGCGTGATTCTGGCGAGCGCGCTACGCTTGAGGCCCGCCTGCGGCGCATGCTATGGTCCGACTTGGCGCAGCCGCGCGTGGCGGCCGCGGCCGCCACCCGCGCGGCGGCACTGGGCGCAGCTGCGCTCGCCCGCGAGCTCATCGAGCGCAGCCTTGGCGTGGAGTGGAACGCTACGCTGGTGGGGCAGTATGGCGACCTCGAAAAGTTGGATGGCGAAAAGCGGCAGCATGAAGCACGTGCACGCCTCGAACGCGCCGAGCGCTGGTTGCGCGAGCACGCCGAAGACCCGCAGCTGCTGGCCACCTTAGGACGGCTGTGCGTGGCCGTGGAACTCTGGGGCAAGGCGCAGAACTATCTCGAAGCCAGCCTATCGTTCGGCGCGTCGCGCGCCGCGCACCTGGAACTCGCCCGACTGGCCGAGCGCGAAGGGCGTGCTGCCGAGGCGCAGAAACACTTTCGCCACGCCGGAGAGTTGCCATGATGCTTTGTCTCCGGATGGATCGTCAGCTCCAGTCGCGTGGTCGCAGGAAATCTGTGGTGAGATTTTCTTCCGGCGAGCCGGGCGCGGGCGACCAGCGGTAGCGCCAGGTGACGGCGGGCGGCAGCGACATGAGAATGGATTCGGTGCGACCGCCGGATTGCAAGCCGAACAGGGTGCCCCGGTCGTAGACCAGATTGAATTCGACGTAGCGGCCACGCCGGTAGCTTTGGAAATCGCGCTCGCGCTCGCCGTAGGGCGTGGCGCGGCGGCGCTCGATGATCGGGGTGTAGGCGGTGATGAAGTGGTCACCCACCGAACGCACGAGGGCAAAAGCGGCGTCGAAATCAGGTTCGGCGAGATCGTCAAAGAAGATGCCACCGATGCCGCGCGGCTCGTTGCGGTGCTTGAGGAAGAAATACTCGTCGCACCATTTTTTGTAGCGCGGGTGCAGTTCCGCACCGAAGGGTTCCAGCGAGCGCTTGCAGGTGAAGTGGAAGTGCTGCGCGTCCTCCTCAAAGCCATAGTAAGGCGTGAGGTCCATGCCGCCGCCAAACCACCAGGTCGAGGCGGAAGAAAAAAACCGGACATTCAGATGCACCGTGGGGCAGTAAGGATTGCGCGGATGCAGCACCACGGACACGCCCATCGCCTCATAGCCTTGCCCGGCCAACTGCGGGCGCGATGCTGAGGCGGAGGGCGGCAGGCTGCTGCCGGAGACATGGGAAAACGACACCCCGCCGCGCTCGAAGAGCTTGCCTTCCTCGATATGGCAGGTGGCGCCGCCGCCACCCTCAGCGCGTTCCCAGCGGTCGGTGGTGAACGCGCTGCCGTCCAGAGATTCCAGCGCCGCAACGATGCGCGCCTGCAACGCAGTGAAGTAGTCGCGGACCGGACGGGTATCCACCGGCGACTCAGTTTTTTTTCAGAGCGCCGGCAGGATCGCGCAATGCGCGATGGCCGATGTCGTTGCGGTGTTGCATGCCCTCGAAGCGGATGGTGCCGAGCGCTTCGTAAGCGCGGCTGCGCGCCATCTTGA
This sequence comes from Betaproteobacteria bacterium, assembly GCA_009693335.1. Taxonomy (GTDB): domain Bacteria; phylum Pseudomonadota; class Gammaproteobacteria; order Burkholderiales; family SG8-39; genus RBG-16-66-20. Next base: position 21,049 of record SHXK01000023.1, on the reverse strand, counting down.
GCGAGTCACCGAGCGCAGTAACGCAAAGTACCCGCCCGCCGTTGGTAACGAGGCGTTTGCCTTCGAGTTGGGTGCCGGCATGGAACACGCGGCATTCCTCGGTGGCTTTGGGAAGCCCGGTGATTTCATCCCCTTGGCGGGGAGCGTCGGGATAACCGCCGGCTGCGAGCACCACGCCCAGCGCGCAACGCCGGTCCCAATCGACCGCAGCGTGGTCCAGGGTGCCCGCCAGCGCGTGCTCGATGAGTACCAGCAGGTCCGATTTCAGGCGCAGCATGATCGGCTGGGTCTCGGGGTCGCCGAGCCGACAGTTGAATTCCAGTGCTTTGGGATTGCCTGCTTTGTCGATCATCAGACCGGCGTAGAGAAAGCCGCGGTAGGGAGTTCCATCTTTCGCCATGCCGGCGATCGCCGGCTGGATGATCTCGCGCATCACGCGCGCGTGCAGCGCCGGCGTTACCACCGGCGCAGGCGAGTAAGCACCCATGCCCCCGGTGTTGGGCCCCTGGTCGCCGTCGTGCAGACGTTTGTGGTCCTGGCTGGTGGCCAGTGGCAGCGCATGCGCGCCGTCCGCCATGACGATGAAGCTCGCTTCCTCGCCTTCGAGAAATTCCTCCACCACCACGCGCGTGCCGGCATCGCCCAACCGCTTGTGCAGCAGCATCAGGTCGATCGCAGCCCGGGCTTCCGCAACCGTGGTCGCGACCACCACGCCCTTACCGGCAGCCAGGCCGTCGGCCTTGATCACGATGGGGGCGCCTTGCTGGTCGACGTAGGCCTTGGCCTCCTCTGCGTTGGTGAAGCTTGCATACTTGGCCGTCGGTAGGCCGTGGCGCACCATGAACTGCTTGGCAAAATCCTTCGAAGCCTCGAGTTGCGCCGCAGCGCGACCCGGACCGAAGATTTTCAGGCCATGCTCGTGAAATCTGTCGACGATGCCCGCCGCCAGTGGCGCCTCGGGACCAACCACCGTCAGGTAAATCTGTTCTTTCTTGCAGAAATCAATCAACTGGGAAAAATCACTCAAGGGTAAATTCTCAAGACCCTGTTCGGTGGCAGTGCCGCCGTTGCCGGGCGCGACGAAGACTTTCTGCACGCGCGGGCTCTGCGCGAGCTTCCACGCCATCGCGTGTTCGCGTCCGCCGGCGCCGATCACAAGAAGTTTCACTGCGGCTTGCCTATCAGTGCCTGAAGTGGCGTACGCCGGTGAACACCATGGCGATGCCACGCTCGTTGGCCGCCGCGATCACTTCTTCGTCGCGCACGCTGCCACCGGGTTGGATGACGGCGGCGGCGCCGGCGTCGATGACCGCGTCCAGGCCGTCGCGGAAGGGGAAGAAGGCATCGGATGCCACGACCGAGCCGGCAATCGTCAGGCCAGCATTCTGGGCTTTGAGCGCGGCGATGCGTGCGCTATCGACACGGCTCATCTGACCGGCGCCGACGCCGACGGTGGCGCCGTCACGGCAGAACACCACCGCATTGGATTTCACGTACTTGGCAACCCGCCAGGCGAACAGCAGGTCCGCCCATTGCGCCTCGGTCGGTTGCTGGGTGGTCTTTACTTGCAGGTCTTTTTTCTCCAGCACTTTGGCATCGCTACTTTGCACCAGCAAGCCGCCGCCGACACGCTTGAAATCATGCGCCTGCGCCTGGTGCGATACCGGCACCTCGAGCGCACGCAGTTTTTGCTTGCTGGCGAGGAACTCGCGCGCCGCGGGCTCGAAGCGCGGGGCGATGATGACTTCGGCGAACTGCTTGCCGATTTCCTCCACGGTGGCGCGCTCGAGGGCGCGATTGAAGGCGAGGATGCCGCCGAACGCAGAACTCGGGTCGGTCCTGAACGCTTTTTGGTAGGCGGCAAGCGGGTTCTCGGCAATCGCCACGCCGCAAGGATTGGCGTGCTTGACGATGACGCAGGCGGGTTCGGCGAAGCTCTTCACGCACTCCCAGGCAGTATCGGCATCGGCGATGTTGTTGTAGGAAAGCGCCTGACCCTGGATCTGATGGTAGCCGGCCAGGCCGCCCGCCACCGGCTGGAGGTCGCGATAGAGCGCCGCCGATTGGTGTGGATTCTCGCCGTAGCGCAGATCCTGGATTTTGCAGAACTGCAGGTTGAATACCTCGGGGTAGGCGCCGCGCTGCTGGTCTTCGTCAAGACAGGAGAGGTAATTGGCGATCGCGCCGTCATAGCGAGCGGTGTGCGCGAACGCTTTTTTCGCCAGCGCGAAGCGTGTGGCTTCGGCCACGCCGTTGCTGGAGCGGATTTCCTCCAGCACGCGCGCGTAGTCCGCTGGTTCCACCACCACCGCGACCCCGCGGTAGTTCTTGGCGGCGGCGCGCAGCAGCGCCGGGCCGCCGATATCGATGTTCTCGATGGCGATCTCGAGCTGGCAGTCGGGGTCGGCTACCGTGGCCTGGAACGGATACAGATTGACCACCACCAGGTCGATGGGCGCGATGCCCGCTTTTTCGATGGCGGCCATATCCTCGCGCTTGTCACGTCGCGCCAGGATGCCGCCGTGAATTTTCGGGTGCAGCGTTTTTACCCGGCCGTCGAGCATTTCCGGGGATCCGGTATGCGCCGATACTTCAGTGACGGGTAGGCCCGCCTTTTCGAGCAGTCTGGCGGTGCCGCCAGTGGAAAGGATCTGCACGCCGATCGCGGCCAGAGCGCGGGTGAACTCCACCACGCCCGATTTATCGGAGACGCTGACGAGCGCCCGCGTTACCTTCACTGCACCACCTTCACGCCTTGATCCGTAGCTGCTGAATTTTCTTGCGTAGGGTATTGCGGTCGATGCCGAGCATCACGGCGGCGGCACTTTGGTTGCCGGCGGTCTTGCCGAGCACCGTCTCGATCAGCGGCCGCTCGATGTTCTTTAGCACCATGTCGTAGATCGCGGTCGGCTTCTCGCCGTCCATGTCTTTGAAGTAGCGCTCCAGAGATCGCTTCACGGCATCGGCAAGATCGGTGTTGCGGCTCATGCGCGCCTCATGCGGTGCTACCGGCGCCCAGTTCGTCGAAGAAACTGCCCACGGCAGCCAGTTGCGCCGGGGCGGACAGAATTTGGTTGGTGGCGCGGCGGCACGCCTCGCCGCCAGGCAGTCCGCGCGTGTACCAGCCGATGTGCTTGCGCGCGATGCGTACGCCCAGATCCTCGTCATAGAGCGCGTAGATCCCCTCCAGGTGTTCCAGCGCCACGGCGCGCATTTCAGTGGGCGCTGGGGGCGGAAGTTTTTTTCCGGTATTTAAAAAATACAAAAATTCCCGGAAAATCCAGGGACGACCATGGGCAGCACGACCGATCATGATGCCGTCGGCGCCGGTGCGCTCGAGTACACGCTTGGCATCCTCGGGGGTCGCGATGTCGCCATTGGCGATTACCGGGATACGCACGCCCCCTTTGACCTCAGCCACGGTCTCGAACTCGGCCTCGCCGCGAAAGCCGCAAGCGCGGGTACGGCCGTGGACCACCAGCAAGCGCACACCCGCGGCCTCGGCGATTCTGGCGATGCGCAGCGCGTTCTTGCGTTCTGGACTGGGGCCGGTGCGGATCTTCAGCGTTACGGGCACCGCCACCGCGGCGACCACCGCCTCCAGAATGCGCGCGACTAGGGGCTCGTCGGACAGCAGCGCTGAGCCAGCGGCCACATTGCAGACTTTTTTCGCCGGGCAGCCCATGTTGATGTCGATGATCTGCGCGCCCTCGGCGACATTGATACGGGCAGCGTTGGCCATCATGGCCGGGTCGGCCCCGGCAATCTGCACTGCAACGGGACTGGCTTCATCGCGATGCTCTAGGCGCAGGCGCGATTTGCGGGTGCCGCGCAGCTCGGGGCGCGCAGAGACCATCTCGGAGATCGCTAGGCCGGCGCCGAAGCGACGGCAAAGCGTACGAAACGGCTGATCGGTGACGCCTGCCATCGGCGCGGCGAACAAGCCGTTAGGCAATAGGTGTACGCCGAGCTGCATCTGTACTTATGGGTTGAAGGTCATGCGAGGAGAGCAGATTCTAACCCGTTCCATCGCCCAAAAACATCTTCACCTCTGTTGGGTTTTTAAAACACCCATCGCCATTGGTGCCAGGGCTAGGGCAATGCGGAGGTCCCATAAATCATGCGGCGCGCAAAAAAACGCCGTGCCGGCAAGCAAATGTCCAACGCGGTTAAAGCAAATCCTCGCATCAAGCCGGTCAAAGGGTTGGCGCCGAGAAAGGCCCACGCTAGGAAACTGGTGACCCGCACGCTCGCCATCGCATCCAGGCGGCGCATCGCGGCGAAGCGCTGCAGTACGCGCGCATCGCCCGGATCTGGTGCATAGCGCAAGACTTGCGCCAGGTCCCAGGCATCACGCAAGCCAAGGTTCAGGCCCTGGCCGGCGACTGGATGCAGGGTTTGCGCCGCATTGCCGATATAGGCTTGCCGTTCGCTGACCCGCGAAGGCCGCACGCGTAAAGCGAGGGGCGCAAGCACGCGCTCACCGACGGCGACGAATTCGCCTGCGCGCCTGCCGAAGGCGTCGGTGAGAGCTTGCAGGAAGTCCGCTGCGGGCGCGGCGCACAAGGCTCGCGCCCGTTCCGGGGGCAGGCTCCACAGCGCGCAATAGCGCCCACCCAGAGGCAGTAGCGCCAGAGGGCCCTGCGGCGTGAAGCGTTCCCAGGCGGTTCCGGCGGCGGCAGGCCTGGTGGTGACCAGCGCCACCAAGGCTTCCTGTGGATGGTTTTTCTCTTTTGAGTGACTGGCGAAGCCCTCGGCGTGAACCACCAGCAGGGATTCGCCGGTCTCGGGTTCGACCCGGATCGCTCTAGCGCTCACCTGGTTGAATAGAGATTCCAGCAGAACGCCGTAGTCGAGCACGTAGCCCAGCGCAGGCACTCCGGCGTCCGCGGCGCAAAGCTGGGTGCGGCCAAAGCCGCCTTGCTGGGACACATGGATGGTCTCGATCGGCGTGGGCGCCAGCGTCTGCCAGACGCCAACCCGCTCCAGAATCAGGCGGCTGGCGTGGGATAGTGCGATGGGACGAAGCGGCGCGCGTGCTTCACTGCGTCGGTGGTTCAGAACCACCGGCCGGCCGGCTTGCTGCAAGAGCAAGGCGAGTACGCAAGCCACCGGCCCGGACCCGCGCACCGAGATTTCAGCCGGCATGGCGCTACGCCTCCGTCTTCAAGGCCTCGAGGTCGGCGATGCTCTTCGGTGTCTCATAGGTGATCACTTCGCAGCCGGCCTCGGTGACCAGCACGTCGTCCTCGATACGCACGCCGATGTCGCGCAGGGCTTCGGGCACGTCGTCGGCCGCACGGATGTAGAGACCAGGTTCCACCGTGAGCAGCATGCCGGGCGCGAACGAGCGCCACTTGCCGGCGCGCTTGTAGTCGCCGGCATCGTGCACATCCAGACCCAGCCAGTGGCCGGTGCGATGCATGTAGAAGCGCTTGTAGGTTTCCTTTTCCAGCACTTCGTCCAGGCTGCCGCGCACCAGCTTCAGATCGAGCATACCGCGCGCCAACACACGCACTGCCGCGTCGTGCGGTTCGTTCCAGGCATTGCCGACCCGAATCTTTTCGATGGCCGCGGCCTGCGCCGCGAGGACAATTTCGTAAACCTCGCGCTGCGCCGTGGTGAAGCGCTCGCTTACCGGGAAGGTGCGCGTGATGTCCGAGGCGTAGCCGGCGAGTTCGCAGCCGGCGTCAATCAGTACCAGGTCGCCGGCGCGCAGCGCCGCATCGTTGGCGACGTAGTGCAGTACGCAGGCATTCGCCCCGCCGGCGACAATCGGCCAGTAAGCGGGGAATTCGGCGCCGTGGCGACGGAATTCGTGCAGCAGCTCGGCTTCGAGTTCGTACTCGAAGCATCCCGGACGCGCGGCGCGCATCGCGCGCCGGTGCGCCCCGGCTGAGATCGATGCGGCTTGCCGCATGACGCCGATCTCGTGCGCGTCTTTGACCAGACGCATCTCGTCGATCAGCGCGCGCACGTCGTGTACGCGCTCGGGCGCGCCGATGCCAGCGCGCGCGTTAGCGCGTACCGCGTTCAGCCAGCCCATGGCGCGTGCATCCCAGGCGGCATCGGCTCCGATCGGGTAGTAGAGGGCCGGTTGGTCGCCGAGCAGCTCAGTTAGCTTCGCATCCAGCTCGGCGATCGGATAGCTCTCGTCGAAGCCGAAGCGCTCTTGCGCTCCTTTGGGCCCGAAGCGAAAGCCGTCCCAGGTTTCACGCTCCGGATTCTTCTCGCGGCAGAACAGCAAGCTCTTCGCTTGCGCTCCGGCGACCAGCACCAGCACAGCCTCGGGCTCCGGGAAGCCGGTGAGGTAGTAGAAATGGCTGTCGAAACGGTAAGGATAGTGCGTGTCGCGGTTGCGGATGCGCTCGGGCGCGGTCGGAATGACCGCAATGCCGCCTTGCATCGCTTGCGCCAGACGACTGCGGCGTAGACCGTGGAGTGCGGGATCGAGAGCTTTCGATGTCATGGTTTTTTCAGTCGTGCTTGCAGCGCCGTTAAGCGCTCCACAGTTCCGACATCGCTCCAGTGGCCTGCATACAGTTCACCTGTCACCTCGCCGCGCGCCGCGGCCGCACGCCATAACGGCGCCAGCGGTGCTTTCTGTCCGGCGGCAATTTCCGCCACCAACCGTGGCGCTAGCACCGCGATGCCTGCATAAGTGTAGCGCGGCGAGGGCGCATTGCCGACGACCCCCCCTTCGAGTGAAAAATCGCCCGCCGGATGCTGCGACGGGTTGGCCACCAGAACCAGGTGCGACAGGCGTAGTCCCAGATCGTAGCCATGCAACTTCGAGTACGCATAGTCGCACCAGATGTCCGCATTCACCAGGAGGAAAGGTTCAGGCCCCAGCAGGGCACGCGCCTGCGCGATGCCGCCCGCTGTTTCCAGCGGCGCGGCTTCGTACGACCACTCGATGTGCATCCCTTTGCTGCTGTCACCGCCGATGCGGCTAACGATTTTTTCGGCCAGGTGCGAAACATTGATCACGGCGTGCGTGAAACCGGCCTGCGCCAGGCGATCCAGATGCCGCCCGAGCAGGGTCTGGCCCGCGACTTCGACCAAGGGCTTGGGCGTCGTGTCGGTGAGGGGCCGCAGCCGCTCGCCCCGGCCGGCGGCGAGGATCATGACTTTCATCTCGAGGCCAGGCGCTCGAGCAGTTGCGCGAGCGGTGCCAACTCGCGGTAGCGCCGGCAGGTGGCCAGCAGATAGTCGAGTACCCGCGGTATATCCGCCAGATAGCTCTCTTTGCCGTCGCGATGGCACAGGCGCGCGAAAATGCCGACCACCTTTAACTGCCGGTGCGCCCCCATCCACTCGAAGTCGCGGTAGAACTCGGCAAAATCGGCACGCACCGGTAGGTCGGCCTGGCGCGCTTTTTCCCAGTAGCGCAGCACCCAGTCGAGCACCTGCGGTTCTTGCCAGCGTACATAGGCGTCCCTGAACAGGGACACCAGGTCGTAGGTGATCGGGCCGTAGACCGCATCCTGGAAATCGAGGATTCCCGGCAAAGGTTCGCAGACCATCAGGTTGCGGCAGTGGTAGTCCCGGTGCACGAAGACCCGCGCTTGGGCGAGGTTATTGGCAAGCAGCGCCTCGAAGACGGTCTGCAGAATCCTCACGTCTTCCGGCGCCAGAGCGCAGCGCAACTCGCGCGCCAGATACCAGTCCGGAAACAGGCGCAGTTCGCGCTCCAAGAGCGCACGCTCGTATTCGGGCAGAACGCCCGGGCGACTGGCGAGTTGGATGCGGAGCAGGGCTTGCGTGGCGGCTTCATACAGCGGCTTCGGGTCCGCTTGACGGTTAAAAGCATCCAGGAAAGTCGTGTCACCGAGATCTTCCAGCAGCAGGAAGCCCGCCGCCAGGTTTTGCGCATGGACGGTGGGCACATGCACACCAGCGGCCGCGAACAGCCCGGCGACGTGCAGGAACGGGCCGCAGTTCTCTTTCTCGGGGGGCGCGTCCATGGCGACCAAGCTGCGACCGTCGGCGAAACGCAGACGCCAATAGCGCCTGAAGCTCGCGTCCGCCGATGCCGGAGCGAGCGTGTAAGGGGTGTCCCGGAAGTGTGCGCCGAGCCACCGGTGGAGCGCGGCGAGCCTTAAATCCATTGCGAATTGCGCGGAATTATGACACTTTCCATTCTCAAAAAACGCGCTAAAATTCTCACATCTCCCATGCGGTACCTTCCGGCGCTACTCGCCGCACTTCTGTGGTTCGGTGCCCAGTACGCCTGGGCGCAGGCGCCCGCCGCAGCGCCGAAGCCGCAAGGGCCGACCACCATCGATGCGCAAAGCATCGAGGGCGTTGCCGATCTGGAGGTGAGTGCGCGCGGCAGGGTCGAGTTTCAGCGCGAGGATCTCACCGTTTATAGCGAATTCCTGCGCTTCAACCAGGAGTTCGGTCGCCTCGAGGCTGATGGCGGGGTGCGCTTCCTACGCGGCGCAGACCGCTTTTTTGGTTCGCGTCTGCGCTACAACACCCATGACAGCACTGGCGTGTTCGAGGACTCGAATTACCTTCTGCGCGGCGAGACCACGACCATGCGCGGAACCGCCGAGCGCCTCGAATTCCTTGGCCAGGACAGGATCCGGTTGGTGCGGGGCATGTTCACCACCTGCGAACCCGGCAAGGAGGACTGGCGCTTCGAGGCAGGCGAGCTCGAGATCGACAAGGAAAAGCAGGTGGCCACCGTACGCGACGGCCGCTTCAAGTTTTTCGACACCACGCTGCTGCCCTTGCCTTATGGCTCTTTTTCTCTCGACCGGCAGCGCAAATCCGGCATTCTGACACCCCATTATTCGCAAACCACCCAGCGCGGCTTTGAGCTGGAGGTGCCCTATTACTGGAACCTCGCGCCGGAGCGCGACCTCACCCTGACGCCGTCCGTGATGACCAAGCGGGGCGAGCAGCTGAAGACCAATTTTCGCTACCTGGACAGAACCTACGCTGGCGACCTGCGCTATGAATTGATGCCGCGCGACCGAGTGCTGGGCATCGCACGCAGTGCTTTCGTATTGTCGCACCAGCAACAGATCACCCCGCAGCTAGCCGGCCGCCTCCACCTGAACAAGGTCTCCGACAGCCGTTATTTTGTCGACCTCGCCTCGCAGGTGAGTGAGGTCTCGACCGGCATCCTGCAACGAATGGGCGCCCTGAGTTACGGCGGGGCGGTGGCCGGCATTGGCTATGGTGTCAGTGCTCTGGTGCAGCGCTGGCAGACACTGCAGGATCCGCTGGCGCCGATTGCGACTCCCTATGCCCGTCTGCCGCAGTTCAACTTCGGCACCTCGAAAAACGACATCGCCGGACGGCTGGACATGACTCTACCCGGCGAATTCGTGCGCTTTTCGCACCCAACTCTGATTCAGGGCGCGCGCCTTTCCTTCAATCCAACGCTGGCGGCGCCTTTCCTTGCGCCCGGTTATTTTGTGGTGCCAAAAATCGGCATGCGCTATGCCGACTATCGCCTGACGCATACCGCCTCGGGCGAGCCGGAAAAGCACAGCATTTCTCTGCCGTGGATGACCGTCGACAGCGGCCTGATTTTCGACCGCGGCGTGAACTGGTTTGGCCACTCGCTTACCCAGACGCTGGAGTCGCGCCTGTTTTATGTCTACGCGCCGTTCCGGAACCAGAGCCAGATCCCGTTGTTTGACACCGGACTCACCGATTTCAATTCCGCCCAGATTTTTACCGAGAACCGCTTCGCCGGCGGCGACCGCTTTGGCGACGCCAACCAGACGACGGTGGCAGTGAGTTTCCGCATCCTGACGCCAAGCGGCGAGGAGATGCTGCGCGCCACCGTCGGGCAGCGCTACTATCTGTCGGACGAGCGGGTGGGCATTAGCTCGGCGGCCGTGTTGCGCACGCGTAGCCAGTCTGACCTGCTTGCTTCATTCGGCGGGCGCCTGGCCCGCAACTTCAGCTTCGATAGCGCGATCCAGTACAATCCGCAACTAGCACGCGCCGAGCGCTCCAGTGTCGCGGCGCGCTATGCCCCGGAAATCGCCAAGGTGGTGAGCGCCAGTTATCGCTTCAACCGCGACACTCAGCTGAAACTATTCGACCTCAGCAGCCAGTGGCCAGTGGCGCCCGGCTGGTATGCAGTTGGCCGCTGGAACTACTCGGTGAACGACTCGCGCATGCTGGAGGGTATCGCTGGCTTGGAATACAACGCCGGTTGCTGGGTGTTTCGTGGCGCATTTCAGCGTTTGCAGGCGGCGGTGCAGACGACTTCGACGGGAATATTTTTTCAAATGGAATTCAATGGCTTCGGCGGCTTGGGTTCAGACTCGGTGGTCAATATGTTGAAGCGCGGCGTTCCGGGCTACGCGGTCACCAATCCCAGCCAGGGCGAGTTAGTGCCGACTAGCCTACGCCCGCGCCTGCCCTTCGAGCAGGTTTTCTAGCCACTTTCCCTATGGAAATACGATTTTCCCGATGAGAATACTATTTGCCGTTGCGGCGCTATGCATTGCCAGCTACGCGCAGGCGCAGGCGCCAAAGCAGACGCAGGGTCAGGTATCGGCGCCGCGGGAAGCGCGGATGCCGCAGCGCATCGTGCTGGTGGACCGTATCGTCGCGGTCGTGGGCCGTGAGGTGGTGACCGCTTCGGAGCTTGCTGGGCGCCGCGAACTGACCGAACAGCAGCTCCGACGGCAGGGAACCCCGCTGCCGGAGCGCGGCATCCTGGAGCGGCAGATTCTGGAGCGGCTGATTCTCGACAAGGCGCAACTCCAACTGGCGAGGGAAAACGGTATCCGCGTAGAGGAGCTCCAGCTCGACCGTGCCCTGGAGCGCATCGCCGAGAACAACAGCATGACCCTGTCGGCGTTTCGCCAGGCTTTGGAGAAAGATGGCGTCGCCTTCGAGAAATTCCGCGACGAAGTCCGCCAGCAGATCCAGCTGCAGCGCTTGCGTGAGCGCGAGGTGGACGACCGTATCGAGGTGAGCGACAGCGAGATCGATCAGTTCCTGGACGAGGCCAAGAGCAGTAGCGGCGCGCGCAACGAATACAACCTGATCCATGTGCTGGTGCGTCTGCCCGAACAGGCAAGCCCGGAACAAACAGACCGGGCGCGCCAGAAAGCCGAGAAGGCACGCGCCGAGTCGGTTTCCGGGGTGGATTTCGCCAAGATCGCAGCGGGCTATTCGGACGCTCCGGATGCTTTGCAGGGCGGCAATATGGGTTGGCGTGCCGAGGACCGGCTGCCGGAGATTTTTGCCAGCGCGGTGAAAAGTCTGCGTCCCGGTGAGACCAGCTCGGTGCTGCGCAGTCCCGGCGGTTTCCACGTCGTCAAGCTGATCGAACAGCGCGGCGCGGAGGCGCAGGCTCCGGTGGTGCAGACCCACGCGCGGCACATCCTGGTAAAGACCAGCGAAATCACCTCCGAGAATGACGCCCGCCGCCGGCTGGCCGACCTGCGCGAACGCGTTGTCACCGGCGGCGCAGATTTTGCCGAGCTGGCGCGCCTGCATTCGGCCGACGGCAGCGCTACACGCGGCGGCGATCTCGACTGGCTGTATCCGGGGGATACGGTGCCTGAGTTCGAGCGCGCCATGAGCGCGCTCAAGCCGGGTGAAGTCAGCCAGCCGTTCAAATCGACTTTCGGTTGGCACTTGGTGCTGGTGCTCGAGCGCCGGGCCGCCGGGTTGACCGAGGACCGCCGGCGTATGCAGGCGCGCCTGGCGCTGAAGGAGCGTAAGGCGGACGAAGCTTTCCAGGAGTGGCTGCGCCAGCTGCGTGACCGCACCTACGTCGAAATGCGCTTGGAAGATAGGTGAAGTCCCGAGCAATCAAGCCTTGAAAACGCGCAAGCGTTTTGGCCAGCATTTCCTGCACGACCCCGGAGTACTCAGGCGCCTGGTCGAGGCTATTGCCCCGGCGAGCGACGATTGCATCGTCGAGATCGGCCCCGGCGAGGGTGCGCTCACCCGACCGCTGCTCGAGCAGCTCGGACATCTTACGGCGATCGAAATCGATCGCGATCTCGCGGCGCGACTCGCCGAGGAGTTTTCTCCGGGCAGGCTTGCCGTCGTATGCGCGGACGTGCTCAAATTCGATTTTTCCACGCTTGCTCCCGGCCTGCGCATCGTCGGCAATCTGCCCTACAACATCTCCACGCCGGTCCTGTTCCACCTCGCGCGCTATGCTGGCCGCGTGCGCGACATGCACTTCATGCTGCAGCGCGAAGTCGTGCAACGGATGGTGGCAAAACATTCCACGCCGGACTATGGGCGATTGTCGGTGATGCTGCAGACGCGCTTCAAGATGCAAAAGCTCTTCAACGTTGCCCCCGGCGCCTTTCGGCCGCCACCGAAAGTGGATTCCGCAGTGGTGCGGCTGATCCCGATCGCTGAGCAGCCGGATTGGGACCAGGCGGTATTGGAGAAAATCGTGCGCCTAGCCTTCAGCGCGCGCCGCAAGACGCTGCGCAATGCACTGCCGCTGAACCCCGAGGACTATGCAGCGCTAGCGCTCGACCCGATGCTAAGGCCGGAGAACTTGTCGCCCGCAGATTACCTGCGCATCACGAGGCGGGTTTGCGCTCGATGAATTCGATTTTGTAGCCGTCTGGATCCGTGACGAAGGCGATGACTGTGGTGCCGCCCTTGACCGGCCCGGCCTCCCGGGTCACGGCGCCGCCCTTGGCGCGCACTGCCTCGCAAGCCTGCGCGACGTTGGGGATTTCGATGGCGATGTGGCCGAAAGCGGTGCCCAGGTCGTACTTGTCGGTGCCGTAGTTGTAGGTGAGCTCCAGCACCGCAGTCTTGTCTTCGCTATCGTAGCCGACGAAGGCAAGCGAATACTTTTGCTCCGGTCGGTCGGTGGTGCGCAAGAGCTTCATGCCGAGAACTTCGGTGTAGAACTTGACGGAGCGCTCGAGATTGCCGACGCGGAGCATGGTGTGCAGGATTCTCATTTTTCTTTCCTCAGATTCTCGGCAGGGTGGCGGCTTGGCGCTCAATGCGTTCGCGCGCCTCGCGCCAGTGAGGATACAGCCATTCGACCAGCGCCCAGAAGCGTTGAGAATGGTTCAGCTCGACCAGGTGCGCGACTTCGTGTGCGACTACGTAGTCGGCCAGCTCGGGGGCTAGGTGTACCAGTCGCCACGACAGGCGGATGCGTCCGCTGGACAGGCACACGCCCCACTGGGTGCGGGCGTTGGAGAGTTTGAGCGGCGGCGTTGGCAGGCTGATGCGCGCGGCATAGTGCGCCAGGCGCGGGGTCAAGGCCTCCAGCGCGCGGGATTTCAGCCAGTCCAGCAGCAGCGCGCGCACCACGCCCCGGCGATGTGGTTCGGGGACGCTGATATGCAAGTCGGTGCCAACCAGGTTCACCGCGCGCTTTGCTTGCACTACGGTCAGAACAAGCTCCTGCCCATGCAGGGGCAGGATCTCGCCGCTCTCGCCAAAGAGGATGCGCGGTTGGCCCGCCGCCGCGCGCTGGTCGAGCTTTTTCAGGATCCAGCGCGCCTTCTCGTGCAGGAAGCCCTCGATCTCGCGCCAAGGCGCACGCAGGGGAGCTGCGACCGAGAGCCCACGTTCACTTATTTTGATGCCGATGGTGCGCCGGTGTCGGCGCTCAAAGCCGAACGCCACGGCGCGCCCCTCGAGCAGGGCGTGACGCGTCGGCGCGGCGTCCGCCGGCGGTGGTTCGTCGAACAGCGCCAGCTGTCCTGACACTGCTAGCTGTCCAGGGTCTTTTGCTGCGTCTCTATCCACTGTTCGGCCATCGCATTGATCGTCTCCGGGTCACGCCCGGCGCTCGTAATCGGCGGCCCGATGCGCACCTTCACCTCCCCCGGGTACTTGAGGAAAGAGTTGCGCGGCCAGACCCGCCCGGCATTGTGCGCCACCGGCACTACCAGCGCCCCGGTGTGCGCGGCGAGCCAGGCGCCGCCCAACTGATACTTGCGTGTCTCGCCGGGGAGGACGCGGGTGCCCTCGGGGAACACTACGACCCAGAAGCCTTGTTGCAGTCGCTCCTTGCCCAGGCGCGCCATCTGCCGCAGCGCCGCCATGCCGCGCCTGCGATTGATGGCGATCGGGCTCATCAGCGCCAGGCCCCAGCCGAAGAACGGAATCCACAGCAGCTCGCGCTTCAGCACGTGCACCTGCGACGGGAAGATTTGCTGGAAGGCGAGCGTTTCCCAGGCCGACTGGTGCTTGGACAGGATCACTGCGGGTTGCTGCGGCAGGTTCTCCCGCCCTTCAACGCTCCAGCGAATGTCGCACAGGATCCGCAGGCAATGCAGCATCAGCCACGACCAGCCCGAGATGAGGCGATAGCGCATCAGCCGTGGCAGCGGCGCGCTGGCAATAGCGATGAGGGCATAGGGCGGGGTAAAGATCAGCAGCATCAGCCAGAAGAGGGCCGAGCGCAGAAAGATCATGGCTGCAGGGTCATCACTGCGCGCTCATGGCGCGAGCCGCGTGGCGACCGCGGCCAGGTCGGCGGCGATCTCGGTGCCCTGTGGCAAGCCGCCGGCCTCGCGTGTTTTTTTGCCCTTGCCGGTGAGCACCAGATAAGGTTTGGCGCCGGCAGCGGCCGCAGCTTCGAGGTCGCGCAGCGAGTCGCCGATCATCGGCACGTCTTCCAGTTCGACGCCAAAACGTGTGGCAATCTCGCGCAACAGGCCAGGCTTGGGCTTGCGGCACTCGCAGTTCGAGTCCGCCGCGTGCGGGCAGAAGAAGATCGCGTCTATCCTGCCGCCCGCCTGGCCGACCGCGCGATGCATTTCGGCGTGGATCGCGTTCAGTGTCGACATATCGAACAGGCCACGCGCGATACCCGACTGGTTGGTCGCCACCACGATGCGCCAGCCGCCTTGCGTCAAGCGCGCGATCGCCTCCAGGCTGCCGGGGATCGGCTTCCACTCGGCCGGCGACTTGATGTACTGGTCGCTGTCGTGGTTGATGGTGCCGTCGCGGTCGAGCACCACGAGCTTCATGCGAGTGGTCCTTTGGCCAGCTTCATACAGCGAGCCTCGATATATCCGCCACCCGGTTCATCGATTCACGCAAATCGCGCAGCAGGGCCAGCCGACTGCGTCGAAGCTTTTCGTCCTCGACCATCACCATGACCGTGTCGAAGAATGTGTCGACCGGCACTTTCAGCACCGAGAAGCTTTTCAGATAGCCTGCGTAGTCGCCTTGTTCGTAGAGGATTTTCGCCTTCTCCGAGGTTGCACGAACAGCCTCGTGTAGGGCTCGCTCCGCGGGTTCCCTGAGTTCGCTTATTTCCGCATTTGCAAAAGCTTCGCCTTTCGCTTCAGCCTGCTTGAGGATGTTGACGATGCGCTTATTCGCCGCTGCCAGGCTTTCGGCTTCTGGCAAGGCCTGGAATGCTTTCACGGCTTCCAGTTGCTGCGGCACCACGCCTAAGTTCACCGGGCCCTTGCTGAGAACAGCCTCCACCTGCAGCGTGGAGTAGCCCTGTTCTTTTAAATAGCCGGTAAAGCGGTCGTACACGAATTCCATGAGTTCGATTGGTGCTCGGCTGTTGAATGGTTGGAAGGCGGCGCCTGCCAGTTCCTTCAACGACAGATGCAGGCGGTTTTCCACCAGGATCCGCACGATGCCGAGTGCGGCGCGGCGCAGGCCGTAAGGGTCTTTGTCGCCGGTCGGTTGCTGACCGATGCTGAATAAGCCGGCAATCGCGTCCAGCTTGTCCGCCAGTGCCACCGCGCAGGCGATGCCGCCCTCGGGCAGCCGGTCACCCGCAAAGCGCGGCCGGTAGTGGGCTTCGATGGCGTCGGCGACGGCGGCAGTCTCCTGATCGTGCAGCGCGTAGGTGCGGCCCATGCTGCCCTGCAGTTCCGGGAATTCGCCGACCATGCCGGTAAGCAGGTCTGCCTTGGCGAGTTCGGCGGCGCGCTCTGCCTGCAGCGCGTCCGCACCGAGCACGCGCGCGATTTTTCCGGCCAGCAGCTTCACGCGCTGCACACGATCCAGTTGGCTGCCCAGTTGGTGGTGATAGACGACCTTGGCGAGCAGCGGGATGCGTTCTTCGAGCCGCTGCTTGCGGTCTTGGTTGAAGAAGAAGCGCGCGTCCTCCAGGCGCGGTCGTACTACGCGTTGGTTGCCGCCGATGATGTGACGCGGATCGGTGACCTGCATGTTCGAGACGATGAGGAATTTCGGCAGCAACTTGCCGTTGACATCGAACAGCGGGAAGTACTTCTGGTTCTGCCGCATGGTGAGTATCAAACACTCCTGCGGTACTTCCAGGAAGGCCGCGTCGAATTCACCGAGGTAGACGCTCGGATGCTCGACCAGGGCGGTGACCTCGTCCAACAGGAGCTGGTACTCGCCGAGGCCGGCGTGGTGCTTTTGTGCCTCGGCCTGCAACTGGCGGTCGATCTGCGTCTTTCTTTTCTCAAAGTCGGCGATCACCATGCCGTCATCGCGCAGTCTTGCTTCGTAGTCGTCGGCGCTGGCGAGTTCAATTTCGCTCACCCCCATGAAACGATGGCCTCGAGTTTTCCGGCTGGCCGGCACTGCAAGGACGCTGCCGTGAACTTCGTTCCTGCCGTGGAGCATTACCAGGCCGTGCACCGGCCGTACGAATTGCGCGTCGCCGGCGCCCCAGCGCATCAATTTTGGAATGGGCAGCTTCTTGATGGAGGCTTCAACCATAGCGGCCAGGGCGTCTTTTATATTCGCCCCCTTCTTGCTGACATGGGCGATGTAAACCAAGCCCTTGGCGGTGTCGCGCTGCTGGAGCGTCTTCACCTCGATACCATTCTTGCGGGCAAATCCCTCGATGGCTTGCGGCGCTGCTTTCACTGACGGGCCTTGAATTTGTAGGCTTTGATCGGCGCCGACGTCGCGAACCTTGGGTACCACCACGGCGAGGCGTCGAGGGGTGCAGAAGACCGTGGGCGACACGGTTTTCGCAACCAAGCCATGCGTCAGGAGACTTTCGTAAATCCCCTGGCCAAAATTTAACCCCAAGGTGGCAAGCGCTTTCGGCGGCAATTCCTCGGTCAGCAGCTCGACGAGTAGCGTGGCTTCCATTTACGCTGTCTTTAACATTGGAAAACCAAGCCGCTCGCGCGATTCGTAGTAAGCCTGCGCTACCGCGCGGGCCAGGGCGCGCACGCGGCCAATGTAGGCGGCGCGCTCGGTGACCGAGATGGCGCCGCGCGCCTCGAGCAGGTTAAAAGTGTGCGAGGACTTGAGGACCATTTCGTAGGCCGGTAGCACACATTGTGCGGCTATCAGCCTTTTTGCTTCCTGTTCAAAGTTCTTGAATAAATCAAATAACAACTCGACATTGGACAGCTCGAAGTTGTAACGCGATTGCTCGACTTCGTTCTGGTGATAGACGTCCCCGTAGCTGATGCCAGGGGTCCAGACTAGGTCGTAGATTGATTCCTTGCCCTGCAGAGCCATCGCCAGACGTTCCAGGCCGTAGGTGATTTCCCCCAGCACCGGCTTGCAATCGAGCCCGCCGACTTGCTGGAAGTAGGTGAACTGGGTGATTTCCATGCCGTCCAGCCAGACTTCCCAGCCCAGGCCCCAGGCGCCCAGCGTTGGCGACTCCCAGTCATCCTCGACGAAACGAATATCGTGCTCTTGCGGATTGATGCCTAAATTCCTTAAAGAATCCAAGTACAAATCCTGGATCTCCGGCGGCGATGGCTTTAGCGCCACCTGGTACTGGTAGTAGTGTTGCAGCCGGTTCGGATTGTCGCCATAGCGGCCGTCTTTGGGCCGGCGTGAGGGCTGCACATAGGCCGCGCGCCAGGGTTCCGGGCCGATGGCGCGCAGGAAAGTCGCGGTGTGAAAGGTGCCGGCACCCATTTCCATGTCATAGGGCTGCAGCAGTACGCAGCCGCGGTCATTCCAGAATTCGTTCAGGCGGAGGATGAGCTGCTGAAAACTGAGCATCGCGCGCGAATTTTACCGGGAGCGTCCGCCTAGCGCGACGAACACCAGCGCCAGCAGCGCGAGCAGGACCACCGGCCAGTCGCCGAAGCGCACGTAGGGGGTGGCGCCACTGTAGCCGCGCACCTCAAGGTCCATCCGCCCGCGGACGAACTGCGGCATCTGCTGGCGCACCGAGGCGTCGGGCCAAATCGCCGCGGTAATCCCGGTGTTGGCGGCAGTGAGGTACACGCGACCGGTTTCCAGCGCGCGCATGCGGGCGATCTGCAGATGCTGCGCCGGGGCGAGTGAGTCGCCAAACCAGGCGACGTTGGAGACGTTCACCAGCAAGGTGGCTTCGGGCAGTTGGCGGATGATCTCCACGCCGTAAGCGTCTTCGTAGCAGACGTTTACCGCCACGCGCTGGCCGGCGATCGCTAGCGGGCGCTGATTGGCGCCGCCGCGCGAGAAATCGGCGAATGGAATGGCAAGCGCCCGCATGATCCAGCCGAAGCCGGGCGGCACGAACTCGCCGAAAGGCACCAGGTGGACCTTGTGGTACTGGGCTGTGGGCGAGACGCCCAGGCTGATCACGCTGTTCAGATAGCCTGCTGCGGCGCTGCGCGTGGGAACGCCCAGCAGCAGGTCGCCGCCATTGCGCACCGCAGCCGCTTGCAGCCGCTCGAGGAAAGGGTGCTCGACCAAGTCGAGGAAACGCGGCACCGCGGTCTCGGGCAACACGATCAAGCGCGCATCGCTGCTTTCGGCGAGCTGCGCGTAGACCTCCAGCGTTGTTGCATAGCGCGCCGGATCGAATTTCACTTCCTGCGGCACATTGCCCTGCAGGAGAGCGACGCGCAGCGGCTCGCCCACTGGCGTCGTCCACTCGGTGGCGCGCAGTCCGTAGCCGCAGGCGAGCATCAGCGCTAGCGCGCCCGCAGCGAACCAGCGTTGGTGACCAAGCGCGAGGCACCACGTGAGGCCGGCCGCTACGGCCAGCGCCAGCGAAACGGCGTACACGCCACCCACCGGGGCGTAGCCCGAGAGCGGAGCGTCGATCGCGGTATAGCCCAACGAAAGCCAGGGAAAGCCGCTCAGGAACCAGCTGAGCGACCACTCGAGCAGCATCCACACGGCGGGTATCAGCAGCACGGCGCGCAACACCACGGGCGCCGCGCTATCGCGCGCGATGCGCGCCTGGAGCCAGCCGGCAAGCGCGGGGAACAGCGCCAGGAAAGCGCAAAAACCGAGCGTTGCCGCCGCCGCGAGCGGCATCGGCATAGCGCCGAAACGGTGCAGGCTCACGTACACCCAGGACGCACCAGCCCCGTAGAGGCCGAGGCCGAAGAAGAAGCCGAGTCCGAAAGCGGCGCGTGGCGACGCCGCCCTCAGCCACAGGTGCATCAGGACCGTGAGTGCCAGCAGCGCGGCGGGGAAAAAATCGAACGGTGAAAAGCCCAGCACTGCCATCGCGCCGCCTAGGAAAGCGGCGGCGTGAGGCAAGAACCTCACGCCTTGGCTTTTTCCACGATCAGGGTATAGACCCGCCGGCTGTCGGCGCGTAGCACCTGAAACTTCAGGCCAGCGATGGCGAGCGTCTCACCGCGCTTGGGCAGTCGGCCCAGGTGCGCGATCACCAGCCCGCCGACCGTATCGTGCTCCGCGTCGGAGAACTCGGCGCTGAAAGCGGCATTGAAGTCGGCGATCTGTGTCAGCGCCTTGACCCGGAAGCGTCCGCCGGGTTCGGGCAGGATGTTGTCGCTCGCCTCGTCGAAATCGTACTCGTCCTCGATGTCGCCGACGATCTGCTCCAGCACATCCTCGATGGTCACCAGGCCCGCCACGCCGCCGTACTCGTCCACCACCACTGCCATGTGATTGCGGCTGGCGCGGAATTCGCGCAGCAGAACATTCAGGCGCTTGGACTCGGGCACGAAAATCGCGGGCCGCAGCATTTCGCGCACGTTGAACGGTTCTTCGCCCGCGTAGTGCCGCAGCAAGTCCTTGGCGAGCAGCACACCGATCACGTCGTCGCGGTTCTGGCCGATCACCGGAAAACGCGAGTGGGCGGAACCGATCACCTGCGGCATGAAGCGCTCCACCGGCTCGTTGATGTCGATCACGTCCATCTGCGCACGCGGAATCATGATGTCGCGCACTTGCATTTCCGAGACGTTGAGTGCGCCCTCGACGATCGAAAGCGCCTCCGCATCCAGCAGGTTCCTCTGGTAAGCCGAGCGTAGCAGTTGCACCAGGCTGGCGCGGTCGACAGGCTCGCGCAGAATCAGCGCGCCTAGGCGCTCGAGCAGGGTGGGATGGGTGGCATCGGTCATTGCGGCGGGCTGAGGGCTATTTTAGCGTCCCAATCGCCGCCGCTTTTTCCGCATAGGGGTCGGCGAATCCAAGACGCCGCAGCAGGCGGATTTCGGTTTTCTCCATGCGCGCGGCGTCATTTTTTCGCTGGTGCTGGTGGCCGCGCAGATGCAGTACGCCGTGCACCACCAGATGCGCGTAATGCGCTGCCAGCGTCTTGCCTTGGGCTTTGGCTTCTTTGGCGATGACGGCATGGCAAAGGACAACATCGCCTGCGAGAGGTCTTGACTGATACTGGAACGACAGGACGTTGGTGGCGCGTTCTTTTCTCCGGTAGCGGGAATTGAGGCGTTTCGATTCGGCCGCACCGACCACGCGCAAGGTAATGTTGCATCCGGCGGTCGCGGCAGTCAGTGCGTAGCGGCGCAGCAACCTGGCAGATGGCAGGGACAGTGCGGCGGAGACCGCGCGCTGCACCGCCACCCTATTTCGGCGGCGGGGCTGCGGCGGCGTCTTGATCGTAGGCATCGATGATCCGCGCCACCAGCGGGTGACGCACCACATCAGCGGCGGTGAAATCGGTGAAGGCGATGCCACGCACGCCGGCGAGGATGCGTCGCGCTTCGATGAGGCCACTTTTCTGCCCGCGCCCGAGGTCGATCTGCGTCACATCGCCGTTGATCACGGCCTTGGCGCCAAAACCGATGCGCGTGAGGAACATCTTCATCTGCTCGGGGGTGGTGTTTTGCGCTTCGTCGAGGATGATGAAGGAGTGGTTCAGCGTGCGGCCGCGCATGTAGGCGAGCGGCGCCAGTTCGATGGCGCCGCGCTCGAGGAGCTTTGCCGTTCGCTCGAAGCC
>SHXK01000022.1 GCA_009693335.1 Betaproteobacteria bacterium | reverse complement strand
AGCGGGCAAGGCAGTCTCGCCGAGAACCATCCGCTGTGCCTGGGCGTGGTCGGCAGCAACGGCGGCACCTTGCCAACCCGGGAAGTGCTCGCCAAAGCGGATCTGGTGGTCTTCATCGGCTGCCGCGCAGGCTCGGTGACCACCGAGCGCTGGCGCACCCCGGCACCGGGCACGCCGCTGATCCACATCGACGCCGACCCGATGGTGCCGGGCGCCAACTACCAGACCGGGGTTGCGATCGTCGCCGATGCGAAGCTTGCTTTGCAAGCGCTGCTGGACGAATTGAAGGGTTCGGGAAAGGGTTTCAGCGGCAATGGGCAAAAGATCGTAACTGCGGCAAAAGCAACAAAATTTGAGGCCTTCAGGGCGCTTGCCTGCAAAGACGACATCCCCATCCTCCCGGAACGCATCGTCGCCACCCTGCATGAGATCCTGCCGCGCGACGCGGTGGTGGTTTGTGATCCGGGCACCCCCTGTCCGTACTTCTCGGCTTACTACGAGTTCCGGGAAGCAGGCCGGCATTTCATCTCCAACCGCGCCCACGGCGCGCTCGGCTACGCGATGGCCTCGGGCGTGGGCGCGCATTTCGGCCGCCCGACGACGAAAACGGTGTCGGTGATGGGTGACGGTAGCTTTGGCTTCACCGTCGGCGAACTGGAGACCATCGTGCGGCTGCGCGTGCCGCTGCTAATGGTGGTGATCTCGAACAGCAGCTACGGCTGGATCAAGGCGGGCCAGAAAACTGGTTTCGGTGAGCGTTATTACTCGGTGGACTTCTCGCGTACCGACCACGCGCGCGTCGCTGAGGCTTTTGGCGTCAAGGCCTGGCGCGTGGAACGACCGGAGCAGCTCAAACCGGCGCTTGCCGCGGCTGCGGAACACGGCGGGCCCGCACTGGTGGACATCATCACCCAGCCGCTGCACGAAGCGCGCGCACCGGTAAGCGAGTGGGTGGCCTGAGAGAGTGCGTGGTCGAGGTGGAAACACCCCGGGGTGGAAACACCTTATTGCAGCGCCTCGCGATGATCGAAGCACCTTTTAAACAACTGCGGACAGCCCAAGGTTCCGAGCTGTCCGCAGTTCGGTTCAAACCCCGTTGCGGGATTTGAACCGAACAACCGCCGACTACTTCTTTTTCTTAGCTTTTTTCGCGGCTTTTTTAGCCATGGGGTAGCCCTTTGAGAGTTGAAGGAACAATCACGCTCGTTCCCTACGTATAGACGGGACGAGCGATTCAAGCGCCGGAGAAACTCCCGGCGCCTTGAATTCAACGCTTGCTCGTGCAGATCGAGCAAGCCGGTCTGAAAAATGACAGTGGGTAAAACAGAAAAAGCGGGGAGCAGTCGCAACGACGATCGCGACGCTTGGCCTTGAACTAGGCAATGCTGCAATGTTCAATGAAAGTCACGGATACGATTAATACTCCATTATCTTGCGCAGTGCAACTTTATTGTTGCTTTGTTGCCGCTTGTTGTTGCGGGTTTCGCATCGGCAGCAAGTCCTGCTCGCACGCTTTGAGTTGTAGCGCCAGATATTTTGAATAGATCCGGCATTGCGCAAAGCTGCCGGCAATGAACCACAGACCAGGCTGGCCGGTGCGCATCCACATGTTGCGCAGCTCTTGCTCCTCTTCATCGATCCCCCATACCGGACCGACGCGATCGGCGACGCCATCGCCAAACAGTCTGCGCACGAGGACATCCAGGCCACGGTAGCCAGTGGCCATCACGATCAGGTCCGCCTCAATCACTTCGCCGTCGTTCATCCGGGCGCCCGCGGCGACGAATGACTCGAGAGCCGAATACTGGACCAGCCTGATCTTGCCATCGACGATCAGGTCCGAGCAGCCGACATTGAAGTAGTAGCCTCCGCCGCGCTGCAGATACTTGAACTGCCAGCCAGTCTCATCCTCGAGATCAACCTTGAAGCCGGCGCGCGACAGGCCATCGAGCAGTTGCCGGTCCAACTGTTGCGCCTGCTGAGTCATCATGCGGTGGGATTTCCTCGCCAGCGCCAAAGGGATGGAAGCGGTGATGAGGTCGCAATCTTCCAGCGGGATTCCTTCGCCATACAAGGCGTAGGGCAGCTGCGCGCTCGGCTCGATATTGACGATCGAGGTCGGGCTGCGCTGCATGAGGGTGACCTTGGCGCCGTTCGAATGCAGATCCTGGGCGATATCGTGGCCGCTGTTGCCCGTACCTATGACCAAAACCTTGCGCTGATGCCATTCCGCGGCGTCGCCATACTGGTGAGAATGCAGCAGGCGGCCTTCGAAATTCTTCAGGCTGGGGATATCAGGGAGGTTCGGAATGCCGCTGACTCCCGTTGCCATGACGATATGCCGCGGATGCAGGGTCCGGGCGTCGCCATTGGCCTGGCGCAGCACAACGCTCCAGCGTCCGGCTTCCGGGTCGTAGCTGGCGCCGGAAAATTCGGTGCCGGTCCAGAAATCCAGTTCCATGCTTTCGGCGTAGGCCTCGAACCAGCCCGCCAGCTTGTCCTTGGGAATGTAGCTCGGCCAGTTGGGCGGAAACGGCATATAGGGAAGGTGGTTGACCTGGACCTGGTTGTGCAGCGTCAGTGCGTGATAGCGCTTGCGCCAGTTGTCCCCGATGCGCTGTTCGCGATCGACGATCAGCGCATCGATATTCAACTGCCGCAGGCGGGCGCCTATCGAAAGCCCGGCGTGCCCCCCACCAACCACCAGCACTGCCGGTTCCCGGTCTTGGTAAGCGGCGGCCTCTGTGCGCCGGTCGAGCCAGTTCGGCCCCTGGAAATCCCGGGAATACGACTCTCCTTGCGGCCTTCGAGTGCCGACCGTTTCCTCGAAACCCTTGATCTCATCGAGGGCCGTCAGCAGCGTCCATGACTGGTAATCCCCATTGATGCCGGGGACCAATCGCAACAGACCCTGGGCCCGTCCACAGATCGTCTCAAAGCGGAAAAATGCTTCAATGGCCTGCGTGTCGGCGCGCGTGACACGACGCGGAGGCGTGCGCAGAGGATCAATCGTGAATCTGGCCGCGCCAACGCCATGCAGCTTCAGTTGATCGATTATTTTTTGGGCACCACTGACAGTCTTGACCTGCCAAGTGAAAGCCAGGAGGTCGCGCCAATGGGCCTCGGGGTGGAACAATGCTGCTAGGGAAGCATCGTCCGCGGCACTAAGGGCTTTTTCGAATTCCGCGAGCCATCGGGTCACCGCCCCGGATAAGGCGGTCAAGGTCTGATCCGTCCCCTCCAGCATTACGTGATCACCATTACACGATCACCGATTCGGCGACCGCAAACGCCTCCGGTCGACCCGCCTTGGCACTCTGGATGGCCGCCCAGACCCGCAGTTGGCTCGCGGGCATGTCGAAGCGCTGCACACCCACCTGGCGCAGCGCGTCCATCACTGCATTCATCAGGCAGGGCATGGAGCCGGTAACCCCGGCTTCGCCCACGCCCTTGGCGCCCAGCGGGTTGGTCGCGGTGGGCACCGGATGGTCAATAACCCGCAGGCCCCCAACCATGCCGGCTCGCGGCATGGCGTAATCCATGAAGCTGCCGGTGAGCAGTTGAGCGTTTTCGTCATAGACCGCCTGCTCGCCAAAAATGTGGCCGGCCCCCTGGGTGATGCCGCCCTGCATCTGGCCTTCGACGATCTGGTGGTTGATAAGGTTGCCGGCGTCGTCGCAAGCAAGATAGGCCACGATCTGCGTCTCGCCGGTCTCGGGATCGATCTCGACCTCGGTGATGTGGCAGCCGTTGGGATAGGTGGACGGAACCTTCGGCTGCCCCTTGTAGTCCAGGTCGAGCTTGCCGGGATATTTCTTTGCCAAGGCCGTGATGGCGATCGAACGGTCCGTACCCTTGATTCGATAGCTCCCTGCGGAGAATTCCAGATCCGCCTGCGCACTCTCCAGCGCCTCGGCAGAGAGTGGCATACCGTTATTAACGATTTCCTGAGCGGCAAAAAACATCGCACTGCCCAGACCATGCAGCGTCCGCGAGCCACCGGTGGGGTTGGCCACCAAGTCGAAACCGGGCTCGGCGGTACGCAGGCGCACTTTCTCCATCGGGATGCCGAGCACGCCTGAAACGATTTGCGCGAAAGTGGTCTCGTGCCCCTGACCGTGGTTGTGCGACGCCGTACGCAGAGTGACGCCGCCCGCATTTTCGCCTTCGAGGTCCCAGGTGACATGCGCCTGGTCGTAGGGCGCAAAGCCGCCGCCCGCAGTCGCCTCGATGTAGGTGGCGATACCCCTGCCGCGTAGTCGGCCACGCGCTTGCGATTGCTGCTTTCTTTCGGCGTAACCCGACCAATCCGCGGCCGCCAGCGCCTTATCGAGCACGCCCTCGAAATCGCCGCAGTCGTACTCGAAGCCAGTGATGACTTTGTACGGAAATTGAGCTTTCGCCACCAGATTGCGGCGTCGGAACTCGGCCGGGTCCATGCCAATCTCGACCGCCGCCTGGTCGATCAGACGCTCCAGGGCGTAGGACGCCACCGGCCTGCCCGCGCCACGGTAGGCGGCAGTGGGGACAGTGTTGGTTACCACCAGCTTGCCCTGCACATGCACCGCCTGCACATCGTAGACGCCGCTGATCACGTTCACCATGTTCATGGTGTTGACGAACGAGCCGGTGAAAGCGAGGTAAGCACCTAGGTTGGCGAGATACTCAAAGCGCATGCCGAGTATGCGACCGTCCTGGTCCATCGCCAGTTCGCCGCTGTGCACGATGTCGCGCGCCTGCTCGTCGGCGAGGAACACTTCCGAGCGCGTACCAACCCATTTCACCGGCCGGCCGAGTTGCTTCGCCGCCAGCAGCAGCGCGCCATATTCGGGATAAGCGTTAAAGCGTACGCCGAAGCCGCCGCCCACTTCCTCGGCGACCACGCGCAACTTCTCGGGCGGCACCCCCAGTATCGCCGACAGTTGCCCACGCATCGGGCCGACCCCCTGCGTGGTGGCATGCAGGTAATAGGTCTCGGTGGCGGGGTCCCAGGAACCCATCGCGGCGCGCGGCTCCATCGGATTAGCGACCACGCGCGTGTGATAAGCGGTGAGCTTCACCACCCGTGCGGCGCGCGCGAAAGCAGCGTTGGTGGCAACTTCATCGCCGCCGGTGTAATCGAGCACCAGATTGCCCGGCACTGTTTCGTGTAACTGCGGCGCGCCATTGGCCAAGGCCTTGCGCGCCGTCACCACCGCCGGCAGGTCGTGGTAGTCGACGGCAATCGCCTCGGCCGCGTCCTGCGCCTGTGCCGCTGTCTCGGCCACCACCAGCGCGATCGGCTCGCCCACGAAGCGTACCCTTGTCTGCGTCAGCGAAAAGCGCGGCGTCACGCGCTGCTCAGCGCCATGGCGCCCTTTCATCGGCGCCGCAGCGGGCATCGGTTTCTGGCCAGCGGCCACGACATCGGCGCCGGTCAGCACCGCGATCACCCCGGGCATCGCCAACGCCGCCGAGGTGTCGATAGCCACGATCTCGGCGTGCGGCCGGTCAGACCTGAGAAAGTGGCCGCAGGCCTGGCCCGGCAGGATCCAGTCGGAGACGTAGCGTCCCTGCCCCTTTAACATCCGGGCGTCTTCGAGACGCCCCTTGTGGCTGAATTTCATGCAAGGATTCTAATGCCACCACACGGAAAATCCACCATCGTGCTGACGCCCAGCCACCACGCCACCCCGGCGCCACAGGGAAGTCAGGCTGCGGCGTTGAGGAACAGGGGTGGAATCAGTTCTTGGACAGCGCGACCAGAATGCTGCAGGGGGCGTAATCGAGGATTGCCGACCCCACCGAGCCCTTCCACCAGCGCGCCGCCCATGAAGTGCTCTGGTTATGGCCCATCACGATCAGGTCGACGCCGATCTCTTTCGCGGCACGGCAGATTTCCTCGACCGGTTCGCCGACGGCCAGATGGCCGGTGGCCGTGAAGCCCTTGTCGGTCAGGCATTTAATGCCCTCGTCGAGCACCGCCTGGGTACGTTTTTTCTCTTCCTCGAGCAGTTCCTCGGGGACGAAGCCCTCAGTAAGAAACAGGCTCGGCGGCATGCTCGCCACCGCCAACAGGTGCGTCTCGGCGTTCAGAAGACCCGCCAGGTCGGCGGCCTCGAACAAGGCCCGCTTGCCCTCTGCCGAGCCGTTGTATGCAAGCAGAATTTTTTTATACTTCATGCGCGCCTCCCCCAGTCATGCGTTTACCTAACCAGCGCGAGCTCTCCCTCTCACGTTGGTGGGGAGAATTATATCCTCTAGAATTCCTGACAAATATCTTCCTGAAAGTCGAGGTTCCAAATGCTTGACGCCTACATCTACGACGGATTGCGTTCCCCCATTGGCCGGCACGCCGGCAAGCTCGCGGGCCTGCGCCCGGACGACCTGGCCGGCAGCATCATCGCCGAGGTAGTCAAACGAAACGGCGTGAACCCCGAGGACATCAGCGACGTGATCCTCGGTTGCGTGACACAGGCCGGCGAGGACTGCCGCAACGTGGCGCGCTTCGCCACCCTGATGGCGGGACTGCCGCCCAGCGTGCCGGCGGTCACCGTCAACCGCTTGTGCGCCTCGGGCCTGCAGGCCGTGGTCGACGCGGCGCGCGCGATTAGCGCCGGCGAAGGCGAGCTCTATATCGCGGGCGGCGTCGAGAGCATGTCGCGGGCGCCTTTCGTCATGGCGAAGGCCGAATCGCCCTACTCGCGCGAAGTGAAAATGTACGACACCACCATCGGCTCCCGCTTTACCAATCCGCGCTTCAAGAAGATGTACGGCGACCAAGCGATGCCCGAGACCGGCGACAACGTGGCGAAGGAATTCGGCGTCTCACGCGAGCAGGCCGACGAGTTTGCTCTGACTTCGCAAAAGAAATACGCGCAAGCGGAAGTTGAAGGGTTTTACCAGGGGGAGATACTTCCCCTCACCCTGCCCAGCAAGAAGAAGGATGCGCCGCCCACGCTCGTCATGCAGGACGAGCATCCGCGCCGCGACGCCACCATGGAATCGCTCACCAGGCTCAAACCCTTGTATGAGGGCGGCGTGGTAACGGCGGGCAATGCCTCCGGGGTGAACGACGGCGCTGCTGCTTTGATCATCGCCAGCAAAAAATGGGGCGAAAAGAACGGCAAGCAAGCGATCGCCAGAATCCTCTCGGCCGCTTCTGCTGCGGTCGAGCCGCGCATCATGGGCGTCGGCCCCGCTTACGCCATTCCGAAGGCGCTTGAGCGCGCCCAGCTTGCGCTAAAGGACATGGACATCATCGAAATCAACGAGGCTTTCGCCAGCCAAGTGCTCGGCTGCCTGGCGCTGATGAAAGTGGACTTCAAAGACCCGCGCGTCAATCCGAACGGCGGCGCCATCGCCATCGGCCATCCGCTCGGCTGCTCGGGCGCGCGCCTGGCCCTCACCGTAGCGCGGCAACTGAAGGAAACGGGCGCCCAGTACGCCGCGGTGTCCTTGTGCATCGGCATCGGCCAGGGGCTGGCCGTGATTCTGGAGCGCGCGCACTGATCGCCGAGCTCATGCCGATCCCGCACCTGCCTGGCTGAGCCAACCGCTACGGCGATAGAATGGCCGCTCACTGTCAGGAGTCCCGATGAACGCCCCCGAGAAGCACAAATCCCGCGCCCGATTCGTCTGGGAAGACCCCTTACTGCTCAATGACCAACTGAGCGAAGACGAACGCATGGTGCGGGACGCGGCGCGCGCCTATTGCCAGGACCAGCTGGCGCCGCGCGTACTGGAGGCGTTCCGCCATGAGAAGACCGACCCGGCGATCTTCCCGGAGATGGGCAAGCTGGGCCTGCTGGGGCCGACCATACCCGAGCAGTACGGCGGCCCAGGTCTGAATTACGTCAGCTACGGTCTGATCGCGCGCGAGGTCGAGCGCGTGGATTCGGGCTATCGGTCGATGATGAGCGTGCAATCGTCGCTGGTGATGGTGCCGATCTTCACCTTTGGCAACGAAGCGACGAAAAAGAAGTACCTGCCCAAGCTGGCCAGCGGCGAATGGATCGGCTGCTTCGGTCTTACCGAAGCGAATCACGGCTCCGATCCTGCCTCGATGCTGACGCGCGCCAAGAAGGTCCAGGACGGCTACAGCCTCAGCGGCGCGAAGATGTGGATTTCCAATTCGCCGATTGCCGATGTGTTCGTGGTGTGGGCGAAGGACGATGCAGGCGCCATCCGGGGATTCGTTCTGGACAAGGGCAGTAAGGGTCTGTCGGCTCCTGCGATCCACGGCAAGATCGGCCTGCGCGCCTCGATCACCGGCGAAATCGTCATGGACGAGGTCTTCTGCCCCGAGGAAAACGCTTTCCCCGAGGTGCGCGGCTTGAAAGGTCCTTTCACCTGTCTTGACTCGGCGCGCTACGGCATCGCCTGGGGCGCGCTCGGCGCCGCCGAGGACTGCTGGCACCGCGCACGCCAGTATGTGCTCGAGCGCAAGCAGTTCGGCCGCCCGCTGGCCGCCAACCAGTTGATCCAGAAAAAGCTCGCCGACATGCAGACCGAAATCGCCCTTGGCCTGCAGGGCTGCCTGCGCCTGGGTCGCATGAAGGACGAAGGCACCGCCTCGGTGGAGATCACCTCGATCCTGAAAAGGAACTCGTGCGGCAAATCGCTCGACATCGCGCGTCTGGCGCGCGACATGATGGGCGGCAACGGCATCTCGGACGAGTTCGGCGTGGCGCGCCACCTGGTCAACCTCGAAGTCGTCAACACCTACGAAGGCACCCACGACATCCACGCCCTCATCCTTGGTCGCGCGATGACCGGGATCCAGGCCTTTAACTAACCGTCCACGGAAGCATCCACATGACCCTTTGCCCGATCGCCATCGTCGCTGGCTGCAAAAAATGCCCGGCGTTCAAAGTTTGCCCGCTGAAAGCTGTCA
Source organism: Betaproteobacteria bacterium (assembly GCA_009693335.1). GTDB lineage: Bacteria > Pseudomonadota > Gammaproteobacteria > Burkholderiales > SG8-39 > RBG-16-66-20. The sequence goes on along the minus strand of SHXK01000022.1, from coordinate 17,024 downwards.
TTGGCGACTACCAACCTGAGGATGGTGCGACCAAACCGCAGGTAGCGGAAGAATCCGCAAAGCCCAAGTAGCATGCTGCGCGCGACCGCCCTGCTGTTGGCGCTGGTGGCGGCGCCCGCACTGGCCCAGCACCAGCTGCCCGCCAATGGCCTGTTCCTGATCGCCAAGCCGACGCTGGTCGATCCAAATTTCGCGCGCACCGTGGTACTGGTCACGCAGACCGAAGACGCGAGCACGGTGGGCGTGATCATCAACCGGCCGAGCGCGCTCAAGCTCTCGCAATTGCTGCCGCAGGAGTTCGCCACGCAGAATTACCGCGACCCGATCTACACCGGCGGCCCGGTGATGCGCCAGGCCATCGTCGCGGTGTACCGTTCCGAAACCGCGCCCGCAGCAGCGGCGTTCCACGTCCTGAAGAACGTCTACCTGACGATGCACCCGGACAACATCAAGCTGCTGCTGGCGGCCCCCGAGGCGCAATATCGGCTTTACGCCGGATTCTCGGGCTGGGCGCCGCACCAACTCGAGAGTGAGTCCATGCGTGACGGCTGGTACCTGCTACCGGCGGACGGGGCACTGGTGTTTCGCAAAAACCCAGAAGGGCTGTGGGAGGAACTGGTGGAAAGAGCGGCGCAGCGCGCTCCTCGGACGCAGTATTCAGGCCCTACCCTGTTCAGCCAATGGTTCGCGCCATGCGATTGTTGATTGCCCTCGCCTTGCTCGCCTGCGCTGCGCCATGGTCCACGCCCGCGGTGGCGCAAGAAGAGGAAGCGGCGATGCTGCTGGTGGCGCACCCCTCGTTCCGCGACCTCGACTACCGCCAGAGCGTGCTGTTTGCGGCGCCCGGGCCTAACGGTGGCCATGTCGGCGTGATCCTCAACCGCCCTACCCGCCGCTCGCTCAGCAGCCTGTTCCCCGAACACGAGCCTTCGAAAAAGGTGATGGCGCCGGTGTACTACGGCGGGCCGTTCTCGCCCCGCACGGTGGTGGCGCTGGTGAAGACGGACGCGGCGCCCGGTGCCGGAGCGATGCAGGTGATGAAGAACCTGTATATGGCATTTCGCGTCCATACCATCGACCAGGTGATCGAATCGAGGCCGAACGATGCGCGCTTTTACGTCGGCTACGTTGGCTGGCGACCGGGCGAACTTAAGGCCGAGATCGAACGCGGCATATGGTCGGTGTTAAACGCTGACCTGGAGGTGGTGTTCCGCAAGGACATGGAAGGCCTGTGGGAAGAAATGCTCCAGCAGACCCGGCGCATCCGCGCCCGATATGAAGACAGGGGGTGCGGGGAAAGCGAGGGCTACCCCTGCTCCACTTACGCAGCTGCTTTTGCCGGCAATTTCTCGAAGGTGATGCGCGAGCCGCGGTAGTCCACCCGGATTGTGTCCTTGGGCGCGAAGCGCCCTTCCAGGATTTCCTTGGCCAGCGGGTTCTCGATCTGCGACTGGATCGCGCGCTTCAACGGCCGCGCGCCGTAAACCGGATCAAAACCGGCGTTAGCGATCTCCGCGACCGCAGCGTCGCTCATGTCGAAACCGTAATCCATTTTCGCCAGGCGCGCCGCCAGCAACTTCAACTGGATGCGGGCGATCGAGCGGATATGGTCTTCGGCAAGACTGCGGAACACCACCACCTCGTCGATGCGGTTGACGAACTCGGGCCGGAAATGGGTCTTCACCTCTGCCATCACTGCGACCTTCACCGCGCCATGGTCGTAATCGGAGGAACTGAGCGTCATCGACTGGATCATCTGTGAGCCCAGGTTCGAGGTCATGACGATCACCGTGTTCTTGAAATCCACCGTGCGACCCTGCCCGTCGGTCATGCGACCTTCGTCCAGCACCTGCAGCAGCACATTGAACACTTCCGGATGCGCCTTTTCGATCTCGTCTAACAAGATCACGGCATACGGTTTGCGCCGCACCAGCTCGGTGAGCTGGCCGCCTTCGTCGTAGCCCACGTAGCCCGGCGGCGCGCCGATCAGGCGTGACACCGAATGTTTTTCCATGTATTCGGACATGTCGATACGGATCAGGTGGGTCTCCGCATCGAACAGGAACCCCGCCAGCGCCTTGCAAAGCTCGGTCTTGCCAACGCCCGTGGGTCCGAGGAACAGGAACGAGCCGTAGGGCCGCTGCGGGTCCGACAGACCCGAGCGTGAGCGCCGGATCGCATCCGAGACGAGCCGCACGGCCTCGTCCTGGCCGACCACGCGCTCGTGCAAACGGTGTTCCATCTGCAGCAGTTTTTCCCGCTCGCCCTGCAGCATCCTGGCTACTGGAATACCGGTCGCCCGCGACACTACCTCGGCGATCTCTTCGGCGCCGACACGGGTGCGCACCAGCCTGGCTTTAGTCGGTTGCTCCTGATTTTTCAGTCGAGATTCAAGCGCCGGAATTTTTCCGTACTGAATCTCGGACATTTTCTGCCAATCGCCCTTGCGCCTGGCTTCTTCCATCTGCAGGCGCAGCCTCTCCAGCTCTTCTTTGACCTGCTGGCTGCCGGCAACCTGCGCTTTTTCCGCCTTCCAGATCTCTTCCAGGTCGGAATATTCCTTTTCCAGATTTTTTATTTCATCTTCGAGCAAGGCAAACCGCTTGCGGGAAGACTCGTCCTTTTCCTTGCGCACCGCCTCGCGCTCGATACGCAGCTGGATCAGCCGCCGCTCGAGCTTGTCCATCGCCTCGGGCTTGGAGTCGATCTCCATCCTGATGCGTGCCGCCGCTTCATCGATCAGGTCGATCGCCTTGTCGGGCAGGAAACGGTCGCTGATGTAGCGTTGCGAGAGCTCCGCTGCGGCGACGATCGCCGGGTCAGTGATCTCGACGCCGTGGTGTACTTCGTAGCGTTCCTGCAAACCACGCAGGATGGCGATGGTCGCCTCCACCGTCGGCTCGCCCACCAGCACCTTCTGGAAGCGGCGCTCCAGCGCCGCGTCCTTCTCGACGTACTTGCGATACTCATTCAGGGTTGTCGCGCCCAGGCAATGCAGTTCGCCGCGCGCCAGCGCGGGTTTGAGCATGTTGCCGGCGTCGATCGCGCCCTCGGCCTTGCCGGCGCCGACCATGGTGTGCATCTCATCGATGAAGACGATAGTGCTGCCTTCATCCTGCGCCAACTCCTTCAACACTGACTTCAGTCGCTCTTCGAATTCGCCCCGATATTTCGCACCGGCCAGCAAAGAGGCCATGTCGAGCGCCAGTACACGCTTGTTCTTCAACGACTCGGGCACCTCGCCATTGATGATGCGCTGGGCGAGGCCCTCCACGATCGCGGTCTTGCCAACGCCAGGTTCGCCGATCAGCACCGGGTTGTTCTTGGTGCGTCGCTGCAGAATCTGGATGCAGCGACGGATCTCGTCGTCGCGGCCGATCACGGGATCGAGCTTGCCAAGCCGGGCGCGCTCAGTCAGATCGAGGGTGTACTTGGCGAGCGCCTGCCTTTGACTCTCATCCGTTGCTGAAGAAATTTTCTCTCCCCCTCGGACCTGCTCAACCGCTTTATCGAGGGACGATCTGGTGAGCCCGGAAGACTTCAAGTGCCTGCCGATCTCCCCCTTGTCTGCGGCGCAGGCAAGCAGAAACAGTTCGGAGGCGATGTACTGGTCGCCGCGCTTGTGCGCGTCCTTATCGGCCACGTTCAGCAAGTTGCCGAGGTCACGCGAGACATGCACCTCACCCGGCGTACCCTCGACCTTAGGCAGCCGGCCGATCGCCAGGCTCAGGGCCTGCTTGAGCGCATTCGGATTACCACCCGCCTGACCTACCAGCGAGGCGATCCCGCCGTCCGCCTGGTTCAGCAGCGCCAGCAGCAGATGCTGGGGCTCGATTTGCTGATGGTCGTGCGCGAGCGCCAGGCTCTGGGCCTCGGCAAAGGCCTCCTGCAGCTTGGTGGTGAATTTGTCGTAGCGCATGGTGCTCGTCTCCCGAAGGATTTACCTCACCGCAGGTGGGGACTTATTGAGCGAAATCAAGCCGCCACCTTAACGCGACGGTATCCGGATCAGCGCCATCAGGATCAGCGCCATGACAGAAAACGCCGCGCCGGCGTAGAACGTCGTGGCTGAGCCCAGCGTGTCCCAGAGTAGCCCCGCCAAGACGCTCGCTATCAACATCGCCATACCGCAGGCCAGATAGAAAATACCAAAAGCCGTCCCGCGCAGATGCGCCGGCGCGCTGGCGGCCACCATCGTCGCCAGCACACCCTGCGTCAGCCCCATGTGCAAGCCCCAGAGCGCGACCCCGATGGCGATCGCCGTATAACTTTGCGCCAGAGCGAGCACCAGATCCGCGGCGATCAGCGTCACCAACCCCGCCCCAAGCAGCTTGAAGTTGTTGATGCGGTCGGCGAGTCTGCCCATCGGGTAGGCCGTGGCCGCGTACACCAGGTTCATGAGTACCAGGACCAACGGGGCGTAAGCGTCGGCCAGCCCTTGCTGCTGCGCACGCAGGATCAGAAACGCCTCGCTGAAACGCGCCAGCGTGAACACCGCGCCGATGATCACCACCAGCCAGTAGGCCCGCTCCAGTTCGCGCGCAGTATGCCAGCCGATCACTGCGGCCCTTGGTCGGCCGGCGCTCGCCGCATCCGGCTCCTGGACGCCGAACACCAGCAGCAGCACCGCGATCACGGCAGGAATCACCGCAAACCAGAACACGGTACGGAAATCTCCCGCCCACAGCAACATCAGGCCGATGGCCAGCAAGGGGCCCAGAAACGCACCGACGGTATCCAGCGACTGGCGCAGGCCGAAAGCAGCGCCGCGGATTTCCGGCGGCGCTAAATCCGCCACCAGCGCATCGCGCGGCGCGCCGCGTATCCCTTTGCCGATCCGGTCCATGAAGCGGGCCGCGAAGACCCAGTTGACCGACAACGCCAGGGCGAAGAGCGGCTTGGCTAGCGCGCCCAGACTGTAGCCGAACACCGCCAGCGCCTTGCGCTTGCCGAAGTAATCGCTGATGGCGCCGGAAAAAACTTTGACGATCATGGCGCTGCCTTCGGCAATGCCTTCGACCAGCCCCACCTGCAGGGCCGTCGCGCCGAGGCCGGAGACCATGAACACCGGCAGCAAACTGTGGATCAGCTCACTGGAAAGGTCCATGCACAAGCTGACCAAGCCGAGCATCCAGATACTGCGCGGGATGCGCGCCACAGCCTTCATTTCCAGCGTTCTGCCGCCTGATCGTCCGCCGCCCGCGCCGCCACCCAGCGCGCGCCTTCGGGGGTGGTTTCCTTTTTCCAGAACGGCGCGCGCGTCTTCAGGTAGTCCATGAGGAATTCGCAGGCGGCAAACGCATCACCGCGATGGCCGCTGGCCACCACCACCAGCACGATCTGGTCCGTGGGCTTCAGCTCGCCGTAGCGGTGAATCACGGTGCAATCGAGCACCTGCCAGCGGCCTTGCGCCTCTTCGACGATGGCGGCAAGCGCCTTCTCGGTCATGCCAGGGTAATGCTCGAGTGTCATGGTGCCGACGGTGGCGCCGTCGTTCACCTCGCGCACCAAACCGATGAAGCTGGCAATCGCGCCGATCTTGCTGTTTGTTGCAATCCTTTTTATTTCAAGACCAAGGTCAAAATCGTCTCGTTGAACCGCAATCTTCATGTCAGCCGCCGGTCACCGGAGGAAAAAACGCCACCTCGTCGCCCGCTTTGATCGCGGTCGTCGCGGGCGCCAGGTCCTGGTTCACCGCCGTGCGCAGCAGTTTCGTGTCCGCCAGCGCGTCGCTCCAGACGCCACCGCGGGCGCGCAAGTGGGCGCGCAGGTCAGCAACGGTGGCGACGCTAACGGGAAGCTCGAGGTCCTCGGCATTGAGGCCGAGCTTTTCCCGTACGCTGGCGAAATAGAGAACTTTCACTTGCATGCGAGTGTCATCCGTCTTTCACCGGTAGAGCTCCGCGTAAGACAGAAAGCGAACACGGTCGCCTCTGCGAACCGCAGCAGCGGCCGGGTTGTCCACCAAGCCATCGGCCCAGGCCGTCGAGGTCAGCACCGCCGAGTCCTGCGTCGGGTAAAGATCCAGGCCACCTTGCGCATTCCATTTTACGCGCAGGAATTCGCGTCGCGGGTCGGGCGCCAGCCAGTCAAAATCGGCCCGTACGTCAGCATAACGCGGCGCCACATTGATCAGCCCTTGCGTTTTCAGCAGGAACGGGCGGACGAAGATCAGGAAGGTAACGAAACTGGAGACGGGATTGCCCGGCAGTCCGATGAATGCGGCTTCTTTTACCTTGCCGAACGCCAAAGGTCGGCCCGGTTTCATCGCGATTTTCCACATCAGCAGCGAACCCTCGGCCTCCACTGCCGGCTTGACGTGGTCCTCGTCGCCGACCGATACCCCTCCGGAGGTAACGATGATGTCGTTTTCACTTGCGGCGCGCCGCAATACTGCGCGTGTTGCCTCCAGCTGGTCCGGGACGATGCCGTAATCGCGCACTTCGCAACCAAAAGCGCTCGCCAGGCCGTTCAGCGTAAAGCGGTTGGAGTTGTAGATCCGCCCCGGCGGCAACGGCTCGCCCGGCATCACCAGTTCATCGCCGGTGAAGAAGAGCCCGAGCCGGACCTTGCGGTATACCGGCAGGGTCTGGATGCCGACCGAAGCCGCCAGCCCGGTGTCCTGCGGCAGCAGGCGCTTGCCCGCGGCGAGCACTGCGCCACCCTTGCGGATGTCGCTGCCGGTGCGGCGTATCCAGGCGCCTGGCTGTGGGATCTTTTTTATGGTGACGGTTTCTTGATCCGCGACACAAAACTCCTGCATGACAATCGCATCGGCGCCGGCGGGTATGGGGGCGCCGGTGAATATCCGCGCCGCCGTGCCGGGTTCGAGCGGCTTGCCCACCGAGCCCGCAGGAATACGTTGTGCGACCCGGAGCTTCGCCTCCGCGCCCGGCAAATCGGCCAGGCGCAGCGCGTAACCGTCCATGGCGCTGTTATCCATCGGCGGCACATCCATCGCCGAGGTTTGCGCCTGCGCCAGCACGCGGTTCACCGCCGCCATGGTCGGCAGCTGCTCGACCTCGGACACAGGCTTGGCGCCCGCAAGCAGGGTCGCTAGCGCTTCATCCACGGAGAGCAAGCCCTGGTTCACGCGAGTTTCAAATAGTCGAGGATGAAGGTGGCGATGACTGGGGGCGCGTTCAGATCCAGCAGTGGCAAGGTGATATCAATTTTCACCTCGCTTAGCAATGGTATCGCGACAGCGACGATGTGCGGATCGTTGGGATGCAGCAGCCCCTCACCGGTCTCGGCACGCCAGACCTCCAGCTTCGGGATAGGCGCGTACTTGTAACCCTCCACGATCAGCAGGTCGCAGGGCGAGAAGTGCCGGATCTGCTCTTCAAACGAAGGTTCCCGGGCGCCGCGCAGCTCGTGCATCAGCACCCAGCGCCGCGACGAGGTGACCAGCACCTCGGTGGCCCCGGCGTGTCGATGGCGGTAGGAATCCTTGCCTGGATGGTCGACATCGAAGCTATGGTGTGCGTGCTTGATGAGCGATACGCGTAGGCCGCGAGCGACCAACAACGGCAGCAGCTTCTCGATCAGCGTCGTCTTGCCACTGCCCGACCAACCGGCAAAACCGAAGGTTTTCATTGAACAGCGAAGGTTTTCATTGAACAGCGAAGGTTTTCACGCCGTCGCTCCGCCACAGGAACTTCCCGCGCCGACCGTGCATCCGAGGCAGTGGTCGTCGAAGCGGATGCGACGCTGGAGTACCTGGCTGAAATCGAAATCGAAGATGCTGAGCGGCTTGCCACTGGCGGCCAAGGCCCGCAGCTCCAGCATCTGATTGAAATCGCAGTCGTAAATCCTGCCCTGGTGATCAACACTGACCAGGTTCCGGCACATGACGCCCTCGGCCGCTGCCGGGTTGAAGGCCGCCAACAGCTTTTCCATGTACGCCTGGTATTGCCCGGATTTGTCCAGGTGCAGCTTGAAGCGATTGATCGGCATGTTGGTGATGGTGTACAGGCGGTTGAACTGCAGGCCGAACTTGTCCTTCAATTCCCTCTTGTAGTCGGCTTCCAGCCCCGCCTGCGCCGGCGGCAGGTAGGGACCAACCGGGTTGTAAACCAGGTTGAGCAGGAGTCCGCTGGCCTCGATGCCGTAACCGAATCCGTTCAGGCGCTGCATCGCCTGCATACTTTTCTTGAATACCCCGGCGCCACGCTGCGCGTCGGTAAAGTATTCCTGGTGGTAGGGCAGGGAGGAAATCACTTCGACGCGGTTTTGGGCGAAGAACCGCGGCAGATATTCCTTGCTCTCACCGGTCTGCGGGTTGCCGTCCAGTTGCACCGTCAGGTTATGCCGCACCATGACCTGCTTGCCCAGCGCCACCGCGCGCTCGACGAAAACGTCGAAACCGGGATGCAGCTCGGGCGCCCCGCCGGTGATGTCAAGCTTGGCGATCTGCGGATGCCGCTCCAGTATCTCCAGACATTTGGCCATGCCTTCGGCGGAGAGCATCTCCCTGCGAGACGGCGAAGCGTCGACGTGGCAATGGCGGCAGACCTGGTTGCACAGCTTGGTGATGTTGACCTGCAGCGTGTCGACCGACAGCGGCGGCAGGTCGATGCCGCGCGTTCGCAGCAGCGCCACGAAGTCCATCTTCGAGGGCGCCGGAGCAAGTTTTAGCTGGATGACAGGGGTCAAAGGACCATCTTCTTCAGGTGGTTCTGCATCTGCACCGAGTGCACCAGCGTGATGCCGGCCTGCATCACGGCGGCCACATGTACCGCCTCCATCATCTGCTCCGGGTTGGCGCCAGTCTCCAGGCACTGCGTGGTGTAAGCGTCGATGCAGTAAGGGCACTTCTGCGCGTGCGACACCGCCAGCGCGATCAACGCCTTCTCGCGTTTGCTCAATGCGCCGTCGGTGCCGGTGACGTCGCCGTAATACTTGAAAAAACCGTCGGCGAGCTGCTTCGCGTGCTGGCCGATGTCGCCAAATTTCTTCAGGTCGTCCGATTCGTAGTAATGGGTCATGTTGGTCCTCTGGGGAAGGCGCAATCTATACCAGAACCATCTTGCCGCCGGCGATGGCGAGGACCACCGCCAGCACCCGGCGGATAAGCGGATTGGGGAAGCGCCGGCTGCCGTACTCGGCGCCCGCCCACCCCCCAACAGCACCACCGCCATCAGCCACCAGGCATAGTCGGGCGGCAGGGCGGGATTGCTTACCAAACCGGCAGCCAGCGCCGCAACCGAATTGACCAGAATGAAAGGTGCGGCGACCGCGGACGTCTGCTTGGGCCCTGCCCAGCCGTACAGCAGCACCAGCCCGACGAGAACCTTGTAGGCCGTACCTGGCAAGGTAATCGCCCCGCCCACATAAGCGGCGGGGATGGAGGCCACCGCGAAGGGCCAGAACAGCGGCCAGCGGAAGAACGAGCGACGGGTCCATGGCTGGCCAATCTCACCTTTGGGCGTTGGGGAAGAAAAGCTGTTCGCCGGCAATCTTAAACTCAGCGATCGCCTGCTGGCCCTCGGACGAAATCAACCAATCGACAAAAACCTGACCCATCGCTTTCTTGATGTGTGGGTGCTTCGCCGGATGGACCAGGATCACGCCGTACTGGTTGAACAAGCGCCGATCGCCTGCCACCAAAATCACCAATGCAGCGCGATTCTTGAACGACAGCCAAGTCCCCCGATCGGTGAGCGCATACGCATTCATGCCGGCCGCGGTGTTCAGCGTGGGGCCCATGCCGGAACCGGTATCGCGGTACCAGGGCCCCTTGTCCTTCGCGATGTTGATGCCGGCAGCTTTCCAGAGTTGGAGTTCCGCGAAATGTGTGCCGCTGTTGTCGCCGCGCGAGGCGAATGGCGCTTGCGCGGTCCTCACCTTGTGCAGCGCCGCGACGATAGCCTTGCCGCCACCGACTTTCGCGGGATCGGATTTCGGCCCGACCAGTACGAAGTCGTTGTACATGACCTCGAAGCGCTGTACGCCGTAGCCCTCGGCAACGAACTTTTCCTCCAGCGGCTTAGCGTGCACCAACACCACGTCCGCATCACCACGCCGCCCCATATCCAAGGATTGCCCCGTGCCCAGGGCCACCACGCGCACCGAGATATCCGTCTTGCCCTCGAAGATCGGCAGCAGGTGCTTGAAGAGACCGGATTGTTCGGTCGAAGTCGTCGACGCCACCGTGATGAATTTTGGTTGTGCCTGCGCAGTCCCCGACAGCAGCAGTACCAGAACAATTCTGGCGATCAAACCCAGGGCAGCTCCCCTTTGATGAATGCCGCTGCCTCGGACGAAGCGGGTTGCTTGAAAAAGCGCTCCACCGGCGCGCGCTCCACCAAGCGCCCCTGGTGGATGAACAGCACCTCGTCGCCGAGGCGTCGCGCTTGGCCCAGGTTGTGCGTCGACATGACGATTTTGGTGCCCGAGGCATCGAAAGCCTTGATCACGTTCTCGATCTCGCGCGTGGCCCCTGGATCGAGATTCGCGGTCGGTTCATCCAGGAACAGCACCTCGGGATGCAGCGCCCAGGCACGCGCCAGCGCCAGGCGCTGCTGTTCGCCGCCCGAGAGCACGCGTGCCGGCCGGTGCGCCACCGCCAGCAGACCCACCTCGCGCAGCGCAGCCATGGCCTGCGCTTCGCGCTCCACGGCCGGGACGCGCGCCAGTTCCAGCGCGTAGAGTATGTTGGCAAGCGCTGAACGGCGCAGCACCACGGGGCGCTGGAACACCATCGCCTGCCCGCGGCGCACCCGCTCTACGCCCTGCTCGCGCCACGTAACCTCCCCTGAGGTCGGCCGCAGCAGGCCGTGCATCAGGCGCATCAAGACGCTTTTGCCGGCGCCGTTGGCGCCCAGGATGATCGTCGCAGGCCCTGCCACGATCTCCGCGGAGATGCCATCGATGATGCCGCGCCCACCCGCGGCGAAGCGCAGCTCGTGCAGGGTCAGGGGAAGGATGCCGTGGATGTCGGACATCAGCCGTAGCGCCGCTGCGCGGCTTCCTTGATAAGGTGGGCAGCCGCGTTCAGCGCGATCACCAGCGCGATCAGGATGAAGCCCAGCGACAGAGCGAGCGGCAGGTCGCCTTTCGAAGTCTCCAGCGCGATGGCGGTCGTCATCACCCGGGTAACGCCGTCGATGTTGCCGCCGACGATGATCACCGCCCCCACTTCGGCCAGCGCCCGCCCCAGCCCGGCCAGCACCGCGGTCACCAGCGAGTAGCGGATGTCCCAGACCAGGGTCAGCGCTGCGCGCAGGCCGTCCGCCCCCAGCGAACGCAACTGCTCCTCGTACTCGACCCAGGCATCTTCCACCGACTGACGGCAGAGCGCAGCGATGATCGGCAGTACCAGGAGGGTCTGCGCGACCACCATGGCAGGCGGCGTGAATAGCAAGCCCAACTCGCCCAGCGGTCCCGCGCGCGACAGCAGCAGATAAACCAGCAGGCCCACCACCACCGGCGGCAGGCCCATGAGCGCGTTCAGCAGCACGATCAGCGCGCGCCGCCCCGGGAAGCGCCCGACGGCGATCGCCGCACCGAGCGGCAGCCCGAGCAGCGCCGCCAGCAGCACCGCCGACAGGCTCACCGTCAGGCTGAGCGCGACGATCCCGCCCAGCGTCGGATCCCCCGTGGCGATCAAGTCGATAGCGCCGCCAACCGCCTGGCTCAGTGTGGACATGGTTATGTATTTTATTTTGCCTATAAATGAGTTCAAAATCACGGTATTGGCAAGGTGCTTGACAGCCGTACGCGCTTGTGAGCATCCTTCGGGCCGCGGGGATTGCAGGCTCCCCGCTTCCTCAAGACGCTGGTGCGTCCAAGCTCTGCAGGACTCTTAAGGAGAGCGCCATGGACGCACCTGCAATCTCAGCCTCATCCCTTCGTCAGTCTCTTGCCTCCGGACGACCTCCGCTCGTCATTGACGTGCGTAACAACGAACGCTTTCGGGACGCGCCGGACCTCATACGCGGCGCGCTTCGGCGCGACCCGCTACGCGTCACCGAGTGGAGCAGGAGCCTCCCCGACGAAGCCGACGTTATTGTCTACTGCGTCCACGGGCATGAAGTGAGCCAGAGCGCCGCGAAGGTGCTTGGCGCGCGCTACCTTGAGGGCGGCATCGAGGCCTGGCGAAAATCCAGCGGCGAGCTGTTCGGTAAACCGAAGGGCGGAAGTTCACGCTGGGTAACGCGCGAGCGGCCCAAGATCGACCGCATCGCCTGCCCTTGGCTGGTGAAACGGTTTATCGATCCGGAGGCGGAGTTCCTTTACGTGCCGACGCCCGAGGTCCAGCGGGTGGCGAGCGAGTGCGAGGCCGTGCCTTACGACATCCCTGGCGTGGAGTTCACGCACCAGGGAGAACTCTGCAGCTTCGACGCATTCGTCACCCGTTACCGGCTGCAAGACCCAGCGCTGGATGAGCTCGCGCTGATCGTCCGTGGCGCGGACACCGGGCGGCTCGATCTTGCGCCACAGTGCGCAGGCCTCGCTGCCGTCTCCCTGGGCCTGTCGCGGCTATATACGGACGACCACGAGATGTTGCGGCACGGCATGGTGATGTACGACGCGCTCTATCGCTGGTGTAAAGAAGGCAAGCAGGAAATCCATACCTGGAATCCGGAGGCCTATCGATGAGCCCTACGATCAAACCGACCATCCTTCCCTTGCCCTTCGATCCGGCGCAGCTGCGCGGCCTCATTCGCCAGGAGACTCTATGAAAAACAATTGCTTTTTGTTTCTCTGGCTCTGTGCACTTCCATTTGCAGGGGTGGCGCAAACCTGTGACCCCGCTCCGCCAGACATCGCGCTGCTGATTGAGGTTGCGCCTTCGATGTACAACGTCAGAGGGCCACTGGCAGGTTTTGATCCATGCCACAGATCCGTTGACTTGGGGGTCCCTCGCAGTGCGACAAAACCACCCTTGATGATCATCTCTCACGGCGGGGCTGGTCTAGGGCCGGCAGAACGTAATATTGCACGCGCCTTTCAAAGCCAAGGTTTCGCCACTTTGGTCTTTGACGCCTATCAAATGAATGGTTTTAGCAAAGATTGGCAATTTTGGGCAGCCCAAGTGAGCAATGAATCCCGTCAGCGTATGAATTACAAAGTAACGCTGGGCGCTTACCACTGGGCGCTTAAAAGCGAGAAGATTGATACCAGCCGGATTTACTTTAATGGCCTGTCAAATGGTGCTGCAGTTGTGGTCAACATCGCTGCTGTGGTCGATTCCAAGCATGTGAAAGGCGTTTTCGCCGAAGGCCTTCCAACTGCTGGGCTGGGTGTTCCCGATGAACTCAAAGTTCCGGTTCGGCTCATCCATGGCAAGCTCGATAACTACGCGGGTAAAAAAGAGGACGAATGGCGCTGGTTGATAAAAGAGCGCTGCGCATTCAACGGCAGAGTCGCCAATTTTATTCAAGCCAAGGGCAGTGCGCTACGCTGTAACTACGACCAAAATCCCAACGATCTTCAAGAGTCGGCTATAGAGTGGTACGAAGCACAAAAAAACAAGGGCGCAGACATTGAGAACTGGTGGTATGAAAACGCTGCGCACGGAATGTTTCTCGGAATGCTCTCACGTGATATGCGAACTTGGGGGAAAAATGATGCCCGGTACGCGTGGACGGGGGGCCATCCCAGCGCGAGAGCAAAGTTCATCGAGGACTTCAGAAAGTTTGTCGGGATTCACTAAATGATCATGAGCACCGCACCGTCACCGGTGTCTTTCGGCGAAGCGCTCCGCTTCTGGCTGAAGCTCGGTTTTATCAGCTTCGGCGGACCGACCGGACAGATCGCGATCATGCACCAGGAGCTGGTCGAGCGCCGGCGCTGGATCTCGGAGAAGCGCTTCCTGCACGCGCTCAACTACTGCATGGTGCTGCCCGGGCCGGAGGCGCAGCAGCTTGCCACCTACATCGGCTGGCTGATGCACCGAAGCTGGGGCGGTCTGGTCGCTGGGGGGCTGTTCGTCCTGCCTTCGGTATTCATCCTGATCAGCTTGTCGTGGATCTACCTGGCCTACGGCAGCCTGCCTTTGGTGGCGGGTATTTTCTACGGCATCAAGCCGGCGGTGGTGGCGATCGTCCTCGCAGCCGCCTGGCGCATCGGCCAGCGCGCGCTAAAACATCCCGCGCTCTGGGCAGTGGCGGCAGCAGCCTTTGTCGCAATCTTCGCCTTTAGCGCCCCTTTCCCTGCCATCATCCTGGCGGCAGGGATCCTCGGCTATCTCGGTGGTCGCTTTTATCCGGGGATTTTTTCTGCACAGAGTTCCAATCATCAAGACCAAGGGAGCTACGGGCCGGCGCTCATCGACGACCACACGCCAACGCCGGCGCATGCGCGTTTCTCGCTCCGCAAGCTTGGCGCTTACGTTGCCGCGGGGCTGGTGCTCTGGGCGCTGGCCATAGGCGCACTGGCGGCGGCCTTCGGCTGGGACGGAACGCTGACGCAAATGGGCCTGTTCTTTAGCAAAGCGGCGCTGCTCACCTTCGGCGGCGCCTACGCGGTGCTGCCTTACGTCTATCAAGGTGCGGTCGAGAACTACCATTGGCTGAGCGCGCAGCAAATGATCGACGGCCTGGCGCTGGGCGAGACCACCCCCGGGCCGCTCATCATGGTGGTGGCGTTCGTGGCCTTCGTCGGCGCCTGGACGCAGGCGCTGTTCGGCGGCGACGCACTCTTCTGGGCTGGCGCCGCGGGCGCGCTGGTGGCGACGTTCTTCACCTTCCTGCCGTCGTTCGTGTTTATTTTCGCCGGCGCACCTTTCATCGAGAGCACGCACGGCAAGCTCAAATTCAGCGCACCGCTCACGGGGATCACCGCAGCGGTAGTCGGCGTGATCGTCAACCTGGCGCTGTTCTTCGCCTGGCATGTGCTGTGGCCAGAAGGATCCAGCGGGCGCTTCGAGTGGACCTCGGCGCTCATCGGCGCCGTCGCCTTCGTGGCCCTGTTCCGTTACAAAGCGGGAATCATGCCGGTCATCGGTGCTTGCGCCATCGCCGGGCTAGCCGTTACGCTGCTGCGCTGATCTCCACGGAGAAAAAATCGATGGCTGCGTATCTGATCGCCGAGGTCGAAATTACCGACCCCAAAGCTTACGAGGAATATCGCCAGATCGCACCCGCCACCATCGCCCAATACGGCGGGCGCTACGTAGTGCGCGGCGGCGCCGTAGAGGCCAAGGAGGGCGGCTGGGCGCCCTCGCGCATGGTGGTGGTCGAGTTTGCGAGCCTCGACCAGGCGCGCAAGTGGTACCACTCTCCGGAATACGCGCCCGCGCTGGCGATCCGCACGCGAGCAGGCAACTCCAAGGTAATCCTGGTGGAGGGGGTCTAGCTTTTCTGAATCACTGCGCAGGCGCTGCGCGCGCCAGCGTTGCCGACCGGCTGGGATTTATAGTCGTCCGGCTGTACGTGCACGATCAAGCCCCGGCCAACGATGCTCGCGCTTCCCGGCAAAATCGTGATCACATCCAGATCAACGCTCAGGCTGGCATTGCCGCTCGCGTCGGATTGCAGGTTGGGCATATCCCCCGCGTGCCGCTCAACCGTCGTGTGCAGTCCATGCGGCTTGCCATGGGGATTGAAATGCCCTTTGGCGCTCATGCCGTCGCCCGAGCTGCAGTCACCCGCCTCGTGGATGTGAAAGCCGAACTGGGCGCTGGGCTTCAGTCCGGAGACCTGCGCCGTGACCCGGACCTTGTCGCCGAGCTGAACGAAATGTACTGTGCCGCGCACCGCGTTGCCCTTGGTCGGGTGCAGGCCAGCCGTCGCCTTGGGTGCATCGGCTGGAATTGATTGGCAACCGGCTGTGAGGCCGAGTACCGATGCCGCGAGAAATGCCCGCATGTATGCCATGGCCTTATTTCTTCTTGCCAGGGGTGGCCGCCGTCTTAGCGGTGGCGACGCCCTTCCCCTTCTTGTAGTTGGCGACCGCCTTGTCTTGCGCCTTAGCGACCAATTCGTCATCCTTGGCCTTGGTCGCGGCTTCCTTCTCGGCCTTGGCGGCCTTGTCAACATCGCTCATAGGCGGCGCGGCCGGCAGTTTGGCCTGCACAGCGGCAAGCGAACCGATCCCCAGACCTACGGCAAGCGTGACGGCAATCGCGAACTTTTTCATGGTCTCCTCACTCCTCCTCAAAGCTGTGCTTGGGGGGCTACGCCGGATTTTGCCGCAGTTGCCACCCCGGCCTTACCGGACTTCACGTCCTCGTACCAGTACTGGTGATGCTCTTTGGCCCAAGTCTCGTCGGTCACACCATCACGCATGTTGCCGTAAGCGCCCTCGACCCCGACGGTTCCCATATAGATGTGGCCGATGCCAGCCGCAGTCACCAGCACCGCCGCGACTGCGTGCACCACGCTCGCTTGCTGCATGGTGGCGCGCAACTGGTCAAAGTTCGGAAAGAGGAGAATCAGGCCCGAGACGCAGATGATCAGACACAGCACCACCACCCCGCCCCAGAACCAGGCTTTCTCACCCGCATTGAAACGCCCGGAAGGCAGATGTTCTCCTTTGAACATCTTCCAGCCATTGACCAGCCAGTTCAGGTCGCCCTTTTCCGGCAGGTTGTCCTTGATATACACGACGATGAACACCAGCAGGCTAACGATGAACAACGGTGCAAGGAAATTGTGCAGGTTCTTCGCCAGCGCGCTGAGCCAGGCGAACAAGGTGTAGCCAATTACCGGCAGCAGAACGAATTTTCCAAACAAGATGATCAGGCCTGACACGCCGAGCACGCAAAAGCTAATCCCCATCACCCAGTGCGCCCAGCGTTCCACCAAGGAGAAGCGTTCAATCATCCGGCCGCTGGGCTTGTCGTGCAGCTTGATGGGCCCCTGCGCAAAATAAATCGCGCCGATGATCGCGCACACCAGGACCACCAGCCAGCCGCCGTAGAACGTGACCGGGCCATTTCTGAACTTCCGCCAGGCTTCACCCGCCGTGGTCATTCCATCCTGGCCCGGAAAGCGGGCTTGCTGCTGAATCAGCACCCCGGCTTCGCGGCCTTGGGTGCTGGTGTAATTCGGCGTTCCCGAGCGCACATCGCGCCA
>SHXK01000021.1 GCA_009693335.1 Betaproteobacteria bacterium | reverse complement strand
CGCCGACCGAAAATTGACCATTTGGGGGTAGTGCCGATCGTGGACTGACCGCGGTCACTGGTCAAATCGGCGCTGGGGTCAACGGCTTTCTGCGATCCCGACGGCGTAAGCCGAGGAGATCTCGTTCAGTGGTCTTCGAGGTGGGGGCCGCCGCCCTCGGCCGGCTCGCCCGTGTCGGGATCGATCCAGTCGGCGATGCCAATTTCAGACTCGGCCTCGGCCAGCGACTCGCCCGGTTCATAAGCGGTGTCGCCGGTTTCCTGCATGTCGGTGATGGCGGCCATCAGCGACGGGAAAGGACCGTATTCGCTGCGGCGGTCCTCGGTGCGCCAATAGAAGCCGTCTGGGCGCTCGATGACGCGGGAGCGATCATCTTCTGGTGTGCCGGTAGGAATGGTGCGACTCATGGCGTCTAGTGTAAACCTGCGACCATAAGCGCGCTACCGGTTTCGTGCAGGCGGATTTCAGCCCCTCGGTGTCGCATGCGCTGCGAGCTCAGGGGAAGGAATACCCTGACACCACCTATTTCCTTTGCTCTTCGTCTTTCGGAAATTGAGCGGAGATGTCCATCGCACCATGCAGTATCCGCACAACCAGCAGCGCCGACTCCAAGATCCGGAAAAAGATTACGTAGTTTCCGTAGGCGCAGGAATGCATCCCGTCAGCCAGTTCTGGTCGTGCGCGATACATCTGCGGTGACCTGGCAATTTTTCGGCACTGGCGTTGCAGATCTTCCACAAAGCTCGCAGCTCTGCGTGGATTGTCGGCGGCGATGTAGTCACCAATTCCTTCAAGATCGGACTCGGCAAGCGGGGAGAAACTGACCCGCATTAGGCTGCCTTGTCAGCGGCCCGGTACTTGGCCTTGAGTCGATCAAACACTTCATCCGCGGGGATACCGGGGCCACTTGCCAAACCGGCTGCAATCGCGGCACGCAGGGCGCTCAACTGCAGGGCGGCCTGCTTTTCTTGATCTTCGAGCAGACGCAAGCCGGCGCGCACAACCTCGCTCGCGTTGTTAAAGCGCCCCGAGCTCACTTGCTTACGCACAAAATGCTCAAAATGTTCGCTGAGGGCAACACTGGTGGGCATGTAAGTCTCCTTAACAGTTAGTAATTGTTATTAGATCCCGCGCCAAGGATGATGTCAAAGGACTGGGGCCGCAATGAAGTGGCACGCGGTGCCGGCGATGACGAACAAGTGCCAGACGTAGTGAAAGAATCTGATCCGCTCGACCAAGAAAAACACCGTGCTGGCGCCCGTCTTAGACGCCGAGCAGGTGGCCGACCAGATCGCGAACTGGGCGGATCTCGGTGCCGAAGGGCAGCTGATGCGCACGCCGCAGGAGATTGCGGCCATGGCGTTGATGGGGGTGGGGGGTCTCATCGCCGTCATCGGCGGCTTGATGTTTCTCGTGATCGCGATTAACTCGATGAGGCGCGGGTACCGTATCGCATAGCCCCAATACTCTGTTGTGAGGTCAGTCGGGCCTCGCATCAAGAGTGGTGATTGACGGATGCATATCAAGTATGCATACTGGCTCCGATGGAGATCGAATTTGATCCACGCAAGGCTGCTGTCAATCTACGAAAACACCGTGTCTCGTTCGAAGAGGCCGCCAGCTGCTTGCTCGATCCCCGGGCGCTCGTGATGGAAGACGGGCGCTCAGAGGGCGAGTCGCGCTGGCTACTTGTGGGTATGAGCGCCCGGGCTCGCTTACTGACTGTTGTCTACACCTTGCGTGAGGATAATCCGCGCCTGATTTCAGCCAGAAAAGCCACCACCAAGGAGGCAAACATCTATGCAGCCTGAATACGATTTCTCCAAAGCAAAACGTGCCAAGAGCGTGCCGCATCTCACCAAGCTGCGGGCTTCGATGCGGGGCAAAACCCGCATCACCATCATGCTTGATGACGATGTGATCAAGACCTTTCGCGAGCGCGCACAAGCGCGTGGCATCGGCTATCAAACGGCGATGAACGAGGCGCTACGCAGCGCTGCTGGAGCCGAGGACATCCCGGTGACCATCAAAACGCTGCGCGAAGTGCTGCGCAAGGAACTGCGTTCCCGATAATTCCGACTGGGCGATCTCGACTGTGCTGCACAGTGCCCATTCTTTTCGTAAAATAGCGACGTGAAGTCCTCACTCGCTGCTGCCCTTGCATTCACCAAGCGCGTCCTCATCGACGAGGAGCGCTGCATCTCCTTTATGGGTCGCGAGAACATGGTCTACGCCACGCCGCGCATGGTGAGCGACGTGGAATACGCCTGCCGCGATTTCCTGCTCGCGCACCTGGACGTCGGCGAAGATTCGGTAGGCGCGCATGTCTCGATTGACCACCTGGGTGCCACGCCGCCGGGCACGGAAGTAAGCATCGAGGCGCGCATCTCGAAGGTGGAGAAGCGGCGCGTGACCTTTGAGTACTCCGTCCGGGATCCGCTCGAGGAGGTGGGGCGTGGCATCCACGTCCGCTTCGTGGTCGATACCCAGAAATCCCTAGAGAGAATCGCTGCGAAACGCGCCAGGCTGGCCGCGCAGATCAAGTAAGATCCGCAGCCTGATCATGCGGATAGCCTCTTTTTTGGCCGGTTTCTTTTTGTCTTTTGCCGGCGGCGCGCTCGCTCAGGCGCCGAAGGATGCCGCTAAGGGGCCGTCGGCCACCTTGGCCATGTCAGTGAAGGCTGTGGCGGCCCGCATTGCGCCCGCGGTGGACGAGGTGGGCGCGGTCGGCACGCTGCGCGCCGACGAGGCGGTGTCCATCCGACCGGAAATCGCGGGACGCATCGCCGAAATCCGTTTCAACGAAGGCCAGAACATCGCCCGCGGCGCGGTGCTGGTAAAGCTCGACCCGACCGAGCTCGCCGCAGTGCTGGCTTCGAGCGTGGCGCAGGCGCGGCTCGACAAACAGCGTCTGGAGCGCTCCGAAGACCTCTACAAAAAGAACTTTATCAGCCAGCAGGCGCTGGATGAATCGCGCTCAGGTTATGCCCGCTCGCTCGCCAAGCAGAAGGAAGACGAGGCCAGGCTCGCCAAAACTGAGATGCGCGCTTCTTTCCCCGGTGTGGCGGGGCTGCGTCAGGTCAGCGAAGGCCAGTACGTCGCCGCCGGCGCCGACATCGCGCGGCTGGAGAAAATCGATCAGTTGAAGCTCGATTTCCGCATTCCTGAGTCCTACATCGGCAAGCTGAAAGTCGGCCAGCCGGTGAAGGTGCTGGTCGATGCCTATGCCGAGCGGGTTTTTACGGGCAGCGTGTACGCCATCGAACCGGGCGTCGACGAGCAGACGCGCACCATCCAGTTGCGCGCCCGGCTCACCAATCTGGAGCTCAGGCTGCGCCCGGGCATGTTCGCGCGCGTGCGGGTGCAGCTAGGCGTGCGTGAGAAAGCGATCTGGATTCCCGAAGCGGCGATCGTGCCCAAGGGCCGGGACACCACCGTGTTCCGCGTTCTGACTGGCCCCGACGGTGGCGGCAAGGTGGATGTGGTGCGGGTGCAGACCGGCATGCGCAAGGTCGGCGAGGTCGAAATCATCACGGGTCTGGCTGCGGGGGATCTGGTGGTGACCGAAGGAACGCAGAAGATCGGAGCGGGTTCCGCCGTGGTGCTGATGGGCGCGGAGCCGCCGAAGAAATAAATGCAGCTGCCGGAACTCTGCATCAAGCGCCCCGTATTCGCCACGGTGCTGTCGCTGATGATCGTGCTGATCGGCGTGATCTCGTTCCAGCGCTTGACGGTGCGCGAATACCCGAAGATCGACACGCCGGTGGTGTCGGTGCGCACCGTCTACAAGGGCGCCAGCCCGCAGGTGATGGAATCCCAGATCACCCAGCCGCTTGAGGATTCGATTTCGGGCATCGAGGGGGTGCGCTCGGTGAAGTCGGTGTCCCGCGAGGAAGTGTCGCAGATCACCGTCGAGTTCGTGCTCGAGCGCAACGTGGATTCGGCCTCTAATGACGTGCGCGACCGTGTGGCCCGGGTGCGCGCGCTGCTGCCGGCGGCGGCGGATGATTCGGTGGTCTCCAAGATCGAGGCCGACGCGCAGGCGATCCTCTGGATGCGTCTCTCTAGCCAGCAGCACAGCGCGCTGGAACTCTCCGACTACGCTGACCGTTTTGTCGCCGACCGCATGAAAACGCTGCCCGGGGTGGCCTCGGTGATCATCGGCGGCGAGCGACGCTACGCCATGCGCCTGTGGATCGACCGCGACCGGCTGGCGGCCTACGGCCTGACCCCGGCCGACGTGGAGAATGGCCTGCGCAAGCAGAACGTGGAGATTCCCTCCGGTCGCATCGAGTCCTCGCAGCGTGAGTTCACGGTGCTGACGGAAGCCGACCTGCGCACGGCGGCGCAATTCGACGACATGATTCTCACCGAGTCGCGCGGCTACCCGGTGCGCCTGCGCGATGTCGGCCAAGCGCGCCTGGGCGCGCTGGATGAGCGCAGCGTGCTGCGCGTCAACGGCAACCCGGCGGTCGGCCTGGGCATCGTCAAGCAGTCCACTGCCAACACGCTTTCGGTGGCCAACGCAGCCAAGACCGAGTTGGCGCGCCTGCAGGACGTGTTGCCCGCGGGCATGAGTCTGCAGGTGGCTTTCGATTCGTCGGTGTTCATTGATCGCTCCATCGACGGTGTCTATCGCACCATGATCGAGGCGGTGCTGCTGGTGATGCTGGTGATTTTCGTCTTCCTGCGTTCGCTGCGCTCGACGCTGATTCCTTTCGTCACCATTCCGGTGTCGCTGATCGGTGCTTTTTTCTTCCTTTACCTGATGGGTTTTTCAGTCAACGTGCTGACCTTGCTGGGGCTGGTGCTCGCCATCGGCCTGGTGGTGGACGATGCCATCGTGGTGCTGGAGAACTGTCACCGGCATCTGGAAATGGGCAAGGATCCGCGCCAGGCCTCGATCGACGGCTCGAAAGAGATCGCGTTCGCGGTGGTGGCAATGTCGCTCACGCTGGCGGCAGTGTTCGCACCGCTGGGCTTCATGACCGGCAACACCGGACGCTTGTTCACCGAGTTCGCGCTCACGGTGGCCGCGGCGGTGGCGGTATCGGGAGTGGTCGCGCTGACGCTCACGCCGATGATGTGCTCGAAGATCCTCCAGGCGCACGAATCGCACGGTCGTCTGTACCAGGCGATGGAACGATTTTTCAGCGGCATGAATGCGGCCTACCGGCGTTCGCTGGGGGTGGTGTTGAAAGCCTGGTGGGCGGTGGCGTTGGGGTTCGCGCTGGTGCTGGTTGTTGCGACGCTGCTCTACCAGTCGCTCAAGTCGGAGCTCTCACCGCTGGAAGATCGCGGTTTTTTTCTGTCGCTGGTGATCGCGCCCGAGGGCGCTTCACTCAGCTACACCGATGGCTACATGCGCCAGGTCGAGAGCCTGTTTGCGAAAGTGCCGGAAATAAAGTCCTACTTCACTGTGGTCGCGCCTGGGCTGGAACGCCCGAACCCAGTCAACATTGGCATCGCTTTCAGCCAGTTGCTGCCGTGGGAGGACCGCACACGGAAGACCCAGCAGATCACTGCTGAGCTCGGGCCCAAGATGGCTGGCGGCATGCCGGGGGTATTGGCGTTTCCGATCAATCCGCCTTCGCTCGGCCAGAGCTTCCGCAATCCGCCGGTGCAGTTCGTGGTGCAGGCGAGTTCCTACGAGGCGCTGGAACGCATGACCGACGCGCTACTCGCGCGCGCGCGGCAGTCGAAAGCGCTCGCCAACCCGGACACCGACCTGCGCCTCAACAAGCCGCAGCTGGCGGTGGACATCGATCGGGAGAAAGCCGCCTTGATGGGCATCGACGTCGAAACCATCGGCCGCACCCTGGAGACCTTGCTTGGCGGACGGCAGGTGACCCGCTTCAAGAAAGACGGTAAGCAGTACGACGTCATCATCCAGCTGGAAGCCAAGGATCGCCACACGCCCACCGACCTGACCGCGATCTTCGTGCGTGCGCGTGATGGACGCCTGGTACAGCTCTCCAATCTGGTCACGGTACGTGAAACCGTGGGCCCCAAGGAACTGAACCATTTCAACCGCCTGCGCGCCGCTATTCTCTCGGCCAACGTGGCGCCCGGTTACACGCTGGGCGAAGCCCTGGAGTCCCTGGAGGCGACGGCGAAGGAAGTGCTGGAGGCGAGCGCCCGCACCGAGCTGGATGGCCCGTCGCGCGAGTTCAAGCAGTCCGGTGCAGCACTATTGTTCACCTTCATCCTCGCGCTGGCCTTCATTTACCTGGTGCTGGCGGCGCAGTTCGAGAGTTTCGTCTCGCCGTTCGTGATCATGCTCACAGTGCCCCTGGCGATGACCGGTGCGCTTGCGGCGCTCAAGCTAAGCGGCGGTACGCTGAACGTCTATTCGCAGATCGGCCTGGTGATGCTGATCGGTTTGATCACCAAGCACGGCATCTTGATCGTCGAGTTCGCCAATCAGCTGCGCTCGCGTGGGGCGAGCGCGGCGGAGGCAGTCATCGAAGCGGCAACGCTGCGTTTGCGGCCCATCCTGATGACCACCGGCGCCATGGTGCTGGGCGCGTTGCCGCTGGCACTCGCCCAGGGTGCGGGTGCCGAAGCGCGCCAGCCCATCGGCTGGGTGATCGTGGGGGGCCTGCTGCTGGGCACCGTGTTTACCCTGTTCGTGATCCCGACCGCCTACCTGCTGTTTGCGGGCCGGCGTCGCCAAGTTCCCTTGGTGCACGAGCAGGACGCTGCTGCAAAATGACATGGCGCTGCTCACTGGCACGGCCTCAAGCATCGAGCTATACAACTGGTTGGAGGAAAATTCATGAAACCTAGCTATCGGGTGCGTCAGAGCGACGTGACGCCCTATGCGCCCGCCAACCACAGCGGCACGAAAAACTTCCGTCTAATCGGGCTGGAAACAGTCGGCGCGAAGAATCTGGAAGTGCTGATCGGTGAACTCGAGCGCGGCAAGGGCGCACTGCCGCACGCGCACCCCGGCATCGAGCAGGTCTGCTACCTGCTAGAAGGCGAGGCGCACGTCGAGGTCGGTGACGAGAAATTCGAGATGCAGTCTGGCGAAGCCTGTTTCTTTCCGGCGCAAACCATGCACCTCTTTATCGCCACCAGTGCGCGCGTTAAGGTGATGGTGATCTACGCGCCTGCCTACGGGGAAGATCCCAGCAAGGTGATTCGCTAATGGCTGAGCCCTGGCAGCCTCTGGCGGGCGTTAAAGTCGTGGACTTCTCGATGTTCGTGCCGGGGCCGTTTTGCACGGCGATACTCGCCGACCTGGGCGCCGAAGTGATCAAGGTCGAATCGCTCAACGGTGATCCGGGTAGAGGCTATGTGCCGGTGCAGTTCAGGACCGAGAACCGCAACAAGCGCTCCATCGCCATGAATCTGAAAAGCCTCGAGAGCAAAAAAATCGTCGAGCGGCTGGCGAGTCAGTCCGACATCGCCATCGAGGGTTTCCGCCCAGGGGTGGCCAAGCGTCTGGGCATTGATGTTGAGTCTTTGCAACGAGTGAACCCGCAGCTGATCCACTGCTCGATTTCAGGTTACGGTCAGACCGGTCCCTGGCGCGATCGCCCCGGGCACGACATTAATTACGTTGCCGCTGCGGGTGCTCTGGCTTTTCCTGGTCAGTGGTTGAAAGCGCCTTCGCGTTCCAGCCTGGCCATCGCCGACATGGCCGGCGGCAGCTTTGCCGCGGTGGCAGTGCTGGCCGCCTTGCACGAGCGAAAGCAGAGCAGCCGCGGCGCCCAGCTGGATTTGTCGCTGTTCGAGGCGGCGTTCTTCTGGGCTGGGATGCGCCACGGCCTGGATCCGCATGTAGATCCTAAAGCGCACATTTTCCCGGTGAACGACATTTTCGAAACCCAGGACGGCAAGCGCCTGACGCTCGGCATCCTGGAAGAGCATTTCTGGGAGAATTTCGTCCAGGCGGTCGTTGAGCTTGCCCCGGATCTTGCTGCCGAAGCTTATTCTTCGGATGCGCTGCGGCGTCGGAACGGCGATGCGCTTTCTGCGCGTTTATCTGAATTGATGCAACTGAAAACTGCCGACCAATGGCTGCAACTTTGCAACGACCACGACATCCCCGTGGATCTGTGTCTGACCCCCGCCCAGGCCGCCGAACTGGAGCAGATCGTCGCGCGCCAGGATGTGGCTGCGTTCGCGGGTGAGAAGTTCGCGCTATTCCCGGTGCACGCCAACGGCGCGCGAGGTGGGCAACTGCGGCGCGGCGTGCCGACTGCTGGCGAGCATAGCCGGGAGGTCCTGGTTGAACTTGGCTTCGATGACGCCGAGATTGCAGCCATGATGCAGACCAAAGCAGTCCGCAGCTGATGGACTTCGCCCTCTCCCAGGAGCAGGAACAGATCCGCGCGGCGATTGCCAGGATTTGCGCACGCTTCGATGACGCTTATTGGCTGAAGCAGGACCAGCAGGGCGGCTTTCCCACCGAGTTGCACCAGGCGCTCGCCAAAGATGGCTGGCTCGGCATCGCCATGCCCGAGGAGTATGGCGGTGCGGGCCTCGGCATCACCGAGGCAGCGGTGATGATGCAGGCCATCGCCGAGTCGGGCGCGGGCTTCTCCGGCGCCTCGGCGGTGCACATGAATATTTTCGGTTTGAATCCGGTGGTTGTTTTTGGCAATCAAAAACAAAAACAAAGGATGTTGCCGCCGCTCATCGCCGGCAAGGAGCGCGCCTGTTTCGCGGTGACCGAACCCGACAGTGGCCTGAATACCAAGAGCATCAAGACCGAGGCGGTGAAGAAGGACAACCACTACCTGATCAGTGGGCAGAAGGTGTGGATCTCCACCGCGCAGGTTGCCGAAAAAATCCTGTTGCTGGCAAAAACCACCGCCGGGCTCACGCTTTTCTATACTGACTTCGACCGCCGCTACATCGAAGTGCGCGAGATCGAGAAAATGGGTCGCAAAGCAGTGGACTCGAATCAGGTGTTCTTCGACGGCCTGCCAGTGCCGGAAGAGGACCGCCTGGGCGAGGAGGGCAAGGGTTTCGAGTACATCCTGCACGGCATGAACCCGGAGCGCATCCTGATCGCCGCCGAATCCGTCGGTCTCGGCCGCTGTGCGCTTAAGCGCGCCGCCGCCTACGCCAAGGAGCGGGTCGTCTTCAACCGGCCGATCGGCATGAACCAGGGTATCCAGCACCCGCTCGCTGCCAACTGGATGGCGCTGGAGGCGGCCAATCTGATGGTGTTCAAGGCCGCCTGGCTCTACGACAGCGGCAAGCCGAGTGGGGCGGAGGCCAATGCCGCCAAATATCTTGCTGGCGAAGCCAGTTTCGATGCCTGCCAGCAAGCGGTCATGACCCACGGCGGTTTCGGCTACGCCAAGGAGTACCACGTCGAGCGCTATCTACGCGAAGCGCTCATCGGCCGCATCGCGCCGGTGAGCCCGCAACTCATCCTGTGCTTCATCGCCGAGCGCGTGCTCGGCCTGCCGAAGTCGTACTGAAATTAACTCCAGATGGACTACCGCTGCCCGGTGTGCAGGAAGAATTTAGGAACCCGACGATTGAGTCAGGCCGTCATCACGCGCATGGAGTTGGACTGTTCCTACTGTAAAAGCCCGATCCGTCTCAATGTTCACCAGACGGAGGAAGTCGTCGTGTTGCTCAGTTTCGGGACGGTCGTCGCGTTGGCCGTATTTGCCTATTGGTTCCAGAGCCAGGGCTTGGTGATTACCGCGCTTGGCGCCGCCATGGCGGGCGCTTTGGCGTTGCCTTTGCTCGAGCGGACTTACCTGCGAAGCTGGCCGCGCTATGCCTCGAGGGTGCAGAGCCCTCAACCCTAGTCTTCTTGGAATTCATTCTGATCCTCGCCGTCGGCCTGGTCGCCGGAACGATAGGCGGCATCGTCGGCTTCGGCGCGTCGGTCATGCTGATGCCGGTGCTGGTGATCGTCTTCGGTCCGCTGCAAGCGGTGCCGATCATGGCCATCGCGGCCATCCTAGCCAACCTGTCCCGCATCATGGTCTGGTGGCGCGAAGTAAATTGGCGCGCCTGTGCGGCTTACTCGGTGAGCGGCGCGCCATGCGCAGCCCTGGGCGCGGCCACGCTGTTGGCGCTGCCGGTGCGCACCATCGAGACCGCATTGGGGGTGTTCTTTATCGCCATGATCGCTATTCGGCGCTGGATGGCGGCGCATGAGTTGAAGCTTGGTCTCACGCAGTTGACGCTGATCGGCGTGCCGGTCGGCTACCTCACCGGCATCGTGGTCTCCACCGGTCCGCTCACGGCGCCGCTCTTCCTCGCCACCGGCCTAGTGAAGGGCGCCTTCATTTCCACGGAAGCGGCTGCTTCGCTGGTTGTCTATCTGGCAAAGGCCGCAGTGTTCCGTAGTTTCGGGGCCTTGCCACTGGAGATCGTGCTGAAAGGCCTGCTCGTTGGCTCGACGCTGATGGTGGGCGCGTTCATCGCCAAACATCTGGTGCTGAAGATGGCGCCGGAACGCTTCCGCCTGCTGATGGACGGTTTGATGCTGCTTTCGGGTCTGACGCTGCTCGGGGCTGCATTTTCATGACCGGTGTTTGGGGTTAAGGTTTAAGCTCTTCGGCGCAAGCTCCCTGTTCCCAGAGGATCCACTATGAACCGTGACGAGTACCTGGCAGGCCAGCGCCAGCTTCGGCAAAAGAGCGCGGCGGCATGAGCGAAGTGCTGACGATTGTTGGCCGCGGTTTTTACTACGAAGACCTGCGGCTAGGCTTTCGTTTCCGCAGTCACCGACGCACCATCGCCGAGGCGGATTTGGCCGCATTCGTCAACCTTACCTGGCTCACCGAGGAACTTTTCGCGGTCCAGGATGACTCTCAACGCGCGATCAAGGGACGCCCGGTGCCCGGCGCGCTGGTCTATTCCTTCGCCGAGGGGCTGCTGCTGCCGACCATGCAGGACACTGGGCTTGCATTCCTCAACGCCACGCTGGATGTCAAGGGGCCGACCGCGGTGGGCGATACCATCCACGTCGAAGCCGAAGTGACCGAGTACCGCCTGACCTCGAAAGGCGACCGCGGCCTGGTGCGCTTCGCTAACAAGGTAGTGAACCAGAACGGCGTCACGGTGCTCGAGTACAACCCCTTGCGCATGCTAAAGAGAAAGCCATGATCGACCATCTCGATCACCTGGTGATGACGACGAGGGATCTGCCCGCGTGCGTGAATTTTTATACAGAAATACTTGGCATGCAGCTTGAGAAATTCCAGACGCCGACCGAGACGCGTCTGGCGCTGAAGTTCGGCCAGCAGAAAATCAACGTGCACGAGTGGGGCAGGGAATTCACGCCGCGCGCGCAGGTGGCGGCGCCCGGAACGCTGGATCTGTGTTTTATTGCTGCTGTATCTATGGAAAAAGTGATCGAGAAACTGCAGCAATCAGATATAAAAATAATCGACGGTCCGGTCATGAAAACCGGCGCGATCTCGAAAATTCTCTCGGTCTACGTGCGCGATCCGGACCTCAACCTGATCGAAATCTCTGTTCCGGCCTAGAATCTGTTCCGGCTTGGAAGCAGAGACTTAGGGCAGGATTTCTTCCGGCAAGGTGGCTCTGACGCCCTTGCCTTCCAGCGCCGCGCTGATCGCCTGGGTGTGCTCGCGGTCGCGGGTTTCGATCACGAATTCCACCTCCGGTGATTTGATCGAAGCGGTGCCGAACAAGCGCTGGTGCTGCACTTCGACGATATTGCCACCGGCTGCGCCGATCATCGCCGCCACTTTGGCCAGGCTGCCGGCGACATCGGGCATGACGACACGCAGCCGCACCAGCTTGCCCTCGCGCACCAGGCCGCGCATCAGCACCGCTGAGAGTAGGCGCGCATCAATGTTGCCGCCGCAGATCGGGATGCCGACGCGTTTACCGGCGAAGCGCGCCGGATGCTGGAGCAGGGCGGCTAGTCCGGCCGCGCCGGCACCTTCGGCCACGGTTTTTTCGATTTCGATGAGCGCGAGGATGGCGCGTTCAATCGTTTCTTCTTCGACGAGCAGGATCTGATTCACCAGCTTGCGAATCAAAGTCAAAGGCAATTCACCAACATCCCTCACCGCCATCCCCTCGGCGATCGTTTCGCCGCCGACCGCTACCGGCAGGCCGTTGAGCCGCTGGTACATCGCGCACCAGTTCTTCGATTCGACGCCGAAAATCTCTATCCCCGGTTTGAGCGCCTGCGCCGCCATTGCCATGCCGGCGATCAGCCCACCGCCACCGATCGGCACCAACAGTACTTCCAGATCTGGCGCCTGCTCGAGCATTTCCAGGGCGACGGTGCCCTGGCCGGCAATGATCGCCGGGTCGTCGTAGGGATGGATGAAGGTGAGGCCCTCGCGTTGTTCGAGCTCGTGCGCGTGGTGCGCGGCCTCGGCGAGCGTGTCGCCTTCGAGGATCACCTGCGCACCGAGCACCTGGGTGCTGCGTACTTTGGTGTTCGGCGTGCCGCGCGGCATCACGATCACAGCGCGCGTGGCCAGGCGCGCGGCGTGATAAGCGACGCCCTGCGCATGGTTGCCCGCGCTCATGGCGATCACACCGCGCTGCCGCCCGGCCTGGCCCAGCAGGAGCAGCTTATTCAGCGCGCCACGCTCCTTGAAAGCGGCGGTGAACTGCAGGTTCTCGAATTTAAGCCAGACCTCGGCCCCGGTGCGGCGCGACAGGGTGCGGCTGTACAGGCAGGGGGTGCGCTCCACCGCGCCATCGATGCGCTGTGCCGCGGCACGGATGTCGTCGAGGGTGAGCATAGTTTTAAGCTAGCACAGGTGGGTAGAATTCATGCAATCAACTTTCACTTTTGGTGAGGCTGCGTGGAGGTACCGGAAAATCTGCAATACGCCGCCTCACATGAGTGGATCGCCGATCACGGCGATGGCACCGTGAGCGTGGGTATCACCGCCGTGGCGCTCGACCAGCTGGGCGAGCTGGTGTACGTGGAATTGCCCGAACCGGGCGCGCAGTTCAAGCGGGGCGATGCCTGCGCGGTGGTGGAATCCACGAAAGCGGCGTCCGACGTCTACGCGCCGCTATCGGGCGAAGTGATCGCGGTCAACGGCGCGCTCACGGACGCGCCGGCACTGGTCAATACGGCTCCGTACTCAGAGGGCTGGCTGTTCAAGTTGAAGCTCGCAAACGCGGAGGAGGTGGCGACCCTGCTGACTGCTTCTGCCTACCGCGCCTTGGCCGGCATGTCCTGAAGTGGAGGAAGATCTTTTTCGCCGCGATGGCTTCCTCGAGCGGCATTTGGGGAGCAGAGGCGGGGAGGTAAGCGCGCTGCTGGAAGCGCTGGGCTGCGACTCG
Source organism: Betaproteobacteria bacterium (assembly GCA_009693335.1). Taxonomy (GTDB): domain Bacteria; phylum Pseudomonadota; class Gammaproteobacteria; order Burkholderiales; family SG8-39; genus RBG-16-66-20. The sequence continues at coordinate 12,690 of SHXK01000021.1, read as the reverse complement.
ATCGAGGCCTTGATCGACGAAGTGGTGCCGCGCGACATCCGCATGCATGACCTGGTCGATCTGCCCGCGGCAGTGGACGAAACACAGGCGCTCGCGGAGCTAAAGGTGCTGGCGGCGAAGAATGCGCGCTGGCGCAGTTTCATCGGCCAAGGGTATTACGGCTGCGTTACGCCCGCGGTGATCCAGAGGAACGTGATCGAGAACCCGGGCTGGTACAGCGCCTACACCCCCTACCAGGCCGAGATATCGCAGGGCCGCCTGGAGGCGCTGCTGGTGTTCCAGCAGATGGTGATCGACCTCACGGGCTTGGAGGTGGCGAATGCTTCGCTGCTCGATGAGGCGAGCGCTGCCGCTGAGGCGATGAGCTTGATGCGCCGCTCAACGCGGCACCCGGCGCAGGCGTTCTTCATCGACGCGGCCTGCCATCCACAGGTGATCGCGGTGGTGCGCACGCGTGCCAAGTGGCTCGGCATCGAACTGATTGTTGGAGATGCCGGGCGCGACCTCGATCCAGCGCAGGTGTTTGGCGCGCACCTACAGATCCCCGATACCTTTGGCCGGATCGTGGATCCACGGCCGGTGATCGAGCGTGTGCACGACGCCAAGGGCCTGGTGTCCCTGGGTTGCGACCTGCTCGCTTTGATGCTGCTGCGCTCCCCGGGCGAGCTGGGTGCGGACGTGGCGCTCGGTTCGGCGCAGCGCTTCGGCGTGCCGCCGGGATTCGGTGGGCCGCACGCGGCGTTCATGGCAACCCGCGCTGCATTCAAGCGGGCGCTGCCCGGACGCATCATCGGCGTGTCGCACGATAGCGCCGGCCGTGTCGCCTTGAGGATGGCGCTGCAGACGCGCGAACAACATATCCGCCGCGAAAAAGCGACGAGCAACATCTGCACCGCTCAGGCCTTGCTCGCCAATGTCGCCGCTTTCTACGCCGTGTGGCACGGCCCGGACGGGCTCACGCGCATCGCGCGGCGCGTCAATTGGCTGGCGCGGCTGCTCGCCGCGAGTGTCCCGGTCGACTCGCAGACCTTCTTCGACAGCGTGCTGATGCGCGTGCGCGACCCTCTGGAAACCGTGCGTGCGCGCGCCGAGGCGAAACGCATCAATCTGCGCTGGTTCGAAGATGGCAGGGTAGGGGTGAGCTTCGACGAGCGCAGCACGCTGGAGGACGTCGCCCAAGTGGCGGAAGTGCTCGGCGCAAGACGACCGGATTTGGCCGCACTGGAAGCGCCAGAATCAATTCCGGCGGGGCTGCGCCGCAGCGACACGGTGCTCGCGCACCCGGTGTTCCACCGCCACCGCACCGAGACCGAGATGATGCGTTACTTGAAGCGGTTGGAGAACAAGGATCTGTCGTTAACGCACGGCATGATTCCGCTGGGTTCTTGCACCATGAAGTTGAACGCCGCGGCCGAACTGGCGCCCATTTCCTGGCCCGAATTCGCCGATATGCATCCGTTTGCACCCGCTGCACAGGCGGCCGGCTTTCTGGAAATGATCGCTGGGCTGGAGCAGGGGCTGGCGGCGATCACCGGTTTTGCGCGCGTCTCGTTCCAGTCCAATTCGGGCGCGCAGGGCGAGTACGCGGGGCTGCTGGCGATCCGCAACTACCACGCCGCGCGTGGCGAAGGCGGGCGCGACGTCTGCCTGATTCCGGCCTCGGCGCACGGCACCAATCCAGCTTCGGCGGCGCTGATCGGCCTGAAGGTGGTGGTGGTGGCCTGCGACGCGGAGGGCAATGTCGATCTGCTGGACCTGGAGCGCAAGCTTGCGCAGCACCAGGGACTGGTCGCGGCGCTGATGCTGACCTATCCTTCGACGCACGGCGTGTTCGAAGCAAAAGTGCGCGCCATCTGCGACTTGGTGCACGGCGCCGGCGCGCAGGTGTACCTGGACGGGGCCAACCTCAATGCGCTGGCCGGAATCGCACAGCCGGCCCGGATAGGCGCGGACCTCTGCCATATCAACCTGCACAAGACCTTCTGCATTCCGCACGGCGGCGGTGGCCCCGGCATGGGGCCGATCGCGGTCGCGGCGCACCTCGCGGCGCATCTGCCCGGACATCCCTGCTGGCCGGACGAGGCGCAGCGCGTGCACAACGGCACGGTCGGCGCGGCGCCTTTCGGCAGCGCGTTGATCCTGGCGATCCCCTGGATGTACCTGCGCATGATGGGGCCACGCGGCATCCGACGCGCGAGCGAGCTGGCGATCCTCAATGCCAATTACCTTGCCCTACGCTTGAGGCCGTACTTTCCGGTTCTGTATTCGGGGGCGAACGGCCGGGTGGCGCACGAGTGCATCCTCGATCTGCGCGCGCTGAAAGGCGAAATCGGCGTTAACGCCGAGGATGTCGCCAAGCGGCTCGCCGATTACGGCTTTCACGCGCCGACGGTTTCATTCCCGGTCGCCGATACGCTGATGGTTGAGCCCACCGAAAGCGAATCGAAGGCCGAGATCGACCGCTTTTGCGAGGCGCTGATCGCGATCCACGGCGAACTGGCGAAAATTCGCTGCGGAGAATGGGAGCGCGCCGACAATCCCCTCAAAAATGCGCCACACACCGCGGAGGAAATCGCCGCTGACTGGAAGCATGCCTACAGCCGCGAGGTGGCGGCCTATCCGACGCGCGCGCAGCGCGCCTGGAAGTACTGGCCACCGGTGAAGCGCGTGGACAACGTCGCCGGCGATCGGCAGTTGGTGTGCACTCTACCGCCGCTCGAGGGCGGAGTGTGAGCGAGGCTTTGCAGCGCACGCCGCTGCACGCACTGCACCTCGAACTGGGCGCACGCATGGTGCCGTTTGCAAATTACGAAATGCCGCTGCAGTACGCGGACGGACTCAAGGCCGAGCATCTGTGGACGCGCGCGCACGCCGGACTTTTCGATGTTTCCCACATGGGGCAGTTGCGGGTGCGCGGCGCAGATCTGCATGCGACGCTGGAGCGGGCGCTGCCGGTGGATTTCGCGGGCTGGACCACGGGCAAGCAGAAATACTCGCTGCTGCTGAATGATCGGGGCGGCATCGACGACGACCTGATGGTGACGCGGCTGGAAGGCGAGGTGGCGATCGTCGTCAACGCGGCCTGCAAAGCGCAGGATCTGGCGCGCTTGAGGGCGCTGTGCCCGGACCTGGAGTTTTCCGTGCTCGACCATGCGCTGATCGCCTTGCAGGGACCGCGCGCCAAGGAGGTGCTCGCCGCAGCGGCGGACTTGAAGTTCATGCAAGCGCGCAGCGTAAATCTCGTCGGCACTGAGTGCTGCGTGACGCGTTCCGGTTACACCGGCGAAGACGGCTTCGAGATCTCGGTGCCGGCGAGTCACGCGGTGGCGTTGGCAAGAGCCTGGCTCGCGCACCCGGCAGTGAAGCCCGTGGGCCTGGGCGCGCGTGACACCCTGCGGCTGGAAGCGGCACTACCGCTCTACGGGCAGGACCTGGATGCCGACAGTTCACCGCGCGAAGCCGGGCTCGCCTGGGCGATCGCGCGCACGCGTCGCGCTGGCAGCGCACAGGCGGGCGGATTTCCCGGCGCCGCTTTTATCGAACGCTTCCGTAAACGCTTGGTCGGTCTGCTGGGTGAGGGACCGGTACCGGTGCGCCGCGGCGCGCAACTGCTTGACGCTGCGGGCGCCATCGTCGGCGAGGTCACCAGCGGTACGGTCTCGCCAACGCTGGGCAAGCCCATCATGCTGGCGTATGTCGACGCCGGCGTTGCGGACCATGCGTCGTTGAACGCAGTCGTGCGCCAGCAGCCGGTCCCGGTCAGAATAGTCTCCCTGCCTTTCGTGCCGAAACGCTATCAGCGCTGAACCAAAGCCGGTCTAGCGCTACCGTATGCGCGCCAGGGTGGCGCGGGCCTGGTCCACCACCGGCGCATCGATCATGCGGCCGTGCAACGCGAAAGCGCCGCGGCCTTCTCGCAGCGCCGCTTCGAAAGCCGTGACGATTTCCTGCGCCAGCGTGATTTCTTCCGTTGATGGCGAGTAGACGCGGTTGGCGGCCTCTACCTGCCTGGGGTGGATGCAGGTGCAGCCGGTGAAACCCATCGCTTGCGCTTTTTCCAGCAGCTTGGTGAAGGCCTCCATGTTGGTGATTTCCGACACCGGGCCGGGCAGGCCGAAAGCGGCCAGGTCGCGGGCGCGCGCAGCGGTGGCGACCATCTGCGCCGGCCACTCGAGCGCCGCCTTGCTGGAGTCGATCCCCAGCAGGCCGCAGTAATCCTCGCTGCCGAAGACGAGGCCCGCGAGTCGCGTTGCGGTGCGCGAAATCGCAGTGGCCTCGAGCACCGCTGCGGGAGATTCCAACATCGCCACCAGTTTCGCCGTGCTCTTCTCGAGCAGGTACTCGGCCGCGGCCACTTGTTCTGGACTTTCCACTTTGGGCAGGAATATCGCCACGACAGCGGACTGCGCGGCGGCCTTCAGGTCTTCGGCCAGATGTTCGGGCGCTGAATTGACCCTCACCATCACCGTTGCGCCCAGGGCTGCCAGCCGGCGTGCTGCTTCCGGCAAACGCGCACGCGCCGCCGCTTTTTGTGCCGGCGGCACTGAATCTTCCAAGTCAAGCAGCAGCGCGTCGGCGCCACGCTGGTGCGCTTTGGCGAGGAAACGCTCGTCGGCCAGCGGCACGAACAGCGCTGAACGCAGGAGCTGGAGGTTAACGGGGTTCATGGGAAGGAATTGGTGGGTGGTATAGGGATCGAACCTATGGCCCCTGCCGTGTGAAGGCAGTGCTCTACCGCTGAGCTAACCACCCTGTATGTCTAAATCCTGACCTTCTTTGGGGCGCTGATTTTAAAGGCTTGGCAGTCAAACACGCAAATTAACCAGCCATCGTCAGTCCGCCCGACACAGACAACACCTGGCCAGTGATGAAAGCGGCATCGTCGCTGGCGAGGAAGCAGATGGCGCCTGGCAGGTCATCGGGCCTGCCCAGGCGTCCGAAGGGAATGGCGCGCGTGAGCGCGTTCCTCAGTTTCTCGCCGCTTGCGCCTACTCCCGCGAAGTCGCGGAACAGGGCGGTGTCGGTGGGTCCCGGGCAGACCACGTTGATATTGATTTGCTGGGAGGCCATCTCGCGCGCCAGGGTCTTGGAGAAGGCGATGATGCCGCCCTTGCAGGCGGAATAGACCGATTCGCCCGAGGAGCCAACGCGCCCGGCGTCGGAGGCGATGTTGACGATGCGGCCGCGGCCGCGCGCTTGCATGCCCTTTAACACCGCGTGGTGCATGTAGAGCGGCCCCATCAGGTTGATGGCGATGATTTTCTGCCACAGCGCCACGTCGGTATCGAGGAATGGCGCCGCTTTGTCCCAGCCGGCGTTGTTGACCAGCACGTCCACCGGCCCGAGGTCGCGTTCGACTTCCTCGACTGCGGCGACGACACGGTTTTGATCGCTGATGTCCACCTGGTAGGTAAATTTGTTGTCAGAAGAAGAAAGGTCGAAAACGGCCACTTTCGAGCCTTCCTCTCTGAAGCGCGCGCAGACCGCGGCGCCGATGCCGCCCGCGCCCCCGGTGACGATGACGACTTTGCCGCGCAGTCCTTTCATGCAGATCCTTTCATATTTTTCTCTTCGTTTGATGGCAAGGAATGTTACGCTCGAACCCGGAACTAAAAACATGAGCATAAAAGGTAAAGCCTACTTGGTCGGCGCTTACGAGCACCCGACCCGCAAGGCCACGGACAAGTCGGTGGCGCAGCTGCACGCCGAGGTGGCGAAGGGCGCGCTGGCGGATGCCGGTCTGACCAAGCAGGACGTGGACGGTTATTTCTGCGCCGGCGATGCGCCGGGGCTGGGGCCCTTGTCGATGGCAGATTACCTGGGCCTGAAGCTGCGCCACCTGGAGTCCACCGATACAGGTGGCTCCTCCTACCTAGTCCACGTGTCGCATGCGGCGCAGGCGATCGCCGCGGGTAAATGCAACGTCGCGCTAGTGACCCTGGCAGGGCGGCCGCGCTCGGAGGGCTCCAGCGGTACGCAGCCGCGCAGCTGGGGCGCGGCAGTGCCCGACGGCCCGTTCGAAGCGCCTTACGGCATCGTCACCGCCAACAGCTACGCCATGGTGGCGATGCGCCACATGTACGAGTACGGCACCACCTCCGAGCAGCTCGCCTGGATCAAGGTCGCGGCCTCGCATCATGCGCAGCACAACCCGCACGCCATGCTGCGCGAAGTCGTCACGGTCAAGGAAGTGCTCGACTCGCCGATGGTCGCCGATCCGCTGCACCGCATGGACTGCTGCGTGGTGAGCGATGGTGGCGGTGCGCTGATTGTGGCACGGCCCGACATCGCCAGAGATCTGAAGCGCCCGCTGGTAAAGTTGATCGGTGCTGGCGAGTCGCCGAAAGGGCAGGCGGGCGGCAAACTGAACCTCACTACCTCGGGCGCCGCCTGGTCGGGTGCCACGGCTTTCGCAGAGGCGGGTGTGCAGCCTGCCGACATCCAGTACGCCTCTATCTACGACAGCTTCACCATCACGGTGCTGGTGCAACTCGAAGACCTGGGTTTTTGCAAGAAAGGCGAGGGCGGCAGATTTGTCGCCGACGGTAACTTGATCTCGGGCAGCGGCAAGCTGCCCTTCAACACCGACGGCGGTGGCCTGTGCAACAACCACCCGGCCAACCGCGGCGGCATGACCAAGGTGATCGAAGCGGTACGCCAGCTGCGTGGCGAAGCGCATCCCGCGGTGCAGGTGAAGAACTGCGCCCTGGCACTGGCGCAGGGGACCGGGGGTCAGCTCGGTACCCGTCATGGGTCGGCGACCTTGATTTTTGAAAGAGAATGATTTTTCATGCTGCTTTCTGAAGATAGAAAAATTCCCGCGCCGGCGGTGAATCCGGAGAATCAGGCGTTCTTCGATGCCGCCGCCAACGGAAAACTGCTGCTCAAGTTCTGCAAGACCTGCCAGGAATACCACCACTACCCACGCACGCTCTGCCCGCACTGCTTCTCGGAACAGACCGAGTGGCGCGATGCCAAGGGCGTGGGGACGATCCACACCCACAGCGTGCTGCGCCGGGGTGTGCCGACACCGTACTGCATCGCCTACGTGACCTTGGACGAGGGCGTGTCTATGCTCACCAACATCGTGGACTGCGACCTCGATGCGGTGAAAATAGGCATGCCAGTCAAAGTGACGTTCAAGCCCACTGAAGGCGGCCCGCCGGTGCCGATGTTTACGCCCGCCTAGCCACGTTCAGGCTGGCGGCTAGCGCTTGCCGTCCATCAGTACGAACGCGATGCGCGCGGTTTTTTCCGAGCGGTTCGCCCAGGCGTGGTTGGTGCCGCGCTGGATTAGCACGTCGCCCGCGCGCATCAACGTCTCGTCCTCGTCCATCACCGCCCAGATTTCGCCCTCGAGGAGGATCGCGTAATCGACGGTCTTGGTGCGATGCATGCCCGGATGCGCGCCTACACGCTTGTCGTGCGTCGCGTCGCTGAAAATGCCGCCGAAGGTGGCCTGGATGCGGCGCTGGCGCTCGGCCGGGTCGGCGGGCTCGGGTGGAAAATCGATGATGCGCAGGATGCTGCCATTCTCCGGCGGCAGGATGCCCCGATGGCTTGCCGTGGTATCAGGAGAAATGATGTTGGCGGGCGTCTCTTCGGTTCGCCAGACATTCACCGCGCGGTAGCCGGGGCGCTCGGCGACGCTGCGGATCGCTGATGCCGGCTGGTCTTGGGCGATGCGCGAGCGCCCGTGCGCATCGTCTTCGGTGACGATGCGGCGAATGGGGGGCAGGGCCTCACTGGTCTCATTCATCGAGCCTCTTCGATTTCGCAAAAGCTGCGATCATATGCCAGACTTCGCCAAAGGAACGCAATGAATCTGACGAATATTCACGCTGGTGTTCGAGCCGACATCGCGCACGATTGGATCGCGCAGGCACGTGCTTTGACGCCTCTATTGGACGCCGCTGCGCCGCGCATCGAGGCAGCCCAGGCGCTACCCGCCGATGTTCTGGAAGCCCTGCATGAAGCAAAGATGTTCCGCATGCTGTTGCCGCATACCTACGGCGGAGCGGAGCTGGATCTGGCAACTTTTTTTCAGGTGATTTGCGCGATCGCCGAGGGCGACGCCAGCACCGCCTGGTGCATGACGCAGAGTTCGGGGTGTTCGTTGTCGGCGGCTTACCTGGCGCCGCGCGCCGCGCAGGCGGTGTTCGCGGATCGCGCCTCGGTGATGGCCTGGGGATATTCGGCCGGCCCGCAATGTCGCGCGATCCCGGTCGAAGGCGGCTGGAGAGTCAACGGGACTTGGAACTTCGGCAGCGGTAACCGGCACTCGACCTGGTTGGGTGGACACTGTCAGCAGAGCGACTTGGCTGGCGCACCGCTGAAAGACGTCAACGGACAGGTCCTCGAGCGCACCATGCTGTTCCCGCGTTCCGCGGCGAAGGTGCAGGACGATTCATGGAACGTCATCGGCTTGCGCGGCACCGGTAGCGACAGCTATTCGGTAAGCGATCTTTTTGTGCCGGCCGAGCATGCCCTGGTGGCCCGCGCCATTGGGCGTGACCAGCACCAAGCCGCGGATGCGCGCCTCGAAGTCGAGACCGAGAGGCGGGAGCAGGGCACGCTGTATCTATTCTCGCCGACCAACGTGTATCAGTCAGGTTTTGCCGCGGTCGCTATCGGTACCGCGCGCGCGACGCTTTCGGCGTTCATCGCTTTGGCCAGGAGCAAGACCACCTCGGGCACCAATCTGACCCTGCGCAACGACAGTTGGACCCAGTCGCGCATCGCGCTATCCGAGGCCAGACTTGGTTCGGTGCAAGCGTGGATACTGCAGATCCTGCGCGCGATGTGGCAAGACTGCGCCGCCTCAGGTCGAATCAGTTTCGAGGATCGCATCAAGCTGCGCCTGGCGGCCACCTATGCGATCCAGGAAGCACGCGAGGTGGTCGAAACTTCCTACGCGGACGCCGGCGCGACGGCCATATTCCAGGGCAATCCATTCGAGCGGCGCCTGCGCGACATCCACGCCGTGAGCCAACAGGTACAGTCGAGCGCTGCTCACTTTCAGAGCGTGGGACAGCATTTCCTCGGCTTGAAACCAGGCCTGCGCTTTATTTGATAAAGCCAGCGCCGATTTTTCCGCCGACGATCATCGCGGCGACGAACACTACCGACTCCATGCTCAGCGTGCTCAGTGCGGTGAGCGCTGGGCCGGGGCAGTAGCCGGCGATGCCCCAGCCGATGCCGAACAGCGCCGCGCCTGCGACCAGAGGCGTGTCGATAGGCCCTTTTCCCGGGATTAGGAATTTTTTCTCCAGCCACGGTGTAGGCAATTTCAATACCAGGTGAAAACCCACCAGGGTCACCGCCACCGCACCTCCCATCACCAGCAACAGACTGGCGTCCCAGTCGCCCGTGATGTCAAGGAAGCCGAGCACCTTCTTCGGGTTCGCCATGCCGGAGATCCACAGACCGATGCCGAACAGGAAGCCCGCGACCAGCGCGGAAGCGAGCGTTCTCATGACGCCACGCCGAGGACCTGGCGCATCAGGTAGGCAGCACCCATGCCGCTCACCATGAACACGATCACCGCCACCAGTGAGCGCGTCGACAGGCGTCCCAGGCCGCACACGCCGTGGCCGCTGGTGCAGCCGCTGCCCAGGCGTGTGCCCAAGCCGACCAGCAGCCCGGCTGCGGCCACCCAGCCGAGCGGCAAGCTCTCGCGCAGTGGCACCGGCGCGCCGGCTGCCTGCCAGGCCAGACCCGCGAGCAGCAAGCCCGAGATGAACCAGGCGCGCCACTGCGCGTCGTGCAGTCCTTCCTGCGCATCGGGTGGCGAGGTGAGGCCGTGCAGGATGCTGCTCACGCCGGCTATGCGGCCGTTGGCGGCCAGCAGCCAGACGCTGGCCAGACCGATGAGCGCGCCGCCGATCAGTGCCGAAATGGGGGTAAAGTCGTGCATATGATTTTCCGTCAGTTATTTGATCCGCAATCGTCCACCTACACCTACCTGCTGGCGGATTCTGTCACGCTTGAGGCGGTGCTGATCGACCCGGTATTCGAGCACGCGCGACGCGACGCGGCGCTGATCGGCGAACTGGGTCTCAAGCTGCGCTACACGCTGGAGACGCACGTGCATGCGGACCATGTCACTGGCGCCTCGTTGCTCAAGCAGCAGCTCGGTTCGCAAATCGCGTTGTCGAAGGACAGTGGCGCCCAAGGCGGCGACCGTTATCTGGCCGACGGCGATACCCTCGTTTTTGGCCGACGTTCGCTGGAAGCGCGCGCCACGCCCGGGCACACCCGCGGCTGCATGACTTATGTGCTGGACGAGCGCTCGATGGCGTTCACCGGCGATGCGCTGTTGATCCGCGGCTGTGGCCGCACCGATTTCCAGCAGGGTAATGCGCACCAGTTGTTCCGCTCGGTGCACGACAGAGTGTTCTCCTTGCCCGATAGCTGTCTGCTTTACCCCGGCCACGATTATCGCGGCCTCACTGTCTCCAGCGTGGGCGAGGAGAAGAAACACAACCCGCGCCTCGCGGAATCGATCGTCGAGGACGATTTCGTTGGCTACATGAGCAACCTCGGCCTGGCACACCCGAAGCTGATCGACATCGCCGTGCCGGCCAATCTGCGCTGCGGCCGTCCTGAGAAGGAAGACACCACCCTGGCCGCCGACACCGACTGGGCGCCACTGTCGTGCACCTTTGCCGGCATCTGGGAGTTGCAGCCTGACTGGCTGGCGGAAAACTCCGGACGCGTACAGGTCGTGGACGTGCGCGAGCCAGACGAATTCACCGGCCCACTGGGGCACATCGCGGGGGCAAAACTGTTGCCGCTAGGAAGTTTGACCCAAAGAATTTCAGAAATAGAAAACGACAAACCGGTCGCCATGGTTTGCCGCTCGGGTGCGCGTTCGGCGCAGGCGACGGTGCTGCTGAGGAACGCCGGCTACGCCAGGGTCGCCAACCTCGCGGGCGGCATGCTGCGCTGGCGCGCCCAGCGCTTGCCGGTCGTGGGTGGCACGGACTGAATCAGGGCCCGATGACGATACGCACCCGCTTCGCCCCATCGCCCACCGGCTTCCTGCACATCGGCGGCGCGCGCACCGCGCTTTTTTCTTGGGCCTATGCGCGGCGCCACGGTGGCAAATTCATACTGCGCATCGAGGACACCGACCTCGAACGCTCGACCGAAGTGTCGGTAGCCGCGATCCTGGAGGGTATGCAATGGCTCGGCCTCGACTGGGACGAAGGCCCGTTCTTTCAGATGCAGCGCCTCGGGCGCTATGCGGAAGTAGCAGAGCAGTTGATTGCCGCCGGGCATGCCTATCGTTGCTGGATGAGCCGCGAGGAATTGGAAATCCTCAGAAAAGAACAAACCGAAAAAGGGCTCAAACCCCGTTATGACGGCCGCTGGCGGCCCGAGCGCGCCAAGGCCGCGGGGCTGGTGCCGCCAGAACGCGCCCCGGTGATCCGTTTTCGTACCCTCGAAGACGGCGACATCGGCTGGCACGACTTGGTCAAAGGGCCGATTAGCTTTCAGAACCGGGAGCTGGACGACTTGGTGCTGCTGCGGGCGGATGGGGTGCCGACCTACAACTTCGGCGTGGTAGTGGACGACCTGGACATGGACATCACCCAGGTGATACGCGGCGACGACCATGTCAACAATACGCCCAGGCAGTTGCATATTTTCAGGGCACTGGCGGAAGAAAAAAAGATTCCCGCTTTTGCCCACCTGCCCATGATCCTCGGCGCCGACGGCGAGCGCTTGTCCAAGCGCCACGGCGCGGTGAGCGTGATGCAGTACCGGGAAGAAGGCTTCCTGCCTGAGGCACTGGTGAATTACCTCGCGCGCCTGGGCTGGTCGCACGGCGACAGTGAGGTTTTTCCGGTCAAGCAGTTGCTCGAGTGGTTCGACTTCAAGCACGTTAGTCGCTCGCCGGCCAAGTTCGATCCGGAAAAAGCGCTGTGGATGAACCAGCAGTACCTCAAAAACACGGACCCTGGACTGCTTGCAAAGTTGACCGAAGAAGTCCTGAACAAAACGAAAGTCGACATCAAAAACGGTCCGCCTCTCGATCGAGTCGTATCCCTGCTCAAAGATCGCGCCAATACGCTGCAGAGTCTGGCCGAGGCTGCGCGCCTGTTCTACGTCTACGAGGAACCGGCGGCGAAGAACCTGGCCGAGCTGCTAAACGATCGGACCCGCCCCGCGTTGCAGATGCTCGCGGCCAAGCTCGCCGACACGCCGTGGGAGCGCAAATCGCTGGGGGCTGCCGTGAGCGAGGTGTTGAAGGCCAGCGGCCTCAAAATGCCCGAACTGGCAATGCCGGTCCGCTTGCTGGTCACCGGGCGTACGCAAACGCCCTCCCTGGATGCAGTGCTGGAGCTACTTGGCCGCGAGACCGTTCTCGCGCGCCTCGCTCGGCATCAGTCAGTGAATCAGACCGGCTGAACCCGGTGCTATAATCCGCGCCCTTGCGTGGGGGTATAGCTCAGCTGGGAGAGCGCTTGCATGGCATGCAAGAGGTCAGCGGTTCGATCCCGCTTACCTCCACCACCCAAGACTCGCAGTTCGCCTCAAGTCCCGATCGTCTAGAGGCCTAGGACATCGCCCTTTCACGGCGGTAACCGGGGTTCGAATCCCCGTCGGGACGCCAATATAATCATATAGTTAAAGTAAACTGGCGACGGTTTACCAAACGCTTACCAAATAGGGCGGGAATTT
>SHXK01000020.1 GCA_009693335.1 Betaproteobacteria bacterium | reverse complement strand
AGAGTTCGACACGTAAGCGAGCAACGACTTCTGGCCCGGAGACGGGGGTGGATTCGCCGCGTTCGATCTCCGAGTCTCGTTTGGCGGCGAGATTGTCCCAGGCTTTGTCTCGAGCCTTGTCGGCATCGAGGCTGGCAATCACACGGTCTTTCAGTCGCACCGACTGGGAGTAAATGTGCTTGGCAGGAACGCACTCGTGCTTGGCAGGAACGCACTCGTGCGTTAGCCCGTGGCGGGCTAGTTTCGCTCGAGCTTGCGACTCTCGACCAAGCGCTGCCAGCGCTCCACTTCGGTCTGGACCTGCTGCCGCATTTGTTCGGGCGATACTGGAGCGGCGGCGCCGCCGAGGGCGGCGAGGCGTTGCTGGACTTCCGGGAGGGCGAGGACTTTTCTCAGTTCGGAGTTCAGGCGCTGCACCACCGACGTCCGGGTGTTGCCGGGCGCGGCAATACCGAGCCACGACTGAAAGACAAGGCCCGGGACGATGCGGGCGACAGGCGGGACTGCGGGCAGGTAGTCCTTCGGTTCGGGGGCGGTGAGCGCGAGTGCGCGCAGGCTGCCGGACTTGATGTGCGGCAGCACCAGGGTCATGGTCTCGAACATCAGGTCGATGCGCCCGGCGAGAACTTCGGTCAGCGGCGAGGTGCCGCCCTTGAAGGGCACGTGAATCATCTCGATGCCGCTCTCGGCGCTGAACCATTCGCCGAGCAGGTGGTGGCTGGTGCCGACGCCGGCCGAGGAGTAGCTGAGGGTGCGCGGGGCGGCCCTGGCTCGCGTAATTACGTCTTGCAAAGTGTTAATTTGAGAATTTGAACCGGTAGCGATGACAAACGGGTAAGTGGTGAGGGTGGTGATCCAGGCGAAGTCCTTCACCGCCTCGAACGGCAGGCTCTTCATCATCGCCGCCGTGGTGGCGTTAGCGGCGGTGGCGAGGAGGAGAGTGTGGCCGTCAGGCGTACTCTTGGCGACAAAGTCCGAGCCGATGATGCCGCCGGCGCCCGGTTTGTTCTCGACCAGCACCGGTTGGCCGAGCAAGGGCGAGAGGTGCTGGGCCACCAGGCGCGCCACGGTGTCGGAGCTGCCGCCCGGGGGGAAGCCGACGATCAGGCGCACTGGACGATCGGGATAGACCTGCGCGAGGACCGACCCAGAAAACGCGAGCAGCAGCAGAAACCTGATCATCAGTCCTCCGCGATGCTGTTTTCGAGGATGCCGACCTTGTCGATCTCGATCTCGACCTTGTCGCCGGGTTTCATCCACAGCGGCGGGGTGCGCCGCGCGCCGACTCCGCCGGGCGTGCCGGTGACCAGCACGTCGCCGGGGAGTAGGGTGGTCCAGGTCGAGACGTACTCGATTATTTTCGGAATCTTGAAGATCATCTGCTCGGTGGTGGCGTACTGCATCTGCTGCCCATTCAAGCGGCACGAGAGCGTCATTTTGGTATCGGGGGGAATCTCGTCGGCGGTGACCATCCACGGCCCGAAGCCGCCGGTGCGGGCGAAGTTCTTGCCCGCGGTCCACTGGACGGTGTGGCGCTGCCAGTCGCGCACCGAGCCGTCGTTGTAGCAACTGTAGCCGGCGATGTGATCCCAGGCATCTTTCTGCGAGATCCTTCTGCCGGTCTTGCCGATGATGACGGCGATTTCAGCTTCAAAGTCGAGGTTCTTAGACTCACGCGGGCGCAGGATCGGCTGCTGGTGGCCGACCTGCGAATCGGCTAGGCGCAGAAAGATTGCTGGTTGCTCGGTGTTGTCGCGACCGGTCTCGACCACGTGGTCCTGGTAGTTCAGGCCGACGCAGACGATTTTGTCCGGATTGGGGATCACTGGCAGCCAGTGGACCTCGCTAGGCTGGTAGTCCGCGGCTAGCGTTAGCAGGGGGGTTATTTTTGCAAAAGCATTTTTTGCGATGATGGCCTTTAAATCGGCGTACTGGTTGCCTAGGCGCTTGCCAAGGTCGACAATGCCTTTGTCGGTAACCGCGCCGTAGCTGGCGCCCTGCGCAGTCTTGAATGTAGCGAGTTTCATATGAGCCTCTCCTCAGTTCCGCCATTTTCTTTCAGCCACGTGGGAATTTTCGTCACCGATGTGGCGCGCATGGAAGATTTTTACACACGGGTGCTTGGTTTTACCGTCACCGACCACGGCGATCTAGAAACCCCGCGCGGCATGGTATCACTGGTGTTTCTCAGCCGGGACCCGCGCGAGCACCACCAGTTGGTGCTCGTCAGCGGCCGCCCGCCGGAGCGAGGTTTCAATCTGATCAACCAGATTTCGTTCCGCATGGCGCAATTCGCCGGACTGCGCCAGATGCACCAGCGCCTGGAACACGAAGCAGTGCAAGAACTCTCGCCGGTGTCGCACGGCAACGCGCTTTCGGTTTACTTCCGCGATCCCGAGGGCAGCCGCCTCGAGTTTTTCGTGGACACGCCCTGGTACGTGGCGCAGCCGTTGCGCATTCCCATGGATATGACGCTTACCGACGCGCAACTCTGGTCCTGGGCCGAGGCTGAAGCAAGGAAGGCCAAAGGCTACAAGCCGCTAGGCGAATGGCAAGCTGCTATGGCGAGGAAAATGGGACAGACATGATGAGCCGCTTGCTTTGCTGCCCATCGAGCAGCAGCCCAGGCAGGGTAGCGACCCACTGACGTTACAAACAGTTACCTAGATGCCACAAATGGACGACTGACCGCGTGGGTTTATCGGCCTAGCATGGCCCCTGTAAGTCTTGTCAGTAATGACGTAGAGGGGGTCTGGACATGAACAGTCACTCGGTAGACCACAGGTTACTGCGCTTCATGGTATCGCGCGACACGGTGGTGATGGTGACCCACCTGCGCGGCGAGCAGAACGGCGCTTCATTTCCCGATCATCACAACGAGGCGTATGTCGTACGCGCGCCCTCGGAGAGCGCCGCGCAGCGCATGGAAGCGCTCGCCTGGAGCAATCCGGCATGGTTCGCGACAGTTCTGCGCAATCTCGGTGTCCCCGGCGCGGATCCTGTCGGCGCTGCAGCCTGATCCTCGTTTAGCAGGAACGCACTTGTGCGAGCAGGAACGCTCCTGTGCGTTAGGGAAGCCCGAGTTCCTCGCAAAGCCGAATAAAGGGCACCACCGTTATCTTGCCGCTGGCGTAGTGCCGCTCGCCGAGGTGGGTCTGGTAGAAGTGGGGTATCGGCGTCCTCTGAGCGAAGTAGCGTAGCGCGGGGCTAATCGCCTTGTCTCCCGACTTGCATTCGACGGCGAAAACGGGCTTCTTGTCCTTGAGCACGACAAAATCGACCTCGCGCTTGTCCGTGTCCCGCAAATACCGAAGCTCCATCGAGTGGCCCTGCGTGTCTTCGAGCCAATGGCAATACTTGAGAAGCTGGCAGGCGACCATGTTCTCGAACCTCGCGCCGTCGGCTTCGACGCTGGACCAGTCCCAGAGATAAAGCTTCCTTTCTTTCTTTACGGCGCGCACCTTGGGGGCCCCGTAGGGAGAGACCCGGAAGCAGACGTACAGGTTCTCGAGGATCTGCAGCCAGCGCTCCGCGGTCTTGTGGTCGATCTGAAGATCCTCGCGCAAGCTCTTGACCGAAAGCGGCGAGCCCACCTTTGAGGGCAGCAGGTCGGTCAAATGCTCGATGAGGCTGATTTCGCGTACCCGTTCAAGATCGCGCAGGTCCTCGCGTATCACCCGCGAGATGCGGTCTCTGCGCCAGATGCGATGCTCTACCTCGTTCTGCGCAAAGAGGGGTTCCGGAAAGCCGCCAAACTTCAGCAAAACTTCGAGGTCGGAGCGTGATGGCTTGCGGCTTAGTTCGCGCAGGGAAAAAGGATGCAGACGGAAGTACCGGTAGCGTCCGGCCAGGGAATCGCCGCCCTTCCTGTAGTAATCGAGCCGAGCCGAGCCGGTGACGATGATCTTGCGCCTGGATTTTTCCGTATCGTAGATGCCCTTGAGCAGGTTTCTCCAGCGGCTGTATTTGTGGATTTCATCGAGTAGCAGCAGCCGTTCCCCGGCCGGGAGTTCCGCCCGCCGCAACCGGGCCGGGACAGCGGGATGATCCCAGTTCAGGTAGGCAGGGTGGCTTGGGTCGGCATCTTTGCCTAAAAAACCCAGGGCAAACGTCGTTTTTCCAACCTGGCGTGGACCGCCGACGAACACCATCTTGCTCTTCAGAGCGTCGGTGACGCTGCTTTGCAGGTAGCGCGCGACATCCATGAAACGGATTGTAGTCCACTTTACTCATGAGTAAAGTGGACATTTGTCCCTTTTGTCTATTTGTTAGAATCATCCCCCTCATGCTGCGCCAAAGAACCCTGAAATCTCTGGTCCACGCCACCGGCATCGGCCTGCACACCGGGCAGAAGGTGCGCATCGCCCTGCGTCCGGCACAGCCGGACACTGGCGTGGTGTTCCGGCGCTTGGACCTGCCCTCGGCCCCCGCCATTACGGCGCGCGCCGATCTGGTGGGCGAGACACGGCTGTGTTCCTGCCTGGTGATGGGTGAGACCAAGGTCTATACCATCGAGCATCTGATGTCCGCGCTGGCCGGCCTCGGTGTGGACAACGCCTATGTGGATCTGGATGGACCCGAAGTGCCAATCATGGACGGCAGCGCCGCGCCCTTCGTGCTGCTGATCCAGCAAGCGGGCATCGAGGAGCAAGGCGCCCCCAAGCGCTTCCTGCGCGTAAAAAAGCGCATCGAGGCGAGGCACGGCGACAAATGGGCCGCGCTCGAGCCTTATGAAGGTTTCAAGCTGTCGTTCTCGATCGTCTACGACCATCCGGTGATCGAGAAGTCGAACACTTTGCTGACGGTGGATTTCGCCAGCACCTCCTACCTCAAGGAAGTCGCGCGTGCCCGTACCTATGGCTTCATGCAGGACGTGGAAGACCTGCGTGAAGCAGGCCTCGCCCTGGGCGGTGGCCTGGAGAACGCGGTGGTGCTGGATGAATACCGTGTGCTCAACGCCGGCGGGTTGCGCTTCGCCGACGAATTCATCCGCCACAAGATCCTCGACGCCATTGGCGATCTGTACCTGCTCGGCCGGCCGTTGCTGGCCGCTTTCAGCGCGTACAAGTCCGGCCATGCGCTGAACAACCGTTTGCTGCGCGAGTTGCTGGCCGATCCGGCGGCGGTTGAAGTGGTCACTTTCGAGCGCGCCGAAGACGCCCCTGCCGGGGTTGCCGGTCTCCTGCGCCAAGCGCTGGCCTAGGGTCCGAGAGACGAGTCTCCCGGTTCATCTCTAGGTTTTTTCTTCGCCGGCTTTCATCGACGCAAAATGGTGATCCAACAGGGTTTTCAGCGCCTTGCGTGCGGAGGACTCGGGCAGTTGCTGGTGCAGCGCCTGCAAGGCGTTCAACGCACTCCGGGACAGGCGCCGGGGCGCTGGTCGGTCGGCGACATTTTCCGGTCCCACGCCAGGTTGCACCCTGACAGAAACTGAATTAACCTGCGCCCCTTGTTGTAACAGGTAGCGCAGTAAAGCCTCGGACAGCAGTTTCAGCTTGGCGGCCGCAGCGGGAGATGCGGCCAGCAGCACCAGTTGGCGGTCGCCGAGGCGGGTGTTGAAAGACAGGGCCCGTACTAGGTGGGCCTGGCCGGGAGGCAGAAAGTCAAAACAAAGCTTCGAGAGCGCGCTGATCTGGCGTGCTTTTTCGACAACCGGCTGCAAGCTGGTGTCCGACGCAAGCACTCTGCCGATTTTGATAGGTTGCATGAAAACAGGGGTTCAGGGGAGGTGACGTGCAGATTATCTTGAT
The DNA here is from genome assembly GCA_009693335.1 of Betaproteobacteria bacterium. GTDB lineage: Bacteria > Pseudomonadota > Gammaproteobacteria > Burkholderiales > SG8-39 > RBG-16-66-20. The sequence goes on along the minus strand of SHXK01000020.1, from coordinate 20,315 downwards.
CTCCAGCCGGTTGGCAAAGGCGCGTACTTTGACGCTGTCGCTGCGTCACGTCCTCGTCAGTGGCGCGCTGGCCCTGGCCATCCTGATGTGCCTCACGGGGGCCACGTACTGGCTCAGCCTGCGCTTCACAGTAGACCTGAAAATTCCCCTGGTGACCCAGCTGGTGCTGGCCGTGCAGCAGGGCGAGACCGCGCGCGCGCGCGAGTTCATGCAGCAGAACCTGAACGCCATGGCGGTGAGGATAGGCGAGCTGCAGGCGCACCTGACGCGCCTGGATGCGCTGGGCGAGCGCTTGTCGTCGATGGCCGGCATCAAACCCCAGGAGTTCCGCTTCTTCGAGACCCCGGGGATGGGCGGCGCGCAGTCCACCACCTTGCCGCCACAGAACCTGACGTTCACCCAGTTCAACGAGAAGGTGGCGATGCTCTCCCAGCAGATGGAGAACCGCAGCGATCAGCTGGGCGTACTGGAAGCGCAGTTATTCGAGCAGGTGGTGAAGAAAAAGGCCTTGCCGACGATGATGCCAGTGGACGCGTCCACCAGCGCTTCGGGCTTTGGCTACCGCATCGATCCGTTCACTGGCCAGCAGGCGATGCACGAAGGCATCGATTTCATTACCGACACCGGCACCCCGGTGATGGCGGCGGCCGGCGGCGTGGTGCAGTTCGCTGGCTTTCACCCCCAATACGGCAACATGATCGACATTGACCACGGCAACGACCTGGTGACGCGCTATGCGCACTTGTCGAAGGCCCTGGTGAAAGAGGGCGAGGTGCTGCAGCGGGGCCGGCGCATCGCCGACAGCGGCAATAGCGGGCGCTCGACCGGGCCGCACCTGCATTTCGAAGTGCGTTTCCGTGGCGCGCCGCAGAACCCGAAACACTTCCTGCTGGCGACCCATCCTCAGCTTCCTCTGGCCAAAGCAAAAACCAGGTAGTCCTGCCACGGGGGCCGACCGGCCCCCGCATGTTAAAATCGTTGTTTTTCCGGGGGCTTAGCAGCCATCCGCGCCCCCCGAATTCATGGACATTTTCCGCAAGTTTTTCGTTTTACTGTTCAGCATCCCTCAAAGAATCTTTGGCAGCCGCAATGAGCGCCTGCTGAAGCATTACGCGGGGGTGGTGAAGCAGATCAATGCGCTGGAAGCCGGAATCGCCAGGCTTACGGACGACGCACTGCAGGGCAAGACCGCCGAGTTCCGCCAGCGCTACGCTGAGGGCGCGACCCTGGATGCGCTGCTGCCCGAGGCTTTCGCGGTGGTGCGCGAGGCCGGCAAGCGCACGCTGCGCATGCGCCATTTCGACGTCCAGCTGGTCGGCGGCATGGTGCTGCACGATGGCAAAATCGCGGAGATGCGCACCGGCGAGGGCAAGACCTTGGCGGCGACGCTGCCGGCGTATCTCAACGCGCTCGCCGGCAATGGCGTGCACATCGTCACGGTCAACGACTATCTGGCCAAGCGCGACGCCGAGTGGATGGGCAAGCTCTACGGCTTCCTTGGCCTCACGGTCGGCGTCAACATCCCGCAGATGGAGGCGGATCAAAAACGCCTCGCTTATCAGGCCGACATCACCTACGGCACCAACAACGAATTCGGCTTTGACTACCTGCGCGACAACATGGCGATGCGGGTCGAGGAGCGTTACCAGAGAAAGCTCACCTACGGCATCGTCGACGAGGTGGACTCGATCTTGATCGATGAGGCGCGCACACCGCTGATCATTTCAGGTCAGGCCGAGGACCGCACCGAGATCTATTACAAATTGAACGAAGTTGCTCCGCTGCTGACTCCCCAGAAGGAGGAAAAAAAGCAGGACCAGCCCGAGCCGCCGGGCGACTTCTTCGTCGACGAGAAGAACCATCAGGTTCTTCTGTCGGAAGCCGGGCACCAGAAAGCCGAGGAAATACTCGTGCGCATCGGTATGTTGCCGCAGAGCGCGAGCCTGTACGAGCCGGCCTACATCAATCTGGTGCACCACCTTTACGCGGCGTTGCGCGCCCACCACCTGTTCCACCGCGACCAGAATTACGTGGTGCAGGGGGGCGAAGTGGTGATCGTCGACGAGTTCACCGGCCGTCTCATGAGCGGACGGCGCTGGTCCGACGGTTTGCACCAGGCGGTCGAAGCCAAGGAAAAGGTCGCGATCCAGAACGAGAACCAGACCCTGGCCTCGATCACTTTCCAGAATTATTTCCGCATGTACCGCAAGTTGGCCGGCATGACCGGCACCGCAGATACCGAGGCCTACGAATTCCAGGACATCTACGGCTTGGAGACCGTGGTGGTGCCGACTCACATGACGATGATCCGCGATGATCGGCTGGATCTGGTCTACCGCACCGCCAAAGAAAAGAACAAAGCGATCGTCGATGAGATCCACGACTGCCGCCGGCGCGGCCAGCCGGTGTTGGTGGGCACCACCTCGATCGAAAACTCCGAACTGCTGTCGGCGATGCTGGAAAAAGAAAAACTGCCGCACCAGGTCCTGAATGCCAAGCAACATGCGCACGAGGCCGAGATCGTGGCGCAGGCCGGGCGGCCGCAGATGATCACCATTGCGACCAACATGGCCGGCCGCGGCACCGACATCGTGCTCGGCGGCAACGTCGACAAGCAGTGCGAATTAGTCGAGGCGGCCGAGGGCCTGCCAGAAGCAGAGAAGCAGGCCCGGTCCGAGAAGTTGCGCGGCGAGTGGCAGGCGCTGCACGACCAGGTCATCAGCGCCGGCGGGCTGCACATCATCGGCACCGAGCGCCACGAGTCGCGCCGGGTGGACAACCAGTTGCGCGGCCGCTCCGGGCGCCAGGGCGACCCGGGTAGCTCGCGCTTTTTTATGGCGCTGGAGGATCCGCTGCTCAGAATTTTCGCCGGCGACCGTATCAACCGCATCATGGTGATGCTGAAGATGCCTGAGGGCGAGGCGATCGAGCACAGCATGGTGACGCGCTCGATCGAAAGCGCGCAGCGCAAGGTCGAGGCGCGCAACTTCGACATCCGCAAGCAACTGCTCGAATACGACGACGTCGCCAACGACCAGCGCAAAACCATCTATGCACTGAGGAACGAGCTACTCGAGTCCGAGGATGTTTCGCCGCGCATTTCGGATCTGCGCGTCGGCGTAGTGAGCGATCTTTTCCGCCAGTTTGTGCCCCCGGAAAGCGTCGAGGAACAGTGGGACATCGGCGGCCTGGAGAACGCGCTCAACGCCGAATTGCGACTGCCTCTGCCGCTCAAGGCCTGGCTGGAGCAAGAGCCAGAACTCCAGGACCAAACGCTGCTGGAGCGCATCATCGAGCGCGCCGAGCAAGACTACCGGCTCAAGATCCCCGAGTCCGCGCAAGCCTCGTTCCGCCAGTACGAGCGCTACCTGACGCTACAGACTCTGGACGCGCACTACCGCGAGCACCTCGCGGCGCTCGATCACCTGCGCCAGGGCATCCACCTGCGCGGCTACGCACAGAAGAACCCCAAGCAGGAATACAAGCGCGAGGCCTTCGAGCTGTTCGGTGTCATGCTCGAGGCGGTCAAGCTCGAGGTGATCAAGACTCTGAACAACATCGAAATCCGCGCTGCGGACGAAGTGCCGCAGATCGACGACAAATCGCATGTGGAGAACGTGCGCTTGCAGCACGCCGATTACGAGGAAGCGCTCGCGGCTGGCGCCGAAGACGCTGACACGGCGAAACCCGCCTCCCAGCCTTCGGTGCGGACGAGCCAAAAGATCGGGCGTAACGATCTCTGCCCCTGTGGCTCAGGCAAGAAGTACAAGCATTGCCACGGCAGACTCACTTAGTTCTAAGCATGGCCGTCAATCTTTCTCTTCCTGACCCGAAGTCGCTTACCCCCGTGCCCGGCGTCGAGCTGGGCATTGCGATGGCGGGGATCAAAAAGTCGGGCCGCAAAGACCTCCTCGTCATCGGCCTCGGCCCCAGCGCGACGGTTGCTGGCGTGTTCACCAAGAACCGGTTCTGCGCCGCTCCCGTACTGCTGGCAAAAAAACATCTGACTTCGAAGCGGATTCGCGCCCTGGTCGTCAACACCGGCAACGCCAATGCCGGGACGGGTCAAGATGGCTTGCGGCGTGCGCTTCAGGTTTGCACTGCGCTGGCAGGGAAAATGCACGCCAAGCCGTTCCAAATCCTGCCGTTTTCTACCGGGGTCATCATGGAGCCGTTGCCCGCCGGCCGGATCGTCGCCGGACTGCCCGCGGCGATCGCTGATCTGCGCGCCGACAACTGGGCCGCGGCGGCCGAGGCGATCATGACCACCGACACCATGCCGAAGGCGTGCTCGCGCAAAGTAAAACTTTCGGGCGGCGTGGTCGTGGTCACTGGGATCGCCAAGGGTTCGGGCATGATTCGTCCCGACATGGCGACCATGCTGGGTTTCGTCGCCACTGACGCCCGCGTGCCGCAGCAAAGCCTGCAGTCGATGGTGCGGCGGGTGTCGAACCAGTCGTTCAACTGCATCACCGTGGATGGCGACACCTCCACCAACGATGCGTTCATGCTGATTGCTTCAGGCGTGGGGGTAGCAGCGAGCAGCGAGCAAGACCGGAAAATTCTCGAGCAAACCATCCTCGAGGTTTCAAGATCGCTGGCTCAGGCGGTGATCCGGGATGGCGAGGGCGCCACCAAGTTCGTCACGGTGACGGTGGAGCGAGGGCGCAGCGAGGCCGAATGCCGCAAGATCGCCTATGCGATCGCCCACTCGCCGCTGGTGAAGACCGCGTTTTTCGCCTCAGACCCGAACCTCGGCCGGATCCTGGCGGCAGTCGGCTACGCCGGGATCAAGGACCTTGACAGCGGCCGGATTGATCTTTTTCTTGAGGATGTTTTTGTAGTTAAAGCAGGCGGCCGAAATCCTTCCTACCTGGAGTCCGATGCCATCGCTGCCATGCGCAAGCCGGAATTCACTGTGCGCGTCGTCCTCAATCGTGGTCGGGCCTCGGCCACGATCTGGACCTGCGATTTTTCTTATGACTACGTGAAAATAAACGCGGAGTACCGATCTTGAGCAAGGAACTGGAAAAAATCCTTGAGGGAACGTTTGCGCGGCTGGCACAGTTGCTGCCGTCGCCGCCGCCACCGACCGACTGGCAAGCGAGCATCGCCTTCCGCTGGCGCCGCGTGAGCGGAGGAAGAAGCGGCGGCCAGAGCTGGCTGCAGCCGGTGCGCCACGTGCATCGCATGAAGCTTGCGGACCTGCAGGGCATCGCGCCGCAGATTGGCAAGGTGGAGCAGAACACGCGCCAGTTCCTGGAGGGCCGGCCGGCGAACAACGTGCTGCTTACCGGCGCGCGCGGCACCGGCAAGAGTTCGATCGTCAAAGGCCTGCTCAACAAGTACGCCAAGCAGGGCCTGCGCCTGATCGAAGTCGAGAAGAGCGACCTCCTGGACCTGCCGGACATCGTCGATAGTGTCGCCGGGCGCGCGGAGCGCTTTATCGTGTTCTGCGATGACCTGAGCTTCGACGGCGCCGAGGAAGGCTATATCGCGCTCAAAGTGGCGCTGGACGGCTCGGTCTCGACCACGGCGGAGAACATGCTCATCTACGCCACCTCCAACCGCCGCCACCTGATGCCGGAGTACATGAGCGAAAACCTGGAGACCAAATACATCGGCGACGAGATCCATCCGGGCGAGACGGCGGAGGAAAAAATCTCGCTCTCCGAGCGCTTCGGCGTGTGGGTCTCGTTCTACCCGTTCGACCAGGACGAGTACCTGGCCATCGTCGCGCATTGGTTGAAGTCTTTTGCTTGTTCAACCAAAGCCATTGAAGATTCGAAAGAAGAAGCGCTGCAGTGGTCCCTGCAAAGGGGCTCGCGCAGCGGTCGCGTCGCTTACCAATTCGCCAGGGACTGGGCGGGGAAAATGGGGTCAGGCCCCATTTCCAGAAAAAAGAAATAGCCAGGATAAAAATGGGGTCTGACCCCGTTTCCCCAGTCGTTGAAGTGGCCGCGGCCGTGATCCAGCGCGCCGATGGCAGCTTCCTCCTCGCGCAGCGCCCCGCCGGCAAGGTCTACGCCGGCTGGTGGGAATTCCCCGGCGGCAAGGTCGAAGCCGGCGAACCCGCCGAGCGTGCACTGGTGCGCGAACTGCACGAGGAGCTCGGCATCGAGGCGCACACCACCTATCCGTGGCTGACGCGCATGCACGTTTACGAACACGCCACCGTGCGGCTGAATTTCTTCAGGGTTCTGGACTGGACGGGCGAGCCGCAGGCGCGCGAAAAGCAGGCCTTGCTCTGGCAAGCCATCGATGCCCCGATCGTCGCGCCGATGTTGCCGGCTAACGCCCCGGTGCTTGCTTGCCTCGCGCTGCCGCACGAGTACGCGGTGACAGATGCTGAAAAAATGGGTCTGGAATTTTCCTTGTCACAAATGCTTGCCAGACTTGAGCGAGGGCTGAAGCTGATCCAGGTCAGGGATAAGGACCTGCCCGAGCGCGTCGGTTTCGCGGCCCAGGTCGTCGAGCTCGCCCATCGCTACGGCGCCAAGGTCCTCATCAACGGCGACTCGATCTCGGGCGGCGACGGAATTCATTACTCCGCCCGGCAATTGATGACCCTGCAGGAGCGGCGCGTGAGCGGGCTCGCTGCTGCTTCCTGTCATACGCGCGAGGAGCTGGCGCGCGCGATGCGGCTGGAATTGGATTTCGCGGTGCTCGGCCCGGTCAAGCCGACCGCGTCGCACCTGGGCGTGCCGACCCTGGGCTGGGAGGGGTTTGCGGCGATCGCCCGCGGCGCTAGCATTCCGGTGTATGCGATTGGCGGTCTGCGTCACGAGGACCTGCCCGCGGCGTGGCGTGCCGGCGCCCATGGCGTGGCCATGATCCGCGGCAGTTGGTTCGGCTAACGCACGGGTGCGTTCCAAACCACGCACGGGTGCGTTCACTAGCAGGCTATCTTTTCGATCGGATGTGGTTGCTGGATGCCGTAGCCCTGAGCAAAGCCCACCCCCAGTACTTTAAGGCGGGTGAGGATATCCTGGTCTTCGACCATTTCAGCAATGACTTGGTAGTCCATGACTTTGCCGACGCGCAGGATGGCCCTCAATTTCGCTTCGGCGGTGGGCGCGGTGAGGAGTTTGCGCACGATGACGCCGTCGACCTTGACGTAGTCGGGCCGCAGCGTTTTGAGCGGCGTGAACGTAACGGCGCGCCGACCGAAGCCTGAAACCATCAGGCCGCAGCCCACAGCGCGGATGCTGGCCGCAAAACACACGCAGGCCTCGGCGCGCAAGCATGTCGGCCTCGTTGATTTCGAACAGCAGGGCGGTGCCGGGTACGCCCGTCGATACCAGTTCCAGCGCCACTGCTTTGGGAAACCCCGGGTCATCGAGGGTCTGGCTGGAAACATTCACCGTAAAGCGCGGAATGCGTGAGCCGCGCGCCAGGTGCTGCAGCACCTTGCGCACCACCCAGCGGTCCAGGTCGGGCATCAGGCGGTAGTGCTCGAACACCGGCAGGAATTCCCCCGGCGGCAGCAGCGCCTCCTCCTCTTGGCGCAGCCGGATCAGCACCTCGGCCATCGGAAAGCGGATCGGGCCCGTGAGTGCGGCGATCAACTGGCAAAAAAGCGTCAGCTCGTCATTAGCAAGCGCTTGATGCAGGTGCTCCTCGGGCTCGTTCCAGCCGACGAGCTCGCCGTCCATTTTTCCCAATAAAGAATCCAGGTCCTTGGCGCTCATCGGATCACTGCGCGCTCAGCGCGGGCAGGGGATGGTTTTCACAGGTTACAGAAGATCAGCTCGAAGCCGACGTCCCAGTCGGCGGTCTTGGCGCGCGTTTCCTCGCCGTTTTGCGCCAGGAAGCGGATGTTGAGCACGTACTTGTTGGCGCTGATCTCGGGGACGCAGGCGAGGCTCGCCTCCAGGCGCACACGGAGCATATGCGCGGTCTTGCCACCCAGCATCTGCTGGAAAGCCCCCAGCGGCGCCGTCAGGCTCTGCGGCTTGCCTGATTCGCGCAGGATGCGCAGGATGATCCCGGTGCCGTCGCGCAGCGGGTACAGCGGGCCGATCCAGGCAGCAAGCTGGCCGATCCGTTCCTCGGCCGGTCGGTGCAGCCAGTAGTGGTAAGAGGGCAGATCGAACTCGCAGGCGCCGCCTGGGATGCCGGTGCGCTGCTTGATGGACATCAGCCAGTCGTTCTCGCGCAGGTACTGGCCGATTTTGCCGGTCATCGAGAGCAGCGCCGCCGAAGCCTGCTCAATGTCGTGCAGTATGCCGGACAGGGCCTCTTCGGAAATGTCGGGGTTGTTGCGAAACGAAAGCAGCACCTGTTTTTGGCGCTCGAGTTCCTGCAACAGATCGGATTTGAGATCGGCGCGCCCGGCTACCTCGAGGATCTCGAACAGCGTGATTAGCGCGACGTGATGATCGAGCGGATCGGTGCGGGCGATGAAATGGCGCGCACGCTCGAACAGATCCTCCAGGCGCAGCAGGGTCCGAATGCGCTCGTTGAGCGGGTACTCATACGCGATGACAGCCAGACTAGCCTCGCCGAAGAGCAAAACGCCAATATTTTGAGTGATTTAGCCGCTGGACACAAATTGAATTGATCAACGCACCGGTGCGTTCCAAACCACGCACGGGTGCGTTCCAAACAACGTGCAAGCGCGTTCCAAACCACGCACGGGTGCGTTGCCGACTAGGCCGCGGCGAGCCGGAGATAGATTTCGTGCAATTGCCGCACCTGTTGCTGCATCGCCGCAATGGGGCCTGAGTTATCGATCACATCGTCGGCTGCCGCCAGCCTTTTTTCCCTCTGTATCTGGGAGGCGATGATGCGACGGACCTCGCTTTCTGGCAGGCCACTGCGCTGCCGTACGCGCGCTATCTGGAGTTCCTCCGGGCAATCGACCACCAGCACCCGCCCGACCCGCTGGCGATAGTCGGCTGATTCGATCAGCAGCGGCACCACGTGCATCACGTAGGGTCCCGATCGGCTGGCAAATGCGGCGGCAATGCGCCGTGCCGATTCGTCGCGGATCATGGGGTGCAGCAGCGCTTCCAGACGCGCTCTTTGTTGCCGGTCGGAGAACACCAGATCGCGCATGCGTTCGCGGTTCATGGCGCCGCTGGCATCGACGAGCGCGCCGCCGAATTGCCGCTTCACTTCTGGGATTGCAGCGCCGTCTGGGCCGGTAAGCTCATGGGCGATGGCATCGGTGTCCACCACAGTGATGCCAAATCGCGCAAAGGCGTCGGCCACCGCGCTCTTGCCGCTGCCGATGCCGCCGGTGAGACCGATCACGAGGTCCAATGCCACCGCCTTAGCTGGCCAGATACCAGCGCATGAGCGGCTGGCCCCAGAACATCGCGACGATGGCAGCGATCGCCAGGTAAGGCCCGAAATGCAAGCGCAAGGCGGCGTCCCAGCCGCGCCGGGCGGTCAGCATCTGCAGGACGCCGAAGGTCAAGCCAACCACCGAGGAGAGCAGGATCACCAGCGGCAGCAGTTGCCAGCCGATGAACGCGCCGATGGCCGCGTTCATCTTGAAGTCGCCGAAACCCATGCCCTCCTTGCCAGTGGCGAGCCGGTAGGCCCAGTAGATGAGCCACAGGGAAAGATAGCCGGCGGCGGCGCCGATCACGGCGTCGACCAGCGGCACGAAAGTGCCGAAAATATTCAACAGCAGGCCGGCCCACATTAGCGGTAGCGTGAGGTTGTCCGGCAGGTAGCCCGTGGCTTGGTCGATAAAGGCGAGGGCGATGGTGCACCAGATGAAGAGCATCGCAGCGAGCGCGGCCATGCCGTAGCCGAAATGCGACGCTGACCAGGCAGCGCCCAGGCCGGCCAGCAGTTCGACCATCGGGTAACGCAAGCTGATACGGGCGCCGCAGCCGGCGCATTTTCCGCGCAGCGCCAGCCAGCTCGCGATCGGCACGTTCTCGATGGCCCTGATGCTGCGCCCGCAGCCAGGACAGCGCGAACGCGGCACCACCAGGTTGTAGGGCTCGTCCTGGAGCGCTTGCTGCCCGGCTAGCTCGGCGCAATCAGCCCGCCAAGCGCGCTCCATCATCTTCGGCAGACGATGGATCACCACGTTCAGGAAAGAACCGATGCAAAGTCCCACGGCCAGAGCGGCCCAGGGAAAGACGGTGGGCTGCGTTAGCCAGCCCAGTTCGGACATCAATGCTTCCTAGACCGCGCCGCCGAGCTTGAAGATCGGCAGGTACATCGCTACCACCATGCCGCCGATCAGGGTGCCGAGCACCACCATGATGATCGGCTCCATCAGCGAGGAGAGGGCCTCGACCGCGTCATCCACCTCGGCCTCGAAGAAATCAGCCACCTTGCTGAGCATTGCATCGAGTGCGCCTGTTTCCTCGCCGATCAAGCACATTTGGATCACCATGGATGGGAACACCTCTGCGTTCTGCATCGCCACGGTGAGCGAGGTGCCGGTCGAGACCTCCTGCTTGATCTTGATCGTCGCTTGCAGATAGACATAGTTGCCCGAAGCGCCGCCCACCGAGTCGAGCGCTTCGACCAGCGGCACACCGGCGGCGAACATCGTGGAGAGCGTTCGCGTCCAGCGGGCGATGGCGGCCTTTCTGAGCAGGGGGCCGAAGATCGGCGCCTTGAGGCTGATCCGGTCCATGAAGATCTGGACCGCCAGCGAACGTTTCCAGGCCTCGAGGAAGGCGTACACGCCGCCACCCAGCGCCGGGAAAATGATGAACCAGTTGTCGACCACCCAGTCGGAGATCGCCATCACGATCAGCGTTGGTGTCGGCAGATCGGCGCCGAAGCTGGCGAACACGCCTTTGAACGCCGGAATCACGAAGATCATGATGATCGAGGTGATGACCAGAGCCACCACGATGATCGACACCGGGTAGAACAGCGCTGATTTTATTTTCGATTTGATGGCGAGCGTTTTCTCTTTGTAGATCGCCAGCCGATCTAGTAACGCTTCCAGAATGCCGGCGGCCTCGCCAGCCGCCACCAGGTTGCAGTACAGGGCGTCGAAATATAGCGGGTACTTGCGAAAGGCCTGTGCCAGGGATGCGCCAGTTTCGATCTCGGTCTTGATTTCGATCAGCAGTCGGGTGACCGCAGGGTTGGAAGCGCCCTTACTGACGATGTCGAAGGACTGCAGCAGCGGCACGCCGGCCTTCATCATGGTCGCCATCTGGCGCGTGAATAGCGCGACGTCCTTTTCCGAGACGCTGCCACCGCCGCCCAGCTTTTGTTTTTTGACCTTGGAGACCGTGACGCCCTGGCGGCGCAGCGCAGCCTGAACCATGTTTTCGCCTGCGGCGCGCATTTCGCCGCGCACCGTCTTGCCGGCCTTGTCCTTGCCTTCCCAGAGGAAACGATTTCCTTGGGCCCGCCCTTTGCCGCCGTCGCAGTGGCCATGTCCTACTCTCCCCTGGAACTCGGGTTGAAGAAAGATTCTAGCGCTGAGTCAAGGGCTTGGCCAAATGAGGGAAAAATGACTTCAAGCAGCGCCCGGCGCCGGTCCACTCGGGGGGCGGAACAGGCGTACTGACTTCACGGCACGGCCCTGGGCGCTCAGAATCTCAATCGGCACACCGGCGATTTTGATCGAGATGTTGGCCTCGGGGATGTCCTGCAGGTGCTCGAGGATCAGGCCGTTGAGCGTTTTCGGTCCGTCAGTGGGCAGCTCCAACCCGAGGCTGCGGTTCACCTCGCGTACCGCAGTGGCGCCATCTGTTGTCGCGGCGCCGTCCGCGTCCCAGGACAGAGCGGGGGCGGCCGAGGGTAGCGAGGTGGTGAACTTGCCGATGATTTCCTCGACAATCCCCTCCAGCGTTACCAGCCCCATCAGCTCGCCGTACTCGTCCACCACCAGGCCGATGCGTTCGCGCTTGTCCTGAAAATATTGCAGTTGGGCGATCGCCGGGGTGGTGGCGGACACGAAGTAGGGCTCGTCCAGCATGGCCTCGATCGCCTGTTTGTCGAGCGTGCCGGAGAGTAGTTGCCCGAAGACCTTGCGCAGGTGCAGCACACCTGCGATCTCGTCGCTGCCGCCGCGGAACACCGGCAGCTCACGGTAGTAGCTGGTGGCGAGCTGGCGCGCGATGGTCTCCAAGTCGTCATCTAGGCGGATGGCCTCGATCCTCGCGCGCGGCACCATCACGTCGTGCACCGTGATCTCGCCCAGGTCGAACAGGTTGATCAGGATCGAGAGGTGTTTCTTCGGCATGAAGCTGGAGGATTCCAGCACCAGCGTGCGAATTTCCTCGGCTGACAGGCGCTGCGCCTCCGGATCGGGCTTGATGCGCAACAGCTTTAACATCGGCTGCACGAACAGGTTCACCAGCCAGATGCCCGGCGTTAGCAGCCATTGCGCGGGTTTCACCAACCAGGAAATGGCGAAGGCGATGCGTTCTGGATAGGTGGCGCCAATCACCTTGGGCGTGATCTCCGCGAACACCACGATCAGGAACGAGGCCGCCACTGTGCTCGCCGTGACCGCCCAGCCCAGGCGGCCTTCGCCGATCAGGCGGATCGAGATCAGGCTGGAGAGCGTGGCTACCGCGGTGTTTACTAGGTTGTTGCCGATCAGCACCGTGCCGAGCAAGCGGTCGGTGTGTTTGAGCAAGGCGGCGGCGCGCAGCGCGCCGCGATGGCCCTCCGCGGCAAGGTGCTTCAAGCGGTAGCGGTTCAGCGCCATCATGCTGGTTTCCGCGATCGAGAAAAAAGCGGACACCGCCAGCAGCGCGACCAGAGCGCCGATCGCCCAGACTAGGGGGATGTCGTCCACGCGAAACTCAGCCGCGGTCGAGGACGACTTCGAGCACGAAGCGGCTGCCGATATACGCAAGCAACAGCAGCACGAAGCCGCTGAGCGTCCAGCGCAGCGCGGTGCGGCCGCGCCAGCCGTACAGCTGGCGCCCGGCGAGCAGCAGCCCGAAGGTCAACCAGGACAGCACCGCGAACACGGTCTTGTGGTCAAAGCGCATGACCCGGCCGAACAGCGTTTCGGAGAACGCGAAGCCGGTGGCCAGCGTCAGCGTCAGTAGCAGGAAGCCGGCGCCGAGCAGGCGGAACAGCAGGCGCTCCAGCGTCAGTAGCGGCGGCAGCACAGCGGCTTGCGCACCTTGTTTACGGTGCAGGCGCCGTTCGAGAGCCGCCATCAGCAGTGCGTGCAACAGCGCGATAGTAAAGAGGCTGTAGGCCAGCATCGCCAACACTAGGTGCAGCCGGAACTCAAACGCGACAGCGTAGGCGGCGCCGATGTGTCCGGGGAACAGCGCCGGCAGCGGCGCGCTGAGCGCCGCCAGCGCCAGCACCGGCGCCTGCAGCGCATCCAGGTCATACAGAAAACTCTCCAGCCAGTAGAACAGCACTGCCAGCCACAGCATCGCCGAGAGCGCGTAGGCGAAGCCGAAGCGAAGTTCGCTGTGCGCGAACATTTCCGAGTAAAGCAGCACGCCGTGCGCCGTGAGCGGCAACAGGATCGCGGTACGTTCCCAGCCTCGCAGGCCGCCGGGGGCGGGGGGGCTCGCGCGCCAGCGCCCGAAAGGAACGCGCCAACGCGTTAGCCAGAAGTGCAATGCGAGCGCGGCGTAGAGCGCGCTCGCGACGACGTGAATTACAATGTCGGGCACTGTTCCAGTCTATCACCCTATGACGCATTTTCCGTGTTGAATAATCTGACAGCGCGCCTGGCGAAGATCGTCAAGACGATCCGCGGCGAAGCGCGCCTCACCGAAGCCAACGTGCAGGAGGCGCTGCGCGAAGTGCGCATTGCGCTGCTGGAGGCTGACGTCGCGCTGCCGGTGGTGAAGCATTTCATCGAGCAGCTGCGCCAGGCTGCGCTCGGCCAGGAGGTGATCGGCAGTCTCACTCCGGGGCAGGCGCTGATCGGGGTGGTGCACCGGGAACTTACGCAACTGATGGGCCAGGCGAACGCCGGGCTGAACCTTGCGGTGACGCCGCCGGCAGTGATCCTGATGGCCGGCCTGCAAGGCTCGGGCAAGACCACCACCGTTGGCAAGCTGTCGGTATTCCTGAAGCAGCAGAAAAAGAAGGTGTTGGTCGTTTCCTGCGACGTCTACCGCCCCGCGGCGATCGAGCAGCTGAAAACGGTGGCCGCGCAGGCAGGCGTGGATTTTTTTGCGTCTCATCAGGATGAAAAACCTGCAGCGATCGCCAACCAGGCCCTCGAACACGCCCGCCGCCATTACTGCGACGTCATCATCGTCGACACCGCCGGTCGACTGGCGATCGACGAACCGATGATGCAGGAGATCGCAGCGCTGCACGCGCAGCTGCAGCCAGCCGAAACGTTGTTCGTGGTGGACGCGATGCAGGGCCAGGACGCGGTTAATGTGGCGCACGCCTTCAACCAACGCCTGCCGCTTACTGGCGTGGTGCTCACGAAATTGGACGGCGACTCGCGGGGCGGGGCGGCCCTTTCGGTGCTCCACGTCACCGGCCAGCCGATCAAGTTCGTCGGCACCGGGGAAAAGCTCACCGGCCTGGAGCCCTTCCATCCCGAGCGCATGGCCTCGCGCATCCTTGGTATGGGCGACATCCTGTCGCTGGTCGAGGAAGCGCACAAGCAGGTGGATCTTGAGCAGGCGCAGAAGCTGGTGCACAAGGTCCGTAAGGGCAAGGGCTTCGACCTGGAGGACTTCAAGCAGCAGTTGCAGCAGATGAACAAGATGGGCGGCATGGCATCGTTGATGGACAAGCTGCCGGCCCAGCTGGCGGGCCAAATCAATCCGGCGCAACTGCAGGATACGAAGCAATTGGCGCGCATCGAGGGGATCATCAACTCCATGACACAGAAGGAGCGCACCAGTCCCGAGCTCATCAAGGCCACGCGCAAGCGCCGCATCGCGGCTGGCGCGGGGGTGCAGGTGCAGGAGGTGAATCGCCTGTTGAAACAGTTCGAGCAGATGCAGCAGATGATGAAAATGATGCAGGGCGGCAACCTGCGCCGCATGATGGGCAACATGAAGGGCATGCTGCCGGGCATGCGCTGAGGGCTGGGGTCTCGAGCCTAGCAGCGCTCGGTTCGTGGTTGTCGGCCCGCAGCTTGACGGGGGCACCTTACTAATATAAATACTTAGTAAGGTATTTTAAAAAAGGATTGCCGTCATGTTCGTCAAGATCACCGCCAAGCGCCAGGTTACATTTCCCGCGCGCGTCCTGGCGGCGCTGGGCGTGAAGCCCGGCGACCGGATCGCGCTCGAGGAAGGACCTGACGGTTTTATATTGCGCGCCCGGAATATCGAACGGGCGCGCCTCGCGCCGCTACGCGGCAAGTTACGTCGTGGCGAAGGCAGTTTCGATCTTGAGGTTTTCCGCGATCGGCCTCATGCCCGCACGCTTCGGGATTGATACCTCTATCCTCGTCCGGTTGGCGACCGGCGATCCCGAGGACGGGTTTGAGCGCTGCGTGCGCAAGTTGACTGCGCTCATTGAGCGCGACGATGCCGAGGTGTTTGCATCGAATCAGGTTATTGGCGAGGCCTATATCGCCTTGCAACATCACTACGGTGTAGCCAAACCCGACGCACGCGCCGCTCTCGCCAGCGTGCTCAAGAGCGGTCTGGTGGCGCCGCTGAACGGGGCGGGCGTGTTTGCCGCCTTGGAAGCTGGCGCGGGCTGTGGCCTGCTCGACCGCTTGATCGCCGACGACTACCGCCGCGCTGAACTCATCACCCTCACGCTCGACCGCAAGATGGGCGCTCTCCCGCAAGTGCAGGCTCTGTAGTTCATCAAGCCGAGACAGCTCCGACTGGCGCGGATTTTGGAAGTACGACCTTGCCTGCCGCACGGGTCCCCTCGGCGGTCAGTTCCCAGATGCCCCGGCTAGCAGCCCGGTTGATATAGCCGCGCTGCTTCAGCGCATTGCGCGCCCAAGTGATGGTGTTTTCAGCTTTGGTTTCGCCGGTGCTGACCAGTTCCTGGTCCGCCGCGCCGATGTGACCGTCTTTCATCATGCGCTTGACGATGGCGTGGGTCACATCGCGCTTGTGGCCCTGGCCATTGAATTCCCTATCCAGGATGTAAAGCAGGTATTTCTCGTACACCGGTTGCGGCGTCAGCGCATTGGAGGCAAGGCTGCCGGTGGGTGGCCGCGCCGTCGCTGGCGCAGCCTTCGCCAGTACGCCCCGGTCCTCGAGCAAGCGGCGGATCACCATGCTCGGCGAATCGACAAAGGGTTTGGCCAGTCTTTGCAGACCCTCGAACACGTCCTGATCTACTCGGATGGTTGGCATGGAGGCATTCCTATGGATCCAAGAATGTAACACTGTAACTTAATTCCCTTTGCTTTAAGAGCTTAATTTTGTCCTCGCAAGCGGGTTTCATGCGTATAATCCGCTCCCTTTCGCAGTGGCAGAGGAACTCTAAATGGTAGTCATACGACTGGCGCGAGGCGGCGCCAAAAAGCGGCCTTTCTACCACTTGGTGGTGGCCGATTCGCGTCGCGCGGCCACCGGCCGCTTCATCGAGAGCGTGGGCTTTTACGATCCGAAAGCGCCCGCCGGGCGCGAGTCGCTGCGCGTCGATGTCGAGCGCATCAAGCACTGGGAAGGCAAGGGCGCGCAGCCTTCATCGACCGTGGTGCGACTGGTCAAGCAGTTTGGCAAGGCCAAAAAAGCCGCTTAGTGGGGATGCGGAAGGCAGTAGCCTGCCGCGGGATTTGATTGAGTACGGACGCATCTCCGGCTCGTACGGCGTACGCGGCTGGTTGAAGGTAGTGGTGGACGAGCCCGAGCTGTTGGCGGCGGCGCCGCTCTGGTGGATCGGCGGCGTAGCGTGGGCGGTGAAGGGTTCCAGATCGCACTCCGGAACGCTCGTTGCCAAGCTGGACGGTATCGAAAATCCGGAGCAGGCGCAGCAGTTGAAGGGCAAGTCGGTCGAGATACCACGGCCGCAGCCGGGCGAAGGCAGTTACTACTGGAGCGATTTGGTCGGCCTGGAAGTGGTGAATGAGCAGGGTCAGATGCTGGGTGTCGTGCAAAGGATGTTCTCCAACGGCGCGCACGACGTGATGGCGCTAGCCGGCGAGCGTGAGCGGCTGCTGCCGTGGGTGCCGCCGGTGGTGAAGAAGGTGGATTTGCAGGCTAGACGGATCGAAGTGGCATGGGGGGCAGACTGGTGAGGCGGGACGGGTGATCCGCTTCGATGTGGTGACGCTGTTCCCGGAAATGTTCGCAGCAGTAACGGCGAGCGGCATTAGCGGGCGGTCACTGGAAACAGGATTATGGTCGCTCGGCTTATGGAATCCGCGCGATTTCACCAAGGACAATTACCGGACGGTCGATGATCGACCGTACGGCGGCGGGCCGGGCATGCTGATGCTGGCCGAACCGCTGGAGCAGGCGCTGGATGCGGCACTGAGTGCGCAGCGCGAAAGTAAAGGCAGTGCAGGCGGGGGCAAGGTGATTTACCTCTCGCCGCAGGGAAAGCGCTTGGACCATGCCAAGGTCATGGCTCTGGCCAAGCTTCCCAGTATGGTTTTATTGTGTGGGCGGTACGAGGGCATAGACCAGCGTTTGATCGAGCGGCGGGTGGATGAAGAGCTCTCGCTCGGGGACTACGTGCTCTCGGGTGGCGAGTTGGCGGCGATGACGGTGATCGACGCGGTGGTGCGCCAGATTCCGGGTGCACTCGGCGGCGATCGGTCGGCGGTGGAGGAGTCCTTCGTTGACGGGCTGCTCGACTGCCCGCAGTACACCCGGCCGGAACTCTGGCCGGAGCAGGAGACGGATGGCAAGTTGCCGGTGCAAGTTCCGAGCATCTTGCTCTCCGGGCACCACGAGAACATCCGGCGCTGGCGGTTGCAGCAAGCGCTGGGCAGGACCTGGCTGAGGAGGCCCGACCTCCTTGCGGCGAGGCAGCTCAACGACGACGAAAGAAAGTTGCTGGAGGAATTCCAGCGCGAATTTGGAGAAAACGGAAAATGAACCTGATCCAGAAGCTCGAGCAGGAAGAGATCCTGCGCATGAAGAAGAGCGTTCCCGAATTCTCGCCGGGCGACACGGTCGCTGTGCGCGTGAACGTGGTCGAGGGCGACAAGAAACGCGAGCAGACCTTCGAAGGCGTGGTGATTGCCAAGAGGAACCGGGGCCTGCGCTCCGCCTTCATCGTGCGCAAAATCTCCTCCGGCGAAGGCGTCGAGCGCACCTTCCAGACCTATTCGCCGCTGATTGCCGGCATCGAGGTAAAGAGGAAAGGCGAAGTGCGCCGCTCCAAGCTTTATTACCTGCGTCAGCGTTCGGGCAAGAGCGCGCGCATCAAGGAGAAGCTCGGGGAAAGACCGTCCGAGCGCGCTGAAGTGAGCGAGGGCGTAGCCCAACCTTAGCTGGGCAGGGAATCCCGGGGCGCGGGCATATAATCCACCCATGCAACGCGAACCTAGCGTCATCAGCTCGACCGCCGAAATCATCGCCGAGGTCCGCGCCGGTAACATCGTCGTGCTGGTCGATGACGAGGACCGCGAGAACGAGGGAGATCTGGTTTTCGCTGCGGATTTTGTCACCCCGGAGAAGGTCAATTTTCTCGCCACCCACGGCCGCGGTCTGATCTGCATGCCGCTCAGCGTGGCGCACGCGGAGCGGCTCGGCTTGAAGCCGATGGTGAGCGAGAACCGCTCGCGCCACGGCACTAATTTCACCGCCTCCATCGAGGCCGCCGAAGGCATTGCCACCGGCATTTCGGCGCACGATCGCGCGCTTACCATTCGTGTCGCCACGGCTGCAGGCGCCACCGCTGCTGACATCGTGCAACCCGGGCATGTGTTTCCCCTGATCGCGCAGGACGGCGGCGTGCTGGTGCGCGCCGGGCATACCGAAGCCTGCTGCGACCTCGCGCGCCTGGCGGGCCTCAATCCGGCGGCGGTGCTGTGCGAGATCATGCGCGCGGACGGCAGCATGGCGCGCTTGCCTGATCTGATGGAGTTCGCCGCTCAGCACCGACTCAAGATCGGCACCATTGCGGATCTGATTGAATACCGCAGTCGCAACGAGTCCATGGTGCAGCGCGCTGCCGAGCGCGAGATCGAGACGCCGTGGGGGAAATTCCAACTGGTGTCGTACCAGGACCGTTCGGTGGCTTCGATACACCTGGCGCTGGTTCTTGGAAATATCCGTGCTCAGGACGAAACGCTGGTGCGCGTCCACGAGCCGCTTTCCGTGCTGGACCTGCTGGAGACGGCCTCCGGCAGCCATTCCTGGGGTGTCGGCGATGCGCTCAAGGCGATTCAGGCAGCCGGCGTCGGCGTCATGGTGCTCATGAATTGCAGCCAGTCCGGCGCAGCGCTGCAGGCACAACTGGCCGCGCAGTTGACCGGTCAGCGCCCGGCGCGCCAGGGCCGCAGCATGGAACTGCGTGCTTACGGTATCGGCGCGCAGATTCTGCGCGACCTGGGCGTTGGCAAAATGCGCCTGCTGGCGGCCCCGCGCAAGATGCCGAGCATGGCCGGTTTCGGCCTGGAGGTCATGGGTTACACGGAGCGGCAACAGCCATGAACCCGCTGCGCATAGGCGTCGTTCATTCCCGCTTCAACGAAGAAATCTGCCAGGCGCTGCTCGTCTCAGCGCGCGCCGAGTTGACGCGCGCGGGCGCTAAGGCCGAGTTCGTAGCTGTGGCCGGCGCACTCGAAATACCGCTCGCGCTGCAGTGGATGGCGCAGTCGGGACGCTTCGACGCACTGGTCGCTATCGGCGCGGTAATCCGCGGCGATACCTACCACTTCGAGGTGGTTGCCAACGAATCGGCGCGCGGCATTATGGAGGTGGCGCTCGAGAGCGGCCTACCGGTGGCCAACGCAGTCTTGACCACGGACGACGAAGCGCAGGCGCTGGCGCGCAAGGGCAAAGGGGGTGAAGCGGTGCGCGTCGCCCTGGAGATGGCCCGCCTGCGACAGGAACTGGCGGCGCAGTGGCGCTGAAGGGCGCGCGGACGGGCGCCCGAACTTCGGCCCGCCGGCGCGCGCGGGAGATTTCGTTGCAGGCGCTTTATGCCTGGAAGCTCGCCGGCGGCGACGCCCTGGCGCAGGCACAAACCCTCGAAGGCTGGGTGCGCTGCGACCAGAAATTCGCGGCCGAACTGATGGCCGAAGTCATAAAAACAAATGACTTTCTGGAAAAAATAATCACACCTCATCTGGATCGCAGTCTCACCTCGCTGTCGCCGGTCGAGCGCGTGATCCTGCTGATTGGCGCCTATGAACTGGCGCAGCGATTGGAAACGCCGTTCAAGGTGGTGCTGAACGAGGCGATCGAACTGGGCAAGAGCTTCGGCGGCACCGACGGCCACAAATTCGTCAATGGCGTGCTGGAGAAGCTGGCGCTTGAGCTGCGGACCGAGGAAAT
>SHXK01000019.1 GCA_009693335.1 Betaproteobacteria bacterium | reverse complement strand
CTTCTGGCCGCAGCCGGCGGCAAGCAGGACCAGCACCAGGGCGAGAAGGGCGGGACGCATCAGGACAGTGGCACCACGACTAAAACGGCGATGTTAGCAGGATCATCCAGAAAACCCAGCCATGACCGAAAGCGAATTTGCAGCCCTGGCGCGCGCTAAGAGGACGGTCGCCCCGACGGTGCTGCTGGCGACGCGTCTTCCCTGGTGGGGGCAAATTCGCGATAGAAAAATTCCCTAGCACTTCTCGCCTCCGGGGGCACCGACGGATCGGCATCGGAGCTGGCAGAAACGATCCCGTCGGGAACGGCGCGTTGCACTTCGGGGATGCCTTTTAGCGCCTTACCCATGTAGTCGATCCAGATCGGTAGTGCGACGCGGCCTCCGGTCTGGTTCTTGCCTAGGGACTTTGGCTGATCGAAACCCATCCAGGCGACGCCGACCAGCCCAGGCTGGTAGCCGCAGAACCAACCATCGACGAAGTCATTGGTGGTTCCGGTCTTGCCCGCCAAGTCGCGCCGTTCCAGCTTGGCGACGCTGGCCGCGGTGCCGTAGCGCGTCACGTCCTGCATCATCGAATCCATGAGAAAGGCATTGCGCGCGTCGATCACGCGCAGTGATTCATCGCCTGCTTGCCGTGGCTTGGCGATGCCGAGCTGGTTGCCGCGGTCGTCGACGATTTTCTGGATGAAATGGGGCTGGACCAGGTAGCCGCCGTTGGCGAATACCGCGTAACCACGCGCCATTTGCATCGGTGTTACCGAACCGGCGCCTAGCGCCATGGTGAGGTAGGGCGGATGCTTGTCGGCATCGAAGCCGAACCGGGTCACGTAGTCCTGCGCGTATTTTGGGTCGATGCTCTGCAAGATCCGGATCGACACCATGTTCTTCGATTTGGCGAGCGCGGTGCGCAGCCGCATCGGACCCTCGAATTTGCCATCGTAGTTTTTAGGTTCCCAGCGCTGGCTGCCGGTGACTTCGGCCTCGACCACGATCGGCGCGTCCGCGATTACGGTGGCAGGCGTGAAGCCCTTTTCCAGGGAGGCGGAATAGATGAAGGGCTTGAACGACGAGCCGGGTTGGCGCCAGGCCTGGGTGATGTGGTTGAACTTGCGGCGGTTGAAATCGAAGCCGCCGACCAAGGCGCGGATCGCGCCATTGGCTGGATCGAGCGCCACCAAAGCGGCTTCCGCCTCCGGCAATTGGGCGATCTGCCAGCTCTTTTTCTCGTCCTTCTGCAGCCGGATAATCGCGCCGCGCCGCAGCCGCCGCTGTTGCGCTGTTTTCTCCTCCAGTGCTCGGGCGGCGAATTTCAGACCTTCGCCGTCAATAGTGATCACCTCGCCGTTTTTTAGCGCCACCTTTAGATCCCTGGGGCTCACCGCGAGCACCAGCGCCACCTTCAGGTCATCCGCGTCATGGTGCCCAGCCAGCGCTTCGTCGTAGTCGTCGTCGCCGGCATTGGCAGCCAGTTCGACGAAAGCCTCGGGTCCGCGGTAGCCTTGGCTGCGGTCGTAGCTGAGCAAGCCGCGCCGCACCGCCTCGTAAGCGGCCTCCTGATCGGCCTTGCGGATCGTGGTGTAGACCCGGAATCCCTTGGTATAGGTCTCCTCGGGGTACTGCTCGTAGATCGTTTGGCGGACCATCTCGGCCAGGTATTCCCCGTGAACGCCCGCAAAGTTGTCCACTTCGCGCTGGACCTGGAGGGAAGCCTTGCTCGCTTCTGCCTGTTGTTGTTCGGTGATGTGTCCCAATTCCCTCATGCGCCGCAATACATATTGCTGGCGCTGCCGGGCGCGTTGCGGATTGGCAACGGGGTTATAGGCAGACGGCGCCTTAGGCAGCCCCGCCAGCATTGCCGCCTCGGCTAGGGTTAGCTTGTCCAGGGGCTTGCCAAAATAGATCTGTGAGGCAGCGGCAAAGCCATAGGCGCGCTGGCCCAGGTAAATCTGGTTGACGTAGAGCTCGAGAATCTGGTTTTTCTCCAGGTTGTTCTCGATCTTGAAGGCCAGCAAGCCTTCGTAGAGCTTGCGGGTGAGTGTTTTCTCCGAGGACAGGAAGAAGTTGCGCGCCACCTGCATCGTGATCGTACTCGCGCCCTGCCGGCGTCCGCCTTGGCTCAGGTTGGCGTAGGCTGCGCGCGCAACGCCGAGGTAGTCAATTCCGGTGTGCTGGTAGAAGCGCTCGTCCTCGGCGGCAAGAATCGCGTGCTTGAGCTGCTCGGGGACCTCCTTGATCGAAATCAGCAAGCGACGTTCCTCGCCGAATTCGCCGATCAGCGCGCCTTCCGCGGTGTAGACGCGCAGAGGAATTTTGGGCTGATAATCGGTGAGTACTTCAAGCGAAGGCAGATTCGGGTAAGCGAGCGCAATGACCAAACCCGCCAGGAACGCCCCGGCGAGCGCCAGCCCCCCGAACAGAACTAACGGAAACAGCAAAAAACGAAGCCAAATCAAGGGGGTTATGCCAACTCTAGGAAATTGTTGCACGTGGCGGGGGCACGGCGCATTATAGACTTTCCCTTTCGTCGACGATTCACTAGACACTGGGAGTAGTTGTTGCTCGGCGCCGGCCAGTTCTCCTTCGTCCTCTTCAACTCCAGGCTCACTCAGTTTCTCAATCTGGAGATTTCGGCTCTTGAGGCCGACGGCAAGGGCAAGACCGTGTCCAGCCCGCGGGTGCTTACCGCGGACCAGGTCGAGGCGGTCATCGAGCAAGGCACGGAGATCCCATTCCAGCAGGCGACCTCGTCAGGCGCGACCAGCGTCTCTTTTCGCAAAGCAAATCTCTCGCTCAAGGTGAAGCCGCAGATCACGCCGGACGGCAACATCATCATGACCCTCGATGTGAACAAGGATGAGCCCGGCGCGACCACGCCGGCTGGCGTGCAGATCACCACCAAGCACATCAAGACCGAGGTACTGGTGGAGAACGGCGGCACGGTGGTCATCGGCGGTATCTATGATCAGCGCGACCGTAACGATGTCACCCGCATACCGTTCTTTGGTGATCTGCCGTATATCGGCTTCTTGTTCAAGAACTCGGTCAGCGCCTCGAGCAAGACCGAATTGCTGGTGTTCATTACGCCGTGGATCGTGAATGAGCGCCTGACCGTCCGCTGACGCAGCTCGCCAGACCCATGGAACGGTCGGGTCCTCCCGACCGTTTCTTTTTCCACTTGCGTAGAATGACGCTGTGAAACTCGAGGGTAGTCTTATCCTTATCGGCATGATGGGCGCGGGCAAGACCACCGTGGGCCGGCTGCTGGCGCGGCGCTTGAAGCGCAGTTTTTACGACTCCGACGAGGAGATCGAGCGCCGTTGTGGCGTGTCCATCCCCGTGATCTTCGAGATCGAGGGCGAAGCGGGTTTCCGAGCGCGGGAGACACAGGTGCTTGCGGAACTCTGCACGCTGGACAACGCGGTGCTGGCCACCGGCGGCGGTGCGGTGCTTGCCGAGGAGAATCGTCGCACCATCACCGAGTGCGGCATCGTCGTCTACCTACATGCGCGACCGCCGCATCTCTGGCAGCGCGTGCGCCACGGCCGCAACCGCCCTTTGCTGGCAACCGCGAATCCGCAGCAAAGGCTGGAAGAGCTCTACGCCGAGCGCGATCCCCTCTACCGCGAAATCGCCGATCTGGTGGTCGATACTGGCAAGCAAAGCGTGCAGACGCTGACGAAGGACCTCCTCATGCACTTGGACGGCAGATGCAGCCTCTTAGCGTAACCCTGGGCGATCGCTCTTACCCGATACACATCGGCGTTGGCCTGCTGGATGACGCGCAGAGGTATGCGCCCTACGTGGCCTCGAGAAGCGTCGCCGTAGTCACCAACAAAATCGTCGCGTCTCTCTATCTCGAGCGTGTGCAGCGTGCACTCGAGCAAGCGGGCGCCCGCGTGGTTCCGGTCCTGATTGAGGATGGCGAACGGGCGAAAGCCTGGGGGACGCTCGATCGTGTGATTGATGCGCTGCTGGCCGCGCGCTGCGGCCGCGATTCGCTCATCCTTGCCCTGGGGGGCGGCGTGGTCGGCGACCTGGCGGGGTTCGCGGCGGCGGTGTTCCAGCGCGGGATTGGTTTCATCCAGGTGCCGACGACCCTGCTGGCGCAGGTGGATTCCTCGGTCGGCGGCAAGACGGCGATCAACCACGTGCGTGGCAAGAATATGGTCGGCGCATTTCACCAGCCACTGGCGGTGATTGCCGATGTCGCTACCCTGGATACCCTGCCCGACCGCGAGCTGCGCGCGGGGATCGCCGAAGTGATCAAACACGGTTTCGTACTGGATCCGCAGTTTGTCGACTGGTTGGAGGCCAATATCGGCAAGCTGCTGGCCCGCGATCGCACGGCACTGAGCCACGCCGTACGGCGCTCTTGCGAACTGAAGGCGCAGGTGGTGGCTGCCGATGAGCGGGAGACCGGCCTGCGCGCGATACTGAATTTCGGCCATACCTTCGGCCATGCCATCGAAGCGGGGCTGGGCTACGGCGAGTGGTTGCACGGCGAAGCAGTCGCCGCAGGCATGGTGATGGCAGCTGAGCTGTCGGTGCGTACCGGCACGCTGCGCCGTGAGGACGCCGATCGGGTCGCGGCGCTGATTGCGCATGCCGGCTTGCCGGTACGCGGTCCCAAGCTACCGATCGAGCAGTATCTCGAGTTGATGCAGGTCGACAAAAAAGTCTCCGGCGGCCGGCTCCGCTTCATCCTGCTCGAAGGGCTGGGCCGTGCCACGCTGCGTGGCGATCTCGATCCCCGCCTGGTACGCGAAAGCATCGCCGCTGCCGTGCAGTAGGAACCAGAGGCTAACCCCTTGTAAGCATGTGGTTCCCCCGGTATATTTCGAGGTTCGCCCTCAATTTTTGTGCGGCGCGGCGAATCGGTCCGAATACCGATCTGGATCAATAAGTTAATCGTGACCTCGGTGACCTCGTCATTTCAGCCGGCACATCTGCCCGGCCCGCAAGGCCTCTACGACCCCGCCTATGAGCACGATGGTTGCGGGGTCGGCTTCGTTGCGCACATCAAGGGTAAGAAATCGCATTCCATTGTCGAACAAGGTCTGACGATCCTGAAGAACCTCAATCACCGCGGCGCGGTGGGTTGGGATCCGAAGCTCTCCGATGGCGCCGGCCTGATGATCCAGATGCCGGACCGGTTCTTGCGCGAGGAGATGGCCAAGTGCGGCGTGAGTTTGCCGCCATTCGGACAATACGGGGTCGGCATGGTGTTCCTGCCGCGCGACCCGGCGAGTCGTTTTGCCTGCGAGTACGAGATCGAGCGCGCGATCAAGGACGAAGGCCAGGTGCTGCTGGGCTGGCGCGATGTGCCGGTGGACAACGCCGACCTTGCCGAACCGGCGCAAAAACTCGAGCCGGTGATCCGCCAGGTTTTTATCGGGCGCGGCGCGGGCGTGACCGTGACCGATGCCTTGGAGCGCAAGCTCTACATCATCCGCAAGAGCTCCGGACACGCCATTCAGACGCTCAAGCTGGAGCACGGCAAGGAGTTCTACGTGCCCTCGATGTCGGCGCGCTTGCTGTGCTACAAAGGGATGCTGCTCGCCACCCAGGTCGGTGAGTATTACCTCGATCTCAAGGATTCACGCGTCGAATCGGCGCTGGCCCTGGTGCACCAGCGTTTTTCGACCAATACCTTCCCGTCGTGGGATCTGGCGCACCCGTTCCGCATGATCTGCCACAACGGTGAGATCAATACGGTGCGCGGCAACGTCAACTGGATCCGTGCTCGGCAGGGGGCGATCGCCAGTCCGGTGCTGGGGGACGATCTGGCCAAAATCTGGCCGCTGATCTATGACGGCCAGTCGGACTCGGCTTCGTTCGACAACGCGCTGGAACTCCTGGTGATGGGCGGCTACTCCATCGCCCACGCGGTGATGATGATGATTCCCGAGGCATGGGAAAACCACACGCTGATGGACCCCAGCCGGCGTGCGTTCTACGAATATCACGCAGCGATGATGGAGCCCTGGGACGGTCCCGCGTCCATCGCCTTTACCGATGGCCGTCAGATCGGCGCCACTCTGGATCGCAACGGCCTGCGGCCCTCGCGCTACATCGTCACCGACGACGATCTGGTGATCATGGGCTCGGAGTGCGGCTGCTTGCCGGTCGCCGAGGAACGCATCCTCAAGAAATGGCGCTTGCAGCCGGGCAAGATGTTCCTGGTCGACCTGGAGAAGGGTCGCATCATCGACGATCAGGAATTGAAGGAATCGCTGGCGGGCGCCAAACCCTACGCCGAGTGGATCGAGCGTATCCGGGTAAAACTCGATGAAGTGGAAACCGAGAAGACCGCACCGCTCAAGTCGCCGCTGCCGCTGCTCGACCGCCAGCAGGCCTTTGCCTATACGCAGGAAGACCTCAAGTTCCAGTTGCTGCCGATGGCGGCAGCGGGCGAAGAGCCGACCGGCTCGATGGGCAATGATGCGGCGCTCGCGATCCTGTCGAAAAAGGACAAGACCCTCTACCACTACTTCAAGCAGCTGTTCGCCCAGGTGACCAACCCGGCGATCGATCCGATCCGTGAGGAGCTGGTCACCTCTCTGGTGTCCTTCATCGGGCCCAAGCCCAATCTGCTCGGCATCGACGAGATGAATCCGCCGCTGCGCTTGGAAGTCAGCCAGCCGGTGCTCGACTTCTATGAGATGGAGAAGATCCGGCACATCGAACGCTATACCGGCGGGAAATTCCGCTCGCTTGAGCTGGACATCACTTACCCGGTCGCCTGGGGCAAGGAGGCGATCGAGGCGCGGCTGGCGTCGCTCTGTGCGCAGGCCGAGGACGCGGTGCGCTCGGGCTACTCGATTATCGTCATCTCCGACCGCCTGGTGGCAAAGGAGCGGGTGGCGATCCCGGCGCTGCTTGCTCTATCGGCGATCCATCAGCATTTGGTCACTACGGGGTTACGCACCTCCACCGGCCTGGTGGTGGAGACCGGTTCGGCCCGCGAGGTGCATCATTTTGCGCTGCTCGGCGGTTATGGCGCCGAGGCGGTACATCCCTACCTGGCGCTCGAGACCCTCCTCGCGGCGCACGCCGGAGGGTCGTCGGAGGAAATGCGCGCGGCAGGCTCCAAAGCGATCAAGAACTACGTTAAAGCGATCGGCAAAGGCCTGAAAAAAGTGATGGCCAAGATGGGCATCTCCACCTACATGTCCTATACCGGGGCGCAGATTTTCGAAGCGGTGGGACTCGCCCGCTCGGTGGTGGAAAAGTATTTTCGGGGTACCGCGTCATCGATCGAGGGCATCGGGGTGCTCGAACTCCTCCAGGAGACGATCCGCATTCATCGCCGCGCGTTTGACGACAGGGATCCGTTGCTGGAAACGATGCTCGAGGCGGGCGGCGAATACGCCTGGCGGGTGCGTGGCGAGGAGCACGCCTGGACGCCTGAAGTGATCGCCAAGCTGCAGCATTCCGCGCGGCAGAACTCGTATGCCACCTACAAGGAGTATGCGGCGCTGATCAACGACCAGTCGCAGCGGCAGATGACCCTGCGCGGCCTGTTCGAGTTCAAGTTTGAGCGTTGCCAAGCAGTGCCGATAGAAGAAGTTGAACCGGCCACCGAAATCGTAAAGCGCTTCTCGACCGGCGCTATGTCGCTGGGTTCGATTTCCACCGAAGCGCACACGGTGCTGGCGATCGCGATGAACCGCATCGGCGGCAAGTCCAACACCGGTGAAGGCGGCGAGGACCCCAGGCGCTACGCGCCGGTGCAAGCAGGCGAGACCCTGCAGTCGCGCCTCGGTCGCGAACGCGTGGAAGTGGACATTCCCTTGCAAAAAGGCGATTCGCTCCAATCCAAAATCAAGCAGATCGCCTCGGGCCGCTTCGGTGTCACCGCTGAATATCTCGCCTCGGCGGAGATGTTGCAGATCAAGATTGCCCAAGGCGCGAAACCGGGCGAAGGTGGCCAGCTACCCGGCAAGAAAGTCACCGAGTACATAGCCGAACTGCGTTATGCGACACCGGGCGTCGAGCTGATCTCGCCACCGCCGCATCACGACATCTACTCGATCGAGGACATCGCGCAGCTGATCCACGACTTGAAGAACGCCAACCCGGCGGCGGCTGTGAGCGTGAAGCTGGTATCCGAGGTCGGTGTCGGCACCATCGCCGCGGGCGTCGCCAAGGCGAAGTCCGACCACGTCACCATCTCCGGCCACGACGGCGGCACCGGCGCTTCGCCCTGGTCCTCGATCATGCACGCCGGCACGCCTTGGGAGCTGGGGCTCGCCGAAACGCAACAGACGCTGACCCTCAACCGCCTGCGTGGACGCATCGCAGTGCAGGTGGACGGCCAGATGAAAACCGGGCGCGACGTGGTCATCGGCGCGCTCCTGGGTGCAGATGAGTTCGGCTTCGCCACCGCGCCGCTGGTGGTTGAAGGCTGCATCATGATGCGGAAGTGCCACCTGAATACCTGCCCGGTAGGCGTCGCCACGCAGGATCCGCTGCTGCGCAAGAAGTTCGAGGGCAAGCCCGAGCACGTGGTGAACTATATGTTCTTCGTTGCCGAGGAAGCGCGCGAACTGATGGCAAAACTCGGCGTGCGGCGCGTCGTGGACATGATCGGCCGCGCCGACTTGCTGGATACCAAAAAAGGCATCGAGCACTGGAAAGCGAAGGGGCTCGATTTCTCCCGGATTTTCTATGTCCCAAGTGTGCCGGCGGAGGTCGCCAAACACCATTGCGAGACCCAAGATCACGGTCTTGACAAGGCGCTGGACCAGCGGCTGATCGAACTCGCCCGCCCAGCGCTGGAACGCGGCGAAAAGGTGACCATCGAAACGCCGATCCGCAACATTAACCGGACGGTAGGCACCATGCTGTCCGGCGAGATCGCCAAGCGCTACGGACATGAAGGCTTGCCGGACGAAACCGTGCATGTACGCCTCGCCGGTTCGGCCGGGCAGAGCTTGGGCGCTTTCCTGGCGCGTGGCGTCTGGTTGGATCTTATCGGCGATACCAACGACTATTGTGGCAAAGGCCTCTCGGGCGGGCGGATCTCGGTGCAACCCTCGGCCAAGTTCCGCGGTGAGCCGACCGAGAACATCATTACTGGCAACGTCGCGCTCTACGGCGCGATCGAGGGCGAGGCGTTTTTCCGCGGCGTCGCGGGGGAGCGTTTTGCAGTGCGCAACTCGGGCGCTTGGGCGGTGGTGGAGGGTGTGGGCGACCACGGCTGCGAGTACATGACCGGCGGCACGGTGGTGGTGCTGGGCGCGACCGGGCGCAACTTCGCCGCCGGCATGTCGGGCGGTATCGCTTACGTACTCGACGAGAAGGGCGACTTCTCCCGCTACTGCAACCCCTCGATGGTGACCCTGGAACCGCTGCTGGCCGGCGCCGAGCAAGAGGCCAGGCTCGCGCGCCAGTTCTGGCACAAGGGCGAGTCTGACGAGGCGCTAGCCAAGCGCATGATCGAGCGCCATGTGCGCTACACGGGGAGCGCGCAGGCGAAACGCATCCTCGAGCGTTGGAGCGAGTCCCGGCCGAAATTCGTCAAGGTGTTCCCGAACGAATACCGGCGCGCCCTAGGCGAGCTTGCCGCCAAGCACCAGCGTCACGCGGCCTAGGCAGCGCATGGGAAAAATTACCGGATTCCTGGAATACCAACGTCTCGAGGAGCCTCACGAAGCGCCCAAGGCGCGCAAGCAGCACTATCGCGAGGTCTACCTGCGGCTCGCCGACCAAGACGCGCAACTGCAGGGCGCGCGCTGCATGGATTGCGGTATCCCCTTCTGCATGCAGGGCTGCCCGGTCAACAACATCATTCCCGACTTCAACGATCTCATTTACCGGGAGGACTGGGAGCGCGCGATCGAGAGCTTGCACTCGACCAACAATTTTCCGGAGTTCACCGGCCGCATCTGCCCGGCGCCCTGCGAGGAGGCCTGCGTCCTGCGCATCAACGAAGATCCGGTCGGCATCAAGTCGATTGAGCACGCGATTATCGACAAGGCTTGGGAATCCGGCTGGGTCAAGGCGCAGCCGGCCGCGCACCAGACCAACAAGAAAGTTGCCGTGGTGGGCTCCGGCCCGGCCGGCCTGGCCTGCGCGCAGCAGCTCGCGCGCGCCGGCCACCTGGTCACCGTATTCGAGAAGAACGAGCGCATCGGCGGACTGCTGCGCTACGGGATACCCGATTTCAAGCTGGAAAAGAAAGTCATCGACCGCCGCCTCGAACAATTGCGCGCCGAGGGCATCGAGTTTCGCAGCGGCGTATGCGTAGGCGAGGATCGTCCGGTCGTAGGTATCCCCAACGATGCGAAGGCGTTCCTGCCGGCGGCCCAAGTGCTCGCCGATTTCGATGCCGTGGTGCTCACGGGTGGGGCCGAGGTGCCGCGTGATCTGCCGATCCCGGGGCGCGAGCTGGCGGGCGTGCATTACGCGATGGAGTTTCTGCCGCTGCAGAACAAGCGCGTCGCCGGTGATGCCGACGTGCCGGCGCTCCGGGCCGACGGCAAGCACGTGATTGTGATTGGCGGCGGCGATACGGGCTCGGACTGCGTTGGCACCTGCAACCGCCATGGCGCCGCCTCGATCACGCAGTTTGAGCTGCTGCCGATGCCGCCGGATGTGGAGCGCAATCCGGTGTGGCCCTACTGGCCGACGCGCCTGCGTACTTCTTCCTCGCATGAAGAGGGCGTCGAGCGCGACTGGTCCATCGCCACCAAAGCGCTGGTTGGCGAAGGCGGCAAGGTGCAGACCCTGAAAGCGGTGCGACTGGTGTGGACGAACGGCAAGCCGGCCGAAATTCCAGGCTCCGAGTTCGACCTGCCCGCCGATCTGGTCCTGCTGGCGATGGGTTTCGTCTCGCCGCAGCGCTCGCTGTTGGAAGAATTCGGCGTCGAGCAGGACGCCCGTGGCAATGCGCGTGCGGAAACGGAAGGCACGCAGGCCTACGCCACTAGCGTGCGCAAAGTGTTCACCGCGGGTGATATGCGCCGCGGACAGTCCCTCGTCGTATGGGCGATCCGTGAGGGCCGGCAGTGCGCCCGCGCCGTGGATGAGTTCCTCATGGGGTTCTCTGAACTGCCGCGCTAGCCGGTGGCAGTCGGCTAGAATTCGGCGCCCGACCCCCGATGCCACTTCACGTCGTCATCCTCGCCGCCGGCCAAGGCAAGCGCATGCATTCCGCGCTGCCCAAGGTGCTGCACCGGATTGCCGGTCGGCCGTTGCTCGCCCATGTGATCGATGCGGCGAGGTCGCTCAAGCCTGAGCGCATCTGCGTTGTCCACGGACACGGTGGCGCCGAAGTGAAAGCCGCTTTCGTGGGCGCACCGCTCGACTGGGTGGCGCAGGCACAGCAGCTGGGCACCGGGCACGCTTTGCTGCAGGCGCTGCCACGAATTCCGCGGTCCGCCACCGTGCTGGTGCTAAACGGCGATGTACCGCTGGTGCGCGCCCAGACGCTGCGCAAATTGCTGCGCACGGCCGGCAAGGGCCTCGCCATCGTCACCAGCGAGCTGTCAGATCCTGAGGGTTACGGCCGCGTGCTGCGCGATGCGCGTGGCCGCGTGAAGAGTATCGTCGAGCACAAGGATGCGAAACCGGCGCAACGCGCGATACGTGAATGGTACGCGGGCATACTCGCTGGCAACGCCGCTCGTCTCGCTGGCTGGCTGGCCAAGGTCGCCAACCGCAATACGCAGCAGGAGTACTACCTGACCGATGTGATCGGCATTGCCGCTGCCAGCGGGGCGCCGGTGAGCGTGGTGAAGGCCGTGGTTGCCCACGAAGTGGCCGGCGTGAACTCGCGCCACGAACTGGCGATCCTGGAGCGCGCTTATCAGAACGCGCAGGCGAAAAAGCTGCTCGAGGCAGGCGTGGCGCTTGCCGACCTGTGGCGGGTGGATGTGCGCGGCGAGCTTACCTGCGGTCAGGACGTCGTCATCGACGTCAATTGCGTGTTTGAGGGCCGGGTGAAACTCGGCGACCGGGTGAGAATCGGACCGAACTGCGTACTGCGTAACGTCAAGGTGGCCGCGGACACCGAAGTACACGCTTTTTCGCTGCTGGAGGACGCCGAGATTGGCGCCGGCTGCAGGATCGGCCCTTACGCACGCCTGCGGCCGGGCGCCAAGCTGGGCAAGGGCGTACACATTGGCAACTTCGTCGAAATCAAGGCAAGCAGGATCGGCGCCGGTTCCAAAGCAAATCACCTCGCCTACCTAGGCGATGCTGAAGTGGGCGCACGGGTCAATATCGGCGCCGGCACCATCACCTGTAACTATGACGGCGCGAGCAAACACCGCACCGTGATCGAGGATGACTGCTTCATCGGTTCGGACGCCACGCTGGTGGCGCCGGTGCGGATCGCCAAAGGCTCCTACATCGGCGCCGGCTCGACCATCAGCAAGGACACACCAGCGGGGCAGCTCACCGTGGCGCGCGCCAGGCAGGTGTCGCTGCCGCGCTGGAGCCCGCCCCGCAAGAAAACGGCCCGGACCAAGTAGCCTATGTGCGGCATCGTCGGCGCGGCGGCCAAGCGCAACATCGTCCCGATCCTGCTCGAAGGCTTGCAGCGTCTCGAATACCGAGGTTATGACTCCTGCGGCGTGGGACTACTGACCGGTGATCGGTTGCAGCGGCTGCGCAGCGTGGCCCGGGTTGCCGATCTTGCATCGCAGATAGAAAAAAAACAGCTGGTGGCGGACACCGGCATCGCGCATACCCGCTGGGCGACGCACGGTGCGCCCGTGACCCACAACGCCCACCCCATCTTCTCGCGCGCGGAGATCGCGCTGGTGCACAACGGTATCATCGAGAACCATGATGAGCTGCGCGTTGAGTTGCGGGCGCAGGGCTACGTCTTCGACACCCAGACCGACACCGAGGTAATCGCGCATCTGGTGCACAGCCTGTACCAGGGCAGCCTGCTCGAGGCGGTACGCCGCGCGGTCAAGCGGCTGACCGGCGCCTACGCGATCGCCGTAGTGGCGAAGCGCGAACCGCAGCGCGTGATTGGCGCGCGCGTCGGCAGCCCGCTGGTGGTCGGCGTGGGCGAGGGCGAACATTTCCTCGCCTCGGACGCGCTGGCGCTCGCCGGGACTACCGACCGCATCGCTTATCTGGAAGAGGGTGACGTCGCGGAAATTAGCCGCGTGGGTTTTCGCGTCTTCGATGCTGGCGGTCGCGAGGTATGGCGGCCGGTCAAGACCGTGCAGACCAGCGGTGCGACTGCCGAACTCGGGCCCTACCGCCATTTCATGCAGAAAGAGATTTTCGAGCAGCCACGTGCTGTCGCTGACACGCTGACCGGAATCGAAGAAATTTCCCCGGCCCTGTTTCAGGACCCCAAAGGCAAGCTGTTGGGCGCTATTGACTCGGTGCTGATACTTGCTTGCGGCACCAGCTACTACGCGGGGCTTACGGCGAAGCACTGGATCGAGTCGCTGGCGCAACTGCCGACCCAGGTGGAGATTGCCAGCGAGTACCGCTATCGCGACAGCGTGCCGAATCCGCGGACGTTGGTGGTGGTGGTCTCGCAGTCGGGCGAGACTGCGGACACGCTCGCCGCGCTCAAGCACGCCAGGTCGCTGGGGCAAAAGAAAACACTGGCGATCTGCAACGTCGCTTCGAGCGCCATGATGCGCGCAACAAGGCTCAAGTTCCTCACCCACGCCGGGGTCGAGATTGGGGTTGCCTCCACCAAGGCGTTCACCACCCAATTGGTCGCGCTGTTCCTGCTGGCGCTGACCTTGGCAAAGCTGGCAAGAAAACTCTCCAGAAAAGAGGAACGCAAACATTTGCGTAGCTTGCGGCACCTTCCCAAGGCGTTGGCGGCTGCGCTGGCACTCGAGCCGCAGCTCATCTCCTGGGCCGGACGGTTCGCGAAAAAGGAGCACGCCCTGTTCCTCGGCCGCGGCCTGCATTACCCGATCGCCCTGGAAGGCGCGTTGAAGCTGAAGGAGATTTCCTACATCCATGCCGAGGCCTACGCGGCCGGAGAACTGAAGCACGGGCCGCTCGCACTGGTCACTGCCGCGATGCCGGTGGTCACCGTGGCGCCGAACGACGCCTTGATCGAGAAGCTGAAATCGAACATGCAGGAAGTACGGGCGCGCGGCGGCGAACTGTATGTGCTCGCCGATGCCGATACGCGCATCGCCGCTTCGGCAGGCGTTAACGTGCTGCGGCTGCCGGAGCACTACGGATTGCTCTCGCCGATTCTGCATGTGGTGCCGCTGCAGCTGCTGGCGTACCACACGGCACTCGCGCGCGGCAGCGATGTGGACAAACCGCGCAATCTCGCCAAGTCCGTTACCGTTGAGTAAACGTGGGCGCCATCACTGACGCGATCATTGTCGGCGCCGGCCACAACGGCCTAGTCTGCGCCTGCTACCTGGCGAAAGCGGGGCTCAAGGTGAAAGTACTGGAGCGCCGCCGTGTGGTTGGTGGGGCCGCGGTCACCGAGGAATTCCATCCGGGTTTCCGCAACTCGGTGGCGGCCTATACCGTGAGCCTGCTGCAGCCCAAGGTGATCCGGGAGCTGCGCCTGGCCGAGCACGGACTGCGCATCGTCGAGCGGCCGTTGTCGAACTTCCTCCCCACGCAGAACGGGTATCTCAAGGTCGGCGGCGGGCTGGCAGCGACGCAGAAGGAGGTGGCGAAATTCTCGGCACGCGACGCCGAGCGCCTGCCCGACTACTACCAGACGATCGAAAAAGTTGCCGATGTTCTGCGCGGCGCGGTTCTGGAGACGCCGCCAAATATCGGCGGTGGGATTTCTGATCTTCTAAGGTTTTTAGGTACCGGCATGAAGCTAAAAAAACTCGACATGGAATCGCGGCGCGATCTGCTCGAGCTCTTTACGCGCAGCGCGGCGGAACTGCTCGAGCGCTGGTTCGAGTCCGAGCCGATCAAAGCAGCGTTCGGCTTCGATGCGGTGGTCGGCAACTACGCCAGTCCCTTCCATCCCGGCACCGCCTATGTTCTGTTGCACCATTGTTTCGGCGAAGTCAACGGCAAGCGGGGGATCTGGGGCCATGCGCTGGGCGGCATGGGCGCCATCAGCGAAGCGCTGGCGGCTGAGGCGCGGCGCCTGGGCGTGGAAATCGAGTGTGACGCCGCGGTGGCGCGAGTGCGGCAGGGCGTGGTGCTGCTCGAAGACGGCCGCGAGATCGCCGGCCGCGCCATCGTGGCCAACGTGAATCCCAAGCTTTTGTATCTGAAACTGGTTGAACGCGGACTGCTAGCGCAGGATTTTGTGGCGCGCATGGAACGCTACAAATGCGCTTCGGCGACATTCCGCATGAATGTCGCGCTATCCGCGCTGCCGCGTTTTTCCTGCCTGCCCGAGCCCGGGCCGCACCTGTCCAGCGGAATTATTCTTGCGCCGTCGCTCGCTTACATGGATCGCGCTTATCTCGATGCGCGCGCCGAAGGCATCGCCCGCGCGCCGATCGTGGAAATGTTGATCCCCAGCACAGTGGACGATAGCCTCGCGCCCAAGGGGGCGCACGTGGCCAGCCTCTTTTGCCAGCACTTCGCGCCGGATGCGGATTGGGGCAGCCGCAAGCAGGAAGCGATCGAGCGCATCTTTGAGGTAGTCGAGTCGCATGCGCCGGGATTTCGGCAGAGCGTGATCGCGCACAGCGCGCTTACACCCACCGACTTGGAGCGCGAGTTCGGGCTCACCGGGGGCGACATCTTCCACGGCCAGCTCTCGCTCGACCAGCTCTGGGCTGCGCGACCGCTGCTCGGCTATGCCGACTACCGCGGCCCGGTGCAAGGGCTATACCTTTGCGGCGCGGGCGCCCATCCGGGCGGCGGGGTCACCGGTGCGCCCGGCCACAACTGCGCGCGCGAAGTGTTGCGCGACTTCGGTCGGCGCATGCCGACCTGAGAGCATGAAACAGATGACTGTTGATCCGGTCTGTGGGATGCAGGTCGACCCGGCGACCGCCAAGCATGTGCTTGAGCACGAAGGCGCACGCTATGCCTTCTGCTGCGGCGGCTGCCTGACCAAGTTCAAGGCCGACCCAAACCGGTACTTGGAGAAAACAGCTGCGCCGGCGCCCGTTCCGGGCGCGCGTTACACCTGCCCGATGCACCCCGAGGTTCTGAGCCACGGGCCCGCCGATTGCCCGCTCTGCGGTATGGCGCTGGTGGCGATTGTTGGCGCTGGCGGGGGAGACGACCCCGCCGGGTCTGCCGAGCTAGCGGATCTTGCACGGCGCCTGTGGATCGGGGTCGCGCTGTCGATGCCGCTGCTGGTGCTCGCCATGTCGCCGATGGTGGGTGTCCATGAACTGTTCGGCCTGCAGCCACGGCCACGCGGCTGGATCGAGTTGGTGCTAGGCACGCCGGTGGTGCTGTGGGTCGGCTGGCCGATCTTGCGCAAATTCTGCTTCTCACTGGCACATCGCGCGCTCAACATGTACACGCTGATCGGCCTGGGGGTGGGGCTGGCCTATCTGTTCAGTCTCGCCGCAGTGTTATTCCCTGGCCTGTTCCCGCCGGCGTTTCGCGAGCACGACGGCGCGGTAGGCACTTATTTCGAGGCCGCCGCGGTGATCGTGACGTTGGTGATGCTGGGCGACTACCTGCAGTTGCGCGCGATGGGTCAGACCGGCCAGGCAATACAGCAGTTGCTTAAGCTCGCGCCCAACCTTGCCTGGCGCTTGCGTGGCGACGGCTCCGAGGAACAAGTGCCGCTGGAGCGCGTAGCTGTTGGCGACCGCTTGCGTGTGAAGCCGGGTGAGAAAGTGCCGGTGGATGGCACGGTGCTGGACGGCGCGAGCAGAGTGGACGAATCCATGCTGACCGGCGAGCCCGTGCCGGTCGACAAGGCCGCGGGCAGCAAAGTGGTGGGCGCCAGCGTGAACGGCAACGGCGCCTTGCTGATCCGCGCCGAGCGGGTGGGCGTGGACACGCTGCTGGCGCGTATCGTTCACATGGTGGCAGAGGCGCAGCGCACCCGCGCGCCGATCCAGAAGCTGGCCGATAGCATTGCCGCGTACTTCGTGCAGATCGTCGTGGCCATCGCCATCGCAACTGCGCTCGCGTGGTGGTTCTTCGGCCCCGAACCGCGGCTCACCTATGCCTTACTGAATGCGGTCGCCGTGCTGATCATTGCCTGCCCCTGTGCCGTCGGTCTGGCCACGCCCATCTCAATGACGGTGGCGATGGGGCAAGGCGCGCGCGCCGGAATACTCTTCCGTAATGCCGAGGCAATCGAGCGCATGCGCGACATCGATACCGTGGTGGTGGACAAGACCGGCACGCTGACGCTAGGCCATCCCGCCTTGACGGATTTCGTCGCTGTAGGCATGCCAGAAAATGAAGCGCTGGCGCTCGTCGTAGGCGTGGAACAGCTCTCCGAGCATCCGATCGCGCTGGCGCTCGTCGAAGGCGCCAAGCTGCGTGGCCTGATGCCGCGTCCGGCAGGTGCATTCGAAGCCATCAACGGTCTTGGCGTACAAGCCGACCTTGATGGCAAGCGCGTGCTGGTGGGCAGCCGGAAGTTTCTCGAACAGCGCGGCGTCGATACGAAACACTGGGAGGAGCGCGCTGAAGCCTGGCGCGCGGACGCCAAGACAGTGGTGTTCTTCGCGGTGGACGGTGCGGCCGCCGGCATCGCCGCAGTGGCTGACCCGATCAAGGACAGCAGCCGTGAGGCGATCGCAGTGCTTAAAAAATCGGGCGTGCGCATCGTCATGTTGAGCGGTGATGCGCGCAGCACGGTCGAAGCCGTCGCCCGGCAGCTCGGCATTGACGAAGCGCTCGCCGAGGTGCTGCCCGAGGACAAAGCCGGCCACGTCAAGCGTTTGCAGGCTGAAGGGCGCAAGGTGGCGATGGCGGGTGACGGCATCAATGACGCGCCAGCGCTGGCGCAGGCCGATGTCGGCATCGCCATGGGCACCGGTACGGATGTGGCGATGGAAAGCGCTGGCATGACACTGGTGAAAGGCGACCTGCGCGGCATCGCGCGCGCCGCGGCGCTGTCGCGCGCCACGATGCGTAATATCCGCCAGAATCTCGCCTTTGCATTCGGCTATAACGCGCTCGGCATCCCCTTGGCTGCCGGCGTGCTCTACCCGGCGTTTGGCTTGTTGTTGTCCCCCATTTTCGCTGGCGCTGCCATGGCGCTCAGCTCGGTGTCGGTGGTCAGCAACGCATTGCGCCTGAATCACCTCAAGTTGTGAATAGGGGAAAACGTCAATCGCCCTATTGCCCCGTCTGGCTCGCCCACTGCGGGAGCCGAAATGTTGCACTGCAGTCGGAAGGCGGATGCCTCTGATAAAATCACCGGCATGAGCCGCTTGGCTAAGGTTTTCCTGATACTTCTGCTCGCCGCGATCCCGCTGCGTGGCATGGCAGGGGTCATCGGAGATTTCTGCCAGCCGCAGCATCATGGCGCCGGGCAGATGGCCAATGCCGAGTGCGGCGGCTGCGAGCACAATGCAACGCACGGCGAAGAGTCGGACGACGGCCTTAGCGCAAAGTGCAGCCATTGCGCCGCCTGCTCGATCGGCGCGCTGCTGGTCCCCGAATCCGCCCGTGGCGAATTTGGCGCCGCCGCGGTCGCCTTGCTGGTCCCTTTCCTCGATCGAACTTTGCCGGGACGTCTCCCCGAGCAGCTCGACCGACCCCCTCTCGCTCTCTAAACGCAGACATTCGCGCGGCGCCCTGAGCGTGCCGCTCAGGCACGCTGGTGCGTGCGATTGTTCGTGTTGGGAGAGAGATGTTGAAGAAAATCTGTTTCGTGCTGGCAGCGTGCGTCGCCGGCAGCACCGCCGCGCAAGCGGCCGCACGGCCTGATCCGGCCGAGCCCAAGGCGGCCGTTCCGGTACGTCCCTACGAATCGGCTTTCAAGAACTACCAGCCCTATGTCGATCCTGATATTGCGCGCTGGCGGGAAGTGAATGACGAGGTCGGCCGGTTGAATGGCCATATGGGGCACCTGCCGCGGCAGCCCGGCAGCGCAGCCAAGCCGGGGGCTAAGCCACCGGTGCAGGATGAGCATAGAGGGCATAAATGAAGAGCGCATGCGTGATGTTCGGCGCTGCGCTACTCGCTGGCTGCGTGTCGTTCTCGGAGGACGGCGGCTTTGGCGTGGTCGGCGACGCAGTGAAATCGCGCACTGGACAAGAAGCGGTCTGGGTGCGCTCGGACAAAGACGGCGACTCGGTGCGTTTCCGCGTCAAGGAGCTGCTCGCGCAACCGCTGACTGCCGAGAGCGCGATGCAGATCGCGCTGCTCAATAATCCGGGCCTGCAGGCGAGTTATGCCGAAATGGGAATCGCCGAGGCTGATCTGGTTCAGGCCAGCCGCTGGAGCGGGCCGACGTTCTCGTTTGCGCGCCTGCGCCGTGGCGACGAAATCGAGTACGAGCGCAGCGTATTTTTCAATCTCCTCGGCCTGATCTCCATCCCGCTTTCCACAAAAGCCGAGCGCCAGCGTTTCGAATCCGCGCAGGCGCGCGCCGCAGGCGAAGCACTCAAGCTGGCGCTCGAGACTCGCAAGGCATTCTTCTCTGCGGTCGCCGCGGAGGAGGGGGTGCGCTACATGGAGCAGGTGAAGCTGGCCGCCGAGGCGAGCGCTGATCTCGCTCGTCGCATGGCGGCAGTCGGTAACTGGTCGAAGCTCAACCAGGCTCGCGAGCAGGTTTTCTACGCCGAAGCTACTGCGCAGTTCGCACGAATCAAGCAGGCGCGAGTCGCGGCGCGCGAGCGGCTCACGCGGCAAATGGGGCTCTGGGGCGAGGACCTGCGCTTTGCTTTGCCGGAGCGCCTGCCCGATTTGCCGAAGGTTGCGCGCGAGGCGGGAGACCTGGAAGCGCAGGCGCTGGCGCAGCGGCTGGATGTGCAAGGCGCGCGCCGTGAGACGGCAGCGCTTGCCGCATCGATGGGTCTGACGCAGATTTCGCGCTTCGTGAACCTGCTGGAATTCGGCTTGATCCGCAACACGGAATCCCCAAGACCGCCCCAGCGGGGTTGGGAGGTGGAACTGCGCATTCCAATCTTCGATTTCGGTGGCGCGCGCGTGGTGCGGGCCGAACAGTTGTACATGCAGTCGGTCAATCGTGTCGCTGAAGCGGCAATTCGGGCGCGCTCCGAGGTGCGGGAGACCTTTTCCGCCTATCGGACAAGCTTCGACCTCGCGCAACACTACCGGGACGAAATTGTGCCGCTCCGAAAGCGGATTTCCGAAGAAATGCTGCTGCGCTACAACGGCATGTTAGCGAGCGTGTTCGAACTGCTGGCCGATTCCCGCAATTCGGTGATGAGCGTGAACGCCTATATCGAGGCGCTACGAGATTTCTGGATTGCGGAGTCCGATCTGCAAGCCGCGCTGACCTCGGGTTCACCGGGTGCGATGGCAGGCGGCTCGAAGGCCATAGCCATGCCCGCCGCTGGCGGCGCGGCGCATTGAACAGGGACGCCGACATGACGAATCGCAGAAATTTTTTGAAGACCGCGGGTGCCGCGATGCTCGGCGCTGCGGCGGTGAGCCGCGCGGCGCAGGGCGCCGTACCCGAAGCCCCGAGCATGGACCAGCCCGCCACCCAGCCGCCGCTCGCGCCAACGAGCGGCCGTCCGTACAACCCGGTGGTGACTTTGAACGGCTGGACGCTCCCCTGGCGCATGAAGGAGGGCGTCAAGGAGTTCCACCTGGTCGCCGAACCCGTGGTGCGCGAGATCGCACCAGGCATGAAAGCGAATCTCTGGGGCTACAACGGGCAATCGCCTGGGCCGACCATCGAAGTGGTCGAAGGCGACAAGGTGCGCCTCTTCGTCACCAACCGCCTGCCCGAGCACACCACCATCCATTGGCACGGACAAAGACTGCCGAACGGTATGGATGGCGTGGGCGGACTCAATCAACCGCAGATCCCCGTCGGCAAGACCTACGTGTATGAGTTCACCGCCAAGCGGCCGGGTACCTTCATGTACCACCCGCATGCCGACGAAATGACACAAATGGCGATGGGCATGATGGGCTTCTGGGTAACGCATCCCAAGGATCCCGGCTTCATGCGCGCGGATCGCGATTTCGTGTTTCTGCTCAATGCCTACGATATCGATCCCGGCAGCTACACGCCCAAGATAAACACGATGCTCGACTTCAACCTGTGGACCTGGAACTCGCGCGCCTTCCCCGGGATCGATCCGCTGGTATGCCGATTGGGTGACAGAGTGCGTATCCGTATTGGCAATCTGACCATGACCAACCACCCGATCCATCTGCACGGCCACGAGTTCGTCGTTACCGGGACCGACGGCGGCTGGACCGCGCCGGGTTCGCGCTGGCCGGAAGTGACGGCGGATATCGCAGTCGGGCAGATGCGCGCGATCGAGTTCGATGCCACCGATCCCGGCGATTGGGCGTTCCACTGCCACAAATCGCACCACACCATGAACCCGATGGGCCACAACGTGCCGACCATGATTGGCGTCGACCACCGCGGCGTGGCCGAGAAGATTCTCCGTCTGGTGCCCGACTACATGGTAATGGGCGAGCGCGGCATGGCGGACATGGGCGAGATGGAAATGCCGCTGCCGGACAATACCCTGCCGATGATGACCGGTACCGGCCCCTACGGTGCGCTCGAAATGGGCGGCATGTTCACCACCGTCAAGATTCGCCAGGGACTGGCGCGAAACGACTACCAGGATCCGGGCTGGTACCAGCACCCGGCCGGGACGGTTGCTTACGAATTGCAAGGCGAGTCGCCGCCTGCGGCGCGAAAGAGCGCCGTATCAACGACCGCGACAGAGCCGGTGCTCAGGGTGAAAAAACCCGCAGGTAAGGCCGGCCACCATTGATTGATCTTTTAGCCTTGAAAAGGAGCTGTTCCGTGCATCACGCAAGACCCATAGCAAAGATTTTAATTGCCGCCTCCCTGATCTCGTTCATCCCGGCCGCTTTCGGCCATGGCGAGGGCGGACATGGCAAGTCCCAAGCCGTCGACTACTCGAAGGCCGAAGAGATGCCGTTTGGCCGCGCGGGAAACCCAAAAAATGCCAGTCGTGCGATCCGCGTCGACATGAACGACAAGATGCAGTTCATCGCCATGGCGCCACGCGCCGATCGCAGGACCGACGTCGCTCCGGGCCACCGCCCGCATGCCATGCCCGGAGACATCGAGGTGAAGACTGGCGAGACGATTCG
Organism: Betaproteobacteria bacterium; assembly: GCA_009693335.1. Lineage (GTDB taxonomy): Bacteria > Pseudomonadota > Gammaproteobacteria > Burkholderiales > SG8-39 > RBG-16-66-20. The sequence continues at coordinate 4,120 of SHXK01000019.1, read as the reverse complement.
CTTCGTGGTTCGCAACCACGGCGTGCTGATGCACGAGATGGTGATCGGCACCATGAAGGAACTCAAGGAGCATGCCGAGCTGATGCGCAAGTTCCCCAACATGGAACACGAAGAGCCCTACATGGCGCATGTCCCGCCGGGCAAGGTAGGCGAGATGGTCTGGCAGTTCACGCAGCCCGGCGAGTTCTATTACGCCTGCCTCATGCCGGGGCACATGGAGGCCGGCATGGTCTCGAAGATCATCGTCAAATAAAGAGATCAAGATGAAACTCAAAACGCTGTTGCTTGCAACAACCTTTGTTCTGCCGCCTATGGCCGCGATTGCCGAAGACACGCATCACAAGTCCGGTGCCGCCGTGGCGCAGGCGAACGCGAACGCTGCGCTGACCGATGGTGAGATCCGCAAGGTGGACAAGGACGCGAAGAAGATCACCATCAAGCACGGCCCGATCCAGAGCCTGGACATGCCGGCCATGACCATGGTATTCCAGGTGAAAGACCCGGGATTGCTCGAGCAGGTGAAGGCGGGCGACAAGGTGAAATTCGCTACAGAGAAGCTCGGCGGTGCTTTCGCAGTGACCTGGATAGAGAAGGTCAACTAGCGGCATTCGGACGCGGATATGAGCTTGGGGCACCGTATCCTGGTCATTTTTGGCGCGCTGGCGTTTGCAACAGCGCCTTCTTCCCTAAGCGCCTTCGCAATCCTCAGAAACGACAGACCACGACTGAGCCTTAGCTCAATGACTCGCTTCAATAGCTGCTTTTGATACGCGCTGTATCGACTTACTGTCAGCGCCTTAGTGGTCAGCCTAAAAGTGCAGTGAAGTGCCTTTGCACTCTCAAAACTACCTACTACCAGACTTACTCCACTGTAACGGACTGCATTTGGTAGTAGGTAATCTTCGAAGCCATTTAGGCCCAACCTCGATGGTCTTTTTTTTGGACTTTCAGACTCGCGTGATCTGTTCCATCTAGAACACGATATTCCTTCCTCCCATGCACAGTCTTTTCAGTGTATTTGATCTGGGCTACTCGAAGCAGCTCACGGGGAGCTACCAGACAGGTCTGCTGGCTTTCGCCGGACTCGCGCTGATCGCGCTCGTTGGCCTGAGCTTGGTGAAAATCCGCTGGCGCACGACCTGGGGAGCGGCGACCATGACCGCTGCGCGGATCTAGTAACAGGGGAACCCAGATTCCCCCGTTGACCCCCCTCCTCGATAAATGCGGATGCGTTAAGGTTCGTGGTGATGGATCTGCGCGTCTCTTTGGGCCACTGTACCGCTGCCGGTGGCGGGGAGAATCAGGATTTCGTCGGCATGGTGACGCCAGTCGGGCCGGAACTCGCCGAAAAGGGGATCGTGCTGGCGATTGCCGACGGCGTCTCGGGCTCCGCCGATGGCCGCGCAGCAGCCGAATACACGGTGCGCGGCTTGCTCGCGGATTACTACGCGACGCCCGCCACCTGGGACGTCGGCAAAGCCCTCGACGCGGTCCTGCAAGCGATCAACCGCTGGCTGCTCGCGCAGGGGGCCAGCCGCCGACCGGCCGGCGCCGGACTGGCGACGACGCTGACCACCCTGGTGTTACGCGGGCGGCATTTTCACTTGGCGCATGTTGGCGATACGAGGGCCTATCTTTACCGGGGCGGGCGCTTGCGTTGCCTGACGGTCGATCACGTCTGGGACCAACCCGGCATGCAGCATGTCCTGCGCCGCGCGGTGGGGCTCGATACGCAGCTCGCCCTCGACTACACCATGGAGGAGGCCGAAGCGGCGGATGTATTTCTACTCGCGACCGACGGCGTCTGGGCTGCACTCAGGGATGCGGCGCTAGGCGAGACGCTAGACGTGGTCGCGCGTGGCGCGCTCGAGCCGCAAGCGGCCGCCGAGCATCTGGTGGAGGCGGCGCGCGCCGCCGGCTCACCGGACGACGCCAGCGCGGCGGTGGTGCGCATCGAGACGCTGCCCGCAGGCGGTTTGCGCGACACCTTGGCCGCGGCGCGGCGGCTGCCGATGCCGCGCCGCCTCAAGCCTGGCGAGTCGCTCGATGGTCTGCTGGTGGAGGAAATTACGCACGCCTCCGCCGTAACGTTGCTCTACCGCGTGCGCGACACCGAGAACGGGGCGCATTACGCGTTGAAAACGCTGACCCCGGAGCGTGCCGACGATCCGCTCGAGCGTGCTGCGCTGGCGCACGAGGAATGGCTGTTACGCCGGCTAACGGCGCGTTTTTTTCCGCAATTCGTGACGCGGTCCTCAACGCGCCGGAGTTGCCAGTACCTGCTCTCGACCTGGCATCCGGGCGCGGCTCGAGGTGGGCGGGCACTTCAGCATTCCGGAGGCGATCGCGATCGCGCAGCACCTGGCGCGCGCGCTGGGCGCGTTGCACCAACGCGGCATCGTCCATCGCGATGTGAAACCAGCCAACGTGCACCTGGGCGACGACGGCGAACTGAGGCTGATCGATTTCGGTCTCGCGCTCTCTGCCGCCGACGACCCCACCGAGCGCGAACGCGCGCCGCGCGCCGGGAGCCCCAGCTTTCTGGCGCCGGAACAGCTTGCCGGCGCCAGCGCCTCGCCGCAGAGCGACCTTTATGCGCTTGGCGTCACCCTCTACCACGCCCTCACCCGGCGCTATCCCTACGGCGAGATCGAACCCTTCCAGAGGCCGCACTTCGGCGAACCGGTGCCGCCGACGCGCTACCGGCCCGATGTACCGGCCTGGCTCGAGTACCTGATCCTCAAGGCCGTCGCAGTTGAGCGGAGCGAACGCTTCGAAACCGCGGAAGAGCTGCAGCTGGCACTGGAACGCGGCGCGGCACGACCGCTGGCGGCGCCGCGCCGCCAGCCTCTGTCTGCGCGCAATCCGTTGCGCTTCTGGCAAGCGATCGCGGCGGCCTTGCTGCTCGCTAATCTGGTCCTGCTCTATCTGCTGCTGCACTAACCGCAGTGGTAAGGATGGTGTCAAGTCAGAACGACGACAGAGCGTCAGAACATGCGAACGGTGCCCATATCATCGTATGGCTTACTTGCCATAGCTGTGCTAGTCTTCGAGGATGCCGAGGACACGGTTTAATTCACGTTCCGCGACGATGGAATCGGTATTTACGGTGCGGGATTTTGGCGTAAAGGAAAGCGAATCTATGAGCGAGAAAATCAGATACAGCGACGAACCTCTCGGGGACCTAAGGGTCGTTCCTGACTTCCTGCCTCGGCCCGAGGACCTCGTGTTTCGGGACCAAGAAGGAGTCAAGGTTACGATCGCACTAAGCAAGCGGAGCGTGGAATTCTTCAAGAGCGAGGCGCGGCGACACAACACGCAGTATCAGCGGATGATCCGCCGCTTACTCGACGCGTACGCTGAGCATCATGCGCGACCTCTAACCACACGTTCAACACGAACGCGCGAAAAGTCATCGCGTGCCGGTTAACGCGGCTCAAGCAAACGCGGTTACGCAAGGCTGCAAGGGGTGCTGGACAAAATAAAGGGAGATTGAGCACGTGGATTTTCATTTCACAGCGGAGCAGGCGGCGTTTGGCGAGGCGGTGCGCCGCTTTGCCGACCAGCAACTGAAAGCCGGCGCGCACGAGCGTGCGCACCGCGCCGAGTATCCCTGGGATGTGGCCAAGCTGATGGCGGCGCAGGGCTTGCTCGGCATTGTCGTCGCCGAGGCCGATGGCGGCCAGGGCGGCACGCTCATGGATGCGGTGATCGCCATCGAGGCCGTGGCCGCCGCTTGCCCGAGGAGCGCGGACGTGGTGCAGGCAGGAAATTTCGGCGCCATCCGCGTGCTCGCGGAATATGGCTCCGCGCAACAGAAGAATGCTTATTTGACCAGGCTGCTTCGGGGCGAAGGCGTCATCTCGGTGGGCATGACCGAGCCCGAGGCCGGTTCCGCGGTCACCGACCTGAAGACCAGCGCCACCCCCGACGGCACGGGCTACCGGATCAATGGCAGCAAGGTGTTCACGACCCATTCGCCCTACGCGGAGGTGATCCTCGCTTATGTGCGCTTTGGCCCGGGGGTGAACGGTATTGGTTCAGTGTTAATTGATAAAAAACTTTCTGGGGTTCGCTTTGGCAAGCCCTCGACCTTCATGTCTGGCGAGGAGTGGGCCCA
>SHXK01000128.1 GCA_009693335.1 Betaproteobacteria bacterium | reverse complement strand
GTGCGGGAGCTGGGCATGAGCTACAGCGCTTTCATGGCTGGCATGAAGAAGGCCAAGATCGAGATCGACCGCAAGGTGCTGGCTGACCTGGCGGTGCTCGACAAGCCTGCGTTCGCCAAGATTGCGGGCCAGATCAAGGCCAGCCTCGCGCACTGAAAAATTCAGAAGAAATAGTCGGGCGCGCCCTCGCGGAGTTTGCCGCCGCGACCGATCCCGCGTCGCTGGAGAACGCTAAAGCACGCTATCTCGGAAAAAGCGGCGAGCTTTCGGCGTTCCGCACTTCCCTCGCAGCATTGTCGGTTGCAGAAAAAAAATACGCCGGCAAAGCCTATAACTCGGCGCTAGAAAAGATCGAAGCCGCGCTGGAAGCGCGCCGCGGCGCGCTGGTGCTAGCGAAGATGGAAGCGCGGCTCGCCGAGGAAGCTTTGGATGTCACCTTGCCGGGCCGCGGTCGAGGTCGCGGCGGGCTGCACCCGATCAGCCGAACCTGGCGGCGCATCGAGGAGATCTTTGGCTCCATCGGCTTCGAGGTCGCCGACGGTCCGGAAATCGAGACCGACTGGTATAACTTCACCGCCCTGAACAATCCGGAAAACCATCCGGCGCGCTCGATGCAGGACACTTTCTACGTGGACCTGAACGACGCTGAAGGCAAGCCGCTGCTGCTGCGCACGCATACCAGTCCGATGCAGGTGCGCTACGCGAAGATGTGGGTAGAGCGATTTCGTCATGCGGAGAAAGTGCCCGCGATAAAAGTGATCGCGCCGGGCCGCACCTACCGCGTGGATTCGGATGCAACGCACTCGCCGATGTTCCACCAGGTCGAGGGCCTGTGGATCGACGAGGACGTCAGCTTCGCCGACCTGAAAGGCGTGTACACCGATTTCCTGCGGCGCTTTTTTGAATCCGACGCGCTCGAAGTGCGCTTCCGGCCATCGTATTTTCCGTTTACCGAGCCTTCCGCTGAGATCGACCTGCAGTTTGGCGCCGGCCCGCTGAAAGGTCGCTGGCTGGAACTCTCAGGCGCGGGGCAGGTGCATCCGCAAGTAGTGCGCAACTTTGGCCTCGACCCGGAGCGCTACATCGGCTTTGCCTTCGGCTCGGGCCTGGAGCGCCTGACGATGCTGCGCTATGGCATCGACGATCTGAGGCTTTTCTTTGATGGCGATCTGCGTTTCTTGAGCCAGTTTTCGTGAATATCCCCGAGAACTGGTTGAAGAGTTTTGTCAACTATAAACTCGACATCGGCAAACTGGCGCATCTGCTGACCATGTCCGGGCTGGAGGTTGAATCCTGCGCACCGGTGGCGCCGCCGTTCAGCGGCGTGGTGGTGGGCGAGATCCTGGCCGTCGAGCGCCATCCACATGCCGACAAGCTCACCGTCTGCACGGTGAATACGGGCCAAGACAGGCGCCAAGTGGTTTGTGGTGCGCCCAATGTGCGAGCGGGGATGAAAGTCCCGCTAGCGACCGTGGGCGCGGTTTTGGGTTCACTGGAGATAAAAAACACCAAGCTTAGAGGTGTGGACAGTCAGGGCATGCTTTGCTCCGCACGCGAGCTTGGTCTCTCGGACGATCACGCTGGCCTGCTCGAACTTGCCGCCGACGCGACGCCGGGCCAGGATCTCTACCAGGCGCTCGCACTCGACGAGCAAGTGCTCACCTTGAAGTTGACGCCGAATCGGGCCGACTGTTTATCTGTTCTGGGTATCGCCAGGGAAGTCGCTGCCCTGTCAGGGGAAAAATTGATTCCCTGCGAAATTAAACCCGTCGCCGAGAAAAGCCCAGCCCAGCATCCTTTCAAGATTACCGATGCCGAAGGCTGTGGTCGTTTTGCCGGACGTGTGATTCGCAACGTGAATGCCGCGGCGACGACGCCGGTATGGATGCGCCAGCGCCTGGAGCGCGCCGGTCAACGCTCGATCGCGGCGCTGGTGGACGTCACCAACTACGTGATGCTGGAGCTCGGTCGGCCGCTGCATGTCTATGACCAGGACAAACTAAAGGGCGCCATCGACGTGCGCTGGGGCCGCCAGGGCGAGAAGCTGCTGCTGCTCAACGGACAGGAAGTCGAAGTCGATCCCGGCGTGCTTTGCATAACCGACGATTCGGGCCCGATCGGTCTTGCCGGCATCATGGGCGGCGAATCCACCAAGGCCGGAAGCGATACGCAGAATATCTTTCTTGAGTCGGCGTTCTTCTTCCCGGAGGCGATTGCCGGGCGCGCACGCCGCTACAACTTCACTAGCGACGCTGCGCACCGCTTCGAGCGCGGGGTTGACTTCGACAACAATGTCGAGGGCATAGAGCGCGCGACGCAGCTGATCCTGGAGATTTGCGGTGGCGAGCCGGGCCCGACCGTGGATCGGGTCGAGCGCTTGCCGGCAAGAAAGCCGGTGCGCATGCGCGTGGCGCGAGCGAAAAAGATTTTGGGGATAGCTATTGATGCGAGTGGAATCGAAGCGGTTTTTCGCCGGCTCGCTTTTGCCTATCAAAAAGACCAGGACAGCTTTATCGTCAAGCCGCCCACTTACCGTTTCGATCTCGAGATCGAGGAAGACCTGATCGAGGAAGTGGCGCGCGTGCACGGCTTCGACAATATCCCGGCACATCCACCGCACGCCCTGGCAAAGATGCGTGCTAGCGCCGAGACGCAGCGCTCGCTGCACGCGCTGCGCGAACGGGTCGCGGCCTGCGATTACCAGGAAACGATCAACTTCGCGTTCGTCGAGTCCGCCTGGGAGGCGGACCTGGCGGGTGTGACGAACCCGGTGCGGCTCTTGAATCCCATTGCCAGCCAGGCTGGCGTCATGCGCAGCACGCTGTTTGGCTCGCTGATCGCCAACCTGCGCACCAACCATGCCCGGAAACTCGGACGCATCCGGGTGTTCGAGATCGCTCGCGTGTACCTGCGCGACATAGCAGCGGTCGACGGGCCCCTCTCGGTAGCCGGCCTGCGGCAGCCGCTACGTGTTGCGGGGGCTGCTTACGGCCAGGCGCTGGACGAGCAGTGGGGCAACCCGTCACGCGCCGTGGATTTCTTTGATGTCAAGGCGGACCTGGAAGCGATCTGTGCGCCGCGGCGCCTGCGCTTCGAAGCTGCCGCGCACCCAGCCTTGCACCCGGGCCGCTCGGCCCGCGTGTCGATAGACGGCAACGCCGGTGACGAGCCCGTGGGATGGCTGGGCGAGCTGCATCCGCGCTGGCAGCAAAAGTACGAGTTGCCGCAACCGGTGGTGCTGTTCGAACTGGAGGCCGAACGCCTCGCCGAGGTGCCTCTGCCGCGGCTCACGCGGCCCTCGCGCTTCCCGCCGGTGGTGCGGGATATCGCCCTCCTAGTGGACGCCGGGCTCTCGGCACAGGCCTTTCTGGACGCCGTTCAGGCCGAAAGACCTGCCATCGTGCAGGAGGTCAAGGTGTTCGATTTGTACCAAGGCCAGAACCTCCCTGCAGGGAGGAAAAGCCTTGCGTTCCGGGTAGTTATGCAAGATACTGAACGCACCCTCACGGATGGGGAGGCCGATGCCGCGCGTGATGCGCTGGTCGAGCTCTGGGGGCGGAGTTTGGGCGCCAAAGTACGCGCATAAAAAATATAAATCCTAGATCTATCAGGGAGTTGTAATGACTTTGACCAAGGCTGAATTGGCCGATTTTTTGTTTGAAAAGGTCGGGCTGAACAAGCGCGAGGCAAAGGACATGGTGGAGGCGTTCTTCGAAGAGATTCGAGGGGCGCTGGAGCGCGGTGAGAGTGTCAAGCTCTCGGGCTTTGGCAACTTTCAGCTGCGTGACAAGCCGCAGCGCCCAGGCCGCAACCCCAAAACCGGCGAGGAAATTCCCATCAGCGCCCGTCGAGTGGTGACCTTCCACGCTAGCCAGAAGCTGAAAGCCATGGTCGAGAAGTCGCTCCATGGAGCCAAACCGCAGGAAAGTTGATCTTCCGCCGATCCCTGCCAAGCGCTACTTCACGATCGGTGAAGTCAGTGAACTTTGCGGGGTGAAGCCGCACGTCCTGCGTTACTGGGAGCAGGAGTTCACGCAACTAAAACCAGTCAAGCGGCGCGGCAATCGCCGCTATTACCAGCACCATGAAGTGCTGCTGATCCGACGCATCCGTGAACTGCTCTACGAAGAAGGCTTCACCATCAGCGGGGCGCGCAACCGCTTGGCCAACGCTGTCACTGGCGATGACCGGCGCGAGGCGCGTGCCGAGCGCGCGACCGCCCCCGGCGCCGTGGCCGACATCTCCGCGCTAAAGAACGAGCTCAGAGAACTTCTGGAGCGCCTGCGCGCCTGATAAAATTCCAGCTTGTAACCGAGCACGTCGGGGCGTAGCGCAGCCTGGTAGCGTACCTGCATGGGGTGCAGGTGGTCGGAGGTTCAAATCCTCTCGCCCCGACCAGTAAATCAACGGCTTACGGAGATATTTCGTAGGCCGTTTCCATTTTTCGCGTCAGTGGTGACACTATTGGTGACACATTGGTATTCAGTCGGAAAATGCGGTTCCGCCCATGCACTGTCAGGCCGTGTCCCTTCTGGTTGCACTGTGACGCGATAGTAGTCCCCCGTCGGTGATAGTAGGCCGCTACGACCTGGGTGATAGTAGGTGTCGAGGGCTATAGCCCTCGACAATCAGGCCGACGGTATCGGCCCGAGGCAGCGGGCCATAGACGTTCCAGATACCCCGGGGAGGGGCACAGATGTCGATGGCCCCCGTGATAGTACGTCGTGCCTCTAAATCGCCGGGACATTTCTAGCGCGTTGTAGTTTTCGCCTGGCTTTCTCTGCTTATCGAGGCCTGAAATTCTGCTTTCTGTGCGAGTCGCGGCAGCTGAAGTCGCACCGCCCAATTGAATGCTATCGCCCAGGTGCGGCCACGGAAAGTTACCGAAGCTCAATTGTGCGGCGCGGTGAAAACCAACGAAAGTGGCCAAACGACGAATTAAAAGACGTCGAGATAGGCAGTGTGGGAGAAGTTCTCCTGACCGGGCCTTCGACTATGACTGGCTATTATAAAAACT
>SHXK01000127.1 GCA_009693335.1 Betaproteobacteria bacterium | reverse complement strand
ATAGACCACGGCATGGGGGTGGTGATCGGTGAGACCGCTGAGATTGGCGATGACTGCACCATTTACCAGGGCGTGACGCTGGGCGGCACCTCGCTGTATCGCGGTGCCAAGCGCCATCCAACCTTGGGCAAGGGCGTCGTGGTGGGCGCCGGCGCCAAGGTGCTGGGCGGATTTATGGTCGGCGACGGTGCGATCATCGGCTCTAACGCGGTAGTGATCAAGGCAGTGCCCGCTGGCGCCATGGTGGTCGGCATTCCAGGGCGCATCGTGGAAACCCTGGAACAGGGCACGAAGGAAAAAGACAAAGCGCACTTCGCCGCCTATGGCGTGCTACCGAACCAGGAAGACCCCTACGCCAAGACGCTGCAGACCTTAGTGGATCATGCGCAGGAACTTGAGCAGAGCGTCTCGACCCTACTCGAGAAGATGCGTCGCCTCGAGCAGAAGCTCCCTAAGCAGGCCTCCGAGCCCCCCAAGGTGGATCCCCTTAGATCAATCAAGTAATTGGCTGGAACTGCCGGACTTCGTCCACGCCGGCGAGGCCGTGCTGCTTCCCCTAGCAGCTAGATGAGCCTTTTAAGTCAAGGACGGCACAGCCAGATCATTTTCGCAGCTTGCCCCAGAGCTCATCCAGACGCGAATAGCGCCCACAGCCGTTGACGTAGAACTGGTAACGCACCGGATTCTTCCGGTAATAGTCTTGGTGGTAGTCCTCGGCAGGCCAGAACTGCGAGGCTTTGACGATCGGCGTAACGATCGGCTGTTTGAAGGTTTTCAGCTTTTCGTACTTGGCCTTCGAGGCTACGGCGAGGCGCTTTTGTTCCTCGGCGTGCCAGTAGATGCCGGGTCGGTATTGCGAGCCGCTGTCGCAGAATTGGCGCTCGATGGTGGTCGGGTCGTGGTTGACCCAGAATACCCCCAGCAGCTGCTCGTAGCTTACCTTGAGCGGATCGAACTTCACTTCGACGCCCTCGGTATGGCCGCTGCGGCCCGAGGAGACTTCTGCGTAGCTCGGTTTCTTCGTGTTGCCGTCCAGATAACCGGAAACCGCCGACACCACCCCGGGGACTTTCTCGAATGCCTCTTCGAGGCACCAGAAGCAGCCGCCAGCGAAGGTCGCGGTAGCCAGGTTTTGCTGAGTGTGCCCTGGTACTGCCGTTAAAAGAACAACAAGAATGAAAACAATCCGTTTCATAGTGATATCTCCTTCTAACCCGCGTCACTCATCGTTTGGTCGCTAGTCGGGGGTGACCTTGAGCTTAGAGCGCTGATTCCCGGCGGCGTCGAAATTCGCTGGCTCGAGCCAGCGCTCGTACTCCTGTTTGCAGGAGGGCCATTCCGCATCCAGCATTGAAAACCACGCAGTGTCGCGGTTCGCGCCCTTGCCCCACATGTGCTGGCGGAAGACGCCCTCGAAGCTGAAGCCGAAGCGCAGGGCCGCGTTCTTCGAGGGTGCGTTCAAGTTGTTGCATTTCCATTCTAATCGTCGGTAACCAAGAGCCTCGAACACGTGGCGCGCGGCGAGGTACAGGGCCTCGGTTGCGACCCGGGTGCGCGCAATCGCCGGACCCCACAGGATATGGCCAATCTCGATCACGCCGTGTTCGGGGGTGACGCGCATCAGCGCCTGGCGCCCGGCGGCACGGTCGCTCGCCTTGTCGATGACCGCACTGAACAGCGGGTCGCACCCGGCGCCCCAATTCGCGATCCAGGTGTTCATGTCGGCAATGCTCGCTGGCGGCAGGTCGAACAGGTAGGCGAAACGTTGCTCCGCGCCAGGCGCAGCGGAGGCTGCAAACAGATCCTGCGCGTGGCCCGCCGAGAGCGGCTCGAGGCGGGCATAGCGCCCTTCGAGGACAAGCCGCGCGGGGTGCTGGCAGGGCAGCATTGGCCGCATGGTCGGCAAGCGCGCAGCTACTCGATCTTGGCTTTGGCGCGCAGGTCGCGAATCAGGTTTTGGACTTTCAGGTCGGTGAGGCGCTGCTGGATCTGCGGCCTTACCTGGGTGAGCGGCGGGAAGCTCACTGGCCGTACGTCGTCAAGCTGGATGATGTGAAAGCCGAAGCGGCTACGCACCGGCGCCTCGCTCATCTTGCCTTTCTCCAGCTTCACCATCGCGTCGCTGAAGGCCTTGTCGAAATTGCCAGGTACGTTCCAATCGAGGTCGCCGCCCTTGGGTTTAGTGCCTTCATCCAGCGAACGCTTCTGCGCGATCTCGTCGAACTTGCCGCCCTTTTTCAGGTCGGCGAGTACGTTCCTGGCGTCGTCCTCAGTCGCCACCAGGATGTGGCGCGCTTTGAATTCCCTGTCGCCGGTCTGGCTCCTGGCGCGCTCGTACTCCTTTTGGACATCGGCCTCGCTGATCGGGTTGACGCGGAGGTGCTCGGCCAGCATCGCGTTGGCAATCACTTCCTGCCGGGTGAGGTCGATCTGCTGCTGGACCTCGGCTTTCTTGGCGATGCCAGCGCGGCTCGCTTCCTGCATCAGCAGTTCGTTGTTGATCAGCGCTTCGCGCACCTGCGCACGCAACTGCTCGTCGTCCTTCGTGCCGCGCGCCACCTGCTGGCGCACCACCACCTCGAACCGCTGGCGTGGGATAGCTGCGCCGTTCACCGTGGCGAGCGGTCCGCTCACGGCGGGTTTGGCGGCATCCTTGGCTGGCGCCTTGGCGGGTTCCTTGCCTGGCAGTTGCGCCAGCGCAAGCGAGGGCAGGAGCAGGGCTAAGGCGAGCATCTTCTTGTGCATGGACTTCCTTTTTGGTGTTCGGATAGACAGCCAATTAGGCGTCAAATTTACCGGGGGCACGGGCGGTAATCGAGAGTGCGTGTATCGGGTGTTGCATCAGTTCGCCCAGCGCTCCGTAAATCATCCGGTGCCGTGCGACGGTAGTTTTGCCGGCGAAAGCCGCCGACACGATTGTCAGCCGCCAGTGCGTGTTGCCGCCCGGGGCCGCGCCAGTATGCCCGGTGTGCTGCGCGCTCTCGTCCACCAGTTCCAGCCGCGAGGGCGCGAGTGACTCTAGGCGCCGGCGGATTTCTGCCGCGATGTTCATTGCGTGCTTTGCATCACGGCTTGCCCTCGGTCATGGTTTTTGGTCCGTCCTGCTTTTCCTCCTGCACGTGGCGGGCGAGAAACAGCGCCTGGCCGATGACGAACAGCAGCATCAGCCCGGTGCCGCCGAAAAGCTTGAAGTTGACCCACTGGTCGGTGGTGAAATTGAAAGCAACGAACAGATTGACGACGCCCATGAAGGCGAAAAAACCCGCCCAGCTCCAATTTAACTTGCGCCACACGGGATCGGGCAGTTGCACCTGGGCGCCAAGCATGCTGCGGATCAGGTTCTTGCCCAGCAGCAGATCGGCGCCGGCGAGCGCAATGCCGAACATCCAGTAGAGCACCGTCGGTTTCCATTTAATGAAGGTTTCGTCGCGCAGCAACAGGGTCGCGCCGCCGAATACCACGATAATGCCCAAGCTCACCCAGAGCATGGTGTCGATTTTCTTGCGCAACAGGGCCAGCAGGCCGATTTGCAGGAAAGTGGCACCTATCGCCACCGCGGTGGCGACGTAGATGTCCGTCAGCTTGAAGGCGGTGAAGAAAAGAATCACCGGGAATAGGTCGAAGAGGAATTTCATTCGGGCGGTATTATTACCCAACTAGGGTCCCGGGAATCGTTCCGCCCAGGCTTCGATTGTCGGCAGCTATCTCTCAGTGGAGCTTGACGTACTCATGCACCACCGGGAGATTGTTGATGCCGCGGTCGGGCGGCGCCAGCCAGTCGGCCATCTTGCCGGGCGCCACCACCCGCTGCATCAGCGATTGGATGTAGGATCTGTCTTGCGCCGATGGGATCCAGGAATTCAATTGATGCAGATAAACATCGTGCGCAATCAAATTCCCCTGCGGGTCGACCGGCTGTCCCGCCCACAAACCGATGGAGCGGTGAAAGCGTGTGGTAGGCAGCTTTAGCGCCAAGCCAGGAAAACCGGCGCGCTCGATGGTGCGGTTCCAACGCCTGAGGCCGAGTTCGCAGTCCTTGAGGTACGACTCCCGCATGACTTCATTGAGAGCATTTAAGGTGGGAACCTCTTGTTCCCCTGCAGGGGTGAAGAGCTTCATAGAGGAACCCCGTAAAACATGGTCCTCATACTGCCCTTCATCGGGTCGGCCTTTGAGTCCGTTGGCGAAGTTGGCCGCCGAGTTGGACGAAATTTCGGCGCCGAACAAGTCGAGCGAGGACGAACACCAGAAATTGAGATATTTCTGCAGCAGACCCAGGTCCACGGCGCCGTGCGCGCGGATGCGCGCCGGGTCGTCGGTGCCTAGCTCCTGCATGACTTCCAGCGTGCGCTTGACCACGCGCCCCAGGCCAGTCTCGCCGACGAACATGTGGTGCGCTTCCTCGGTGAGCATGAAGCGGCAGGTGCGCGACAGCGGATCGAAGCCCGACTCCGCCAGGCTCTTTAACTGGTACTTGCCGTCGCGGTCGGTGAAATAGGTGAAGCAGAAGAACGACAGCCAGTCGGCAATCGGCTCGTTGAAGGTTTTCAGGATTCTCGGTTTGTCGGCGTCGCCCGAATGCCGCACCAACAGCTCTTCGGCTTCCTCGCGGCCGTCACGGCCGAAATAGGCGTGCAGCAGGTAGACCATCGCCCACAGGTGACGGCCTTCTTCGACGTTGACCTGGAACAGGTTGCGCAGGTCGTAGAGGGAAGGGCAGGTATGGCCGAGCAAGCGCTGTTGCTCCACCGAGGCGGGTTCGGTGTCGCCCTGTGTGACGATGAGTCGGCGTAGCGTCGAGCGGTATTCGCCCGGCACCTGCTGCCAGACGGGCTGGCCCATGGCATCGCCGAAGCCGAGCGTGCGCCCAGCCAGCGGATCGGCGAGGAAGATACCCCAGCGGTAATCGGGCATTTTCACCGCGCCGTACTGCGCCCAGCCGTCGGCGTCCACCGAAACCGCGGTGCGCAGGTAGACCTCGGCGCTCTGGAAATCGGCCGGCCCCATGGCGCGCCACCAGTCGATGAACTTCGGTTGCCAGCGCTCCAACGCGCGCTGCAAAGCGCGATCGTTGACGAGGTTGACGTTGTTGGGGATCT
>SHXK01000126.1 GCA_009693335.1 Betaproteobacteria bacterium | reverse complement strand
GGCCGCGGTGACGCTCTCGGCGGCGCCGCCAAAGCGCTCGTCGCGCCGGTAGCGCACCTCGACGAACACCAGCGTGCCGCGGTCTTCGGCCACCAGGTCGATCTCGCCGTGCCGGCAGCGCCAATTGCGCGCCAGCACCTTCAGGCCAGATTTGCGCAACAGTTCGGCGCAAAGTTCCTCGGCTCGCGCGCCGGCCTGGTTCATGGCAGTCTTAACGCCCCGCCGCCGCGCAAGGTTGACCCGTGACCGGAACGCTCTACGTCGTTGCCACGCCGATCGGCAATCTCGCCGATGCCAGTCCCCGCTCGATCGAGATCCTGCGCTCGGCGGACATCGTCGCCTGTGAGGACACTCGTACCTCGCGTACGCTGCTCGCGCACTACGGCATTAGCGCGCGCACCGTGGCGCTGCACGCGCACAACGAACGCGAGTCCGGCGAGAAGCTGCTGCGCGCCTTGCGCGAGGGCAGCCAAGTGGCGCTGGTGAGCGATGCCGGGACGCCCGCGATTTCGGACCCCGGCGCCCTCTTGGTGGCCGCCGCGCACCGCGAAGGCCTGCGCGTGATCCCGCTGCCGGGGCCCAACGCCGCCATCGCCGCTTACTCGGCCTCCGGTTTTGTCGCCGAGAGTTTTCAGTTTGTGGGTTTTCTTTCGACCAGAAAGAAGCATTCATTCAAGGAACTGGACGTTCCCTGGCCAGTCGTCCTCTACGAAGCCCCGCACCGCGTGCTGGCAACCGTTACCGCCTTGCTCGAGCACTGCGGGCCGGCCCGGGAGCTGGTGATCGCCCGTGAGATCAGCAAGAAGTTCGAGGAGATCGCGCGTATGACACTGGCGGCAGCTCCGGCGTGGCTGGCGGCGGGTCCGCATCGCCAGGACGGGGAATTCGTCCTGATCGTCGGGCCGCGCGCAGAGGTGCCCGCCGAGCTGGCGGAAGGGGAACGGGTACTAGAGATCCTTCTGCAAACTCTGCCTGCCAGCACGGCCGCCAGGCTGGCCGCGAAAATCACTGGCGTGCCGCGCAAAGAACTTTATGCCTCGGCGCTGGCGCGCGACCGGCAGGGCGCAAAGTAAAATCCCGTCATGGACCGGATTTCCATTACCCGCCCAGATGACTGGCACCTGCACCTGCGCGACGGGCAGGCGATGGCCTCGGTGCTGGCCGACACCGCGCGGCGCTTCGGCCGGGCGATCATCATGCCGAACCTGAAACCGCCGGTGTGCACCACCCAGCAGGCACTGCACTACCGCGAACGCATTTTGGGCGAGTTGCCAGAAGGCGCGTCCTTCGATCCGCTGATGACGCTCTATCTCACCGACGACACGCCGCCCGAGGAAATCGTTCGCGCCAAGCTCTCGGGGCAGGTGCACGGCGTCAAGTACTACCCGGCGGGCGCCACCACGCACTCGGACGCGGGGGTCACGCGCATCTCGCGCTGCTTCCTCACGCTGGAGAAAATGGAGCAGCTGGGCCTGCCGCTGCTGATACACGGCGAAGTGACCGATCCGCTGGTGGACGTATTCGACCGTGAGAAGGCGTTCGTCGACGAGGTGCTCGGCCCCATCGTCGAGCGCTTCAGCAGCCTGAAAGTGGTGCTCGAGCACATCACCACGCGCGACGCCGTGCAATACGTGGAGGTCACCGGGCCGAACCTCGCCGCCACCATCACGCCGCAGCACCTGCTGCTGAACCGCAATGCGCTATTCCTGGGCGGAATCCGCCCGCACCATTACTGCCTGCCGGTGTTGAAGCGCGAGGAACACCGCGAGGCGCTGGTCGCGGCGGCGATTTCGGGCAACCCCAAGTTTTTCCTCGGCACCGACAGCGCGCCGCACTCACGCGCCACCAAGGAAACAGCTTGCGGTTGCGCCGGCGTCTACAGCGCCCATGCCGCGATCGAGCTCTACGCCACCGCTTTCGAGGAAGCCGGCGCGCTCGACAAGCTGGAGGGCTTCGCCAGCCACTTCGGGGCGGATTTCTACGGCCTGCCGCGCAACCAGGACACGCTCACCCTGCTGCGCCAGGAGTGGCGCGTGCCGCAGATCCTGCGCTTTGGCGGCGAAGAGTTGGTCCCGCTGCGCGCCGGCGAGACGATCCCGTGGAAGCTGGCCTAAGACAGCCGATTTTCGATTCGCTCAGACCCTGGCTTGAGCGGATTGGCAGCACGCCCTCGCTCGATCTTCTGAATTCCTTTTCAGAAGAAAAAAACCTCAAGAGCGAGAGCGGAAAAGCCATCCGCTTCGTGCCCCCCTCGGCGTCCGACCCCTATTACGAAGTGCAGGTATACGAAACCGGCCAGGTCCAGACCCGTCCGGACAACCGGCACGATTTGTTCAACGCGCTGGCCTGGCTCGCATTTCCAAAAACCAAGGCCCGCATCAACGCCATGCACGCGGCGGAAATTCCGCGCGAGCGAGAAACCCGCGGCGGCCAGCGCGGTCGGCTACGAGACCTGCTGACGATCTTCGACGAAGGCGGCGCAATCGTCGCTTGCAACGGCGAGGTCGCGGCGCTGGTGCGCCAGGCATGCTGGTCCGAACTGTTTCTGGAGCACCACCGGGAGCTGCGTATCGTGGTGGTGGGGCACGCGGTGCTGGAACAAGCGTTCGCGCCGCATCCCGGCATTACCTGCAAGGTGATCTTCGCCGACCCTGCCCGCGATCTGGACAGCCAGGCTGCGGACTGGCTCGCCACCGAAGGCCAGACACCGCACGATCTACCCCCGCTGCCAGTTTTCGGCTATCCGGGATGGTTCGAGGGCAACGGCCAGGCAGGCTTTTACGCGGATCAGCGCTACTTTCGCCCGCTGCGGCGCGGTAAAATGCGATTGGGAGTCGGCCAGGCAGCCGCTGTATCCGTTGGCAGTCAATGCGGGGCAGAGGAAAGTCCGGGCTCCATAGAGCGGGATGCGGGATAACCACCCGGCGTGGTGACACGACGAATAGGGCCACAGAGACGAGTCGCGCGCTTCAAAACACTCGCAAGAGTGCTCGGGCGCGCGGGTGAAACGCGGCAACCTCCATCCGGAGCAACACCAAATAGGCAAGCAGGGTGATCGAAGGAAACTTCGGCACTGGAGGCCGGCTCGGTCGG
Source organism: Betaproteobacteria bacterium (assembly GCA_009693335.1). GTDB lineage: Bacteria > Pseudomonadota > Gammaproteobacteria > Burkholderiales > SG8-39 > RBG-16-66-20. Next base: position 2,026 of record SHXK01000126.1, on the reverse strand, counting down.
GCTTGCGGGTAGGTGGCAACAGGGTTAGGGGGCGCAAGCCCCTGCGCCCGACGATCCGGGGGGTGACTCCCGGACCAGAGGAATGGCTGTCGGGGGCGTTCCCTTCGGGGGATGCCCTGCCACAGAACCCGGCTTATCGGCCGGCTCCCGCTTTTAATGACCCGCCGGTATTACCAGGATTGATGGGCGTCTGTGTCTGAATCACGTCTGCTCGGTGATGAACGCCATGCTCCAGCGCTCACAACGACTGCAGAGCTTTCCCCCAGAGTGGCGTGCGCGCGATCGAAAAGATTACCGCCGACCGATCTCCTCAACGCATCAGGTGTGTATTCAGGAACGTCTTGATATCTGCAAGCGCCTGTGCTTTGGCGCTCGCGTCCGTCCCGACCGTTGCGCCTTGCCGCATACATTCGCGCCGTGCGATCTCAATTACAGCAGGAGCATTCCTCGGATCGACCGGGGTGCCTGCACGGGTAACGGCGCGCCCGTCGTCCTCGATGTAGAACACGCACTCGCTGAAGTTCTGCGCCCACGATAACCAGAAGTGGCGCCGTCTGGAGGTATCCCCATCGAAGTCGTGCACCGCGCCGGGGTAGGTCTTGAGTACTGCTTTGCTGCCTCCGGTGCGAATGCGCTCAAGGTACTCCGCACAGGGCTTCACACCCGTCCAATCATCATCCGCACCGATCAGCATCAGCATGGGTGCGGCCATGCGGGGATTGCGGTACTGCCAAGTGCACCCCGGATAAATCGGTATGTGTGCGGCGAAGACACCGGCTCCCAGGCGCTTGCGTGCTTCAGCTTGCTCGCGCGGATCGGCGGCCTGCATCGCGACCCCGCCGCCCTTGGACATCCCCAGCACGCCGATGCGACCGGGTTCTATAGCAGGGTGCTTTGAGAGAAAGGCGAGCGCGGCGAACGCGTCCCGCACCATCTGGGATGAGGTGACGCGGCTCTGATCATCGGCCGTGCCCGTCACGCCGCGTGGCGTAAAGGCGTCGATCACCAATACCGCGAAACCTGCGCCGGACAGGCCACGACCGTAGTCGCCTTCGCGCGCATCGCGCGGGCCGCCGGAACCGTGAACCACCACCATCGCCGGAAATCTCTTGCCAGACGTCGCATCCGGTGGAAGGTACAGATAGCCGAAGACGTTCTCCGGTTCGAGAACTGCATTCAATGTCGAGAACTCGACGCGCGCGCCTCCTTCGGGTGGCCCACCGGACTGCGCGAGCGCAGCCCCAGCAAACACCGTGACCGAAAACACCGGCGCGCAAAACTGCACTACGACAGCAGAACTTTTCTCACGAGGTCTGATGAGGTTTCCTCCTCCGCGCGCACCCGTGCTGGAATGCCCTAGTACGTTAACTCAGTCTTCCTTGGACTGTAGCGACTGCCATAGATCGACCATCATCATCGCGAGGCCGATCGAAATGATCACGCCGAGAGAAATTTCCTTCAACTTGAACACTATTGGGGTGAGGAAAGCCAGCATCATGGCCACGGCTAAGACGGCGGAAAAAATCTTGAGCGGCATGTTCTAAATCTCCTTGGTAGTGTCTGGTTCGGCCTGCACTTGAGAAACGAGCCAGCGCGCCGTGCGCAACAAGCGCGCGTCGTTGCCGCGCTTGCCAACCAGCTGCACGCCCAGCGGCAGGCCGTTCTCGCCTTTCATCAGCGGCACATTGAGGGCGGGCATGCCGCACAGTGTCCACAACGTACAAAATGCGGGGTCGCCGGTCGATGCCAGCCCATGCGGCGCGGTGCCCGCGGCCGAAGGGGTGAGAATCGCATCGTAGCGCTGGAACAGTTCTTCGAACGTCGAGTTGATCATCGGGATGCGGGCGCAGGCCTTCTGATAGTCGAGCGCGCTCACTGCACGACCGCGCTCCAGCTGCTCGCGCAGCGCCACGGACAAACGCTCGCGGCCTTTCTCCCATTCCACATCGAGATTCGCTGCCATCTCCGCCTGCATGATGGTGCGATGGGTTTCGAGCGCCAAGCGGCTGGAATCGGGAAGCTCGAC
>SHXK01000018.1 GCA_009693335.1 Betaproteobacteria bacterium | reverse complement strand
GACTGCGATCCGCGAGCGCGGAGATCTGAAGGGCAAGATTGCCCTGAATGCCGTCGAGCTTCGCATACCGCAGATCGGCATCGACATCGCGAAACAGCAGTTGGTCGGTGGTTCCGCTGAAGCCAAACACGCGCTCCACCAGATTACCTTCCAGCATGGCTGCCAGCCATTGCACTCGGCCCGCGAGCCACTGACCGGAAAAGGAATCCTCGAACGAAGAGAAGTAGGCGTTTCTTACTGCGAACGGCGTCAACGCGTTTAGCGCAAAACGCAGCGAAACATCCGTAGCCGCCATCGAGGCAAGCTCGCCGTCCGACTTGCCGACCAGAGATTCGATCCGGTAGTCGCGTCCGGGACCGCGCGCATCGAGCAAGGCATAGAGATTCTGGTAGTAACTGTCGCGCGCCGCGTGGTTGGAGAGGTCGCGCGTAATCAAGGTCGGCGCTCCGTCAACGCCCAGCGTGACACGCAGCTGATCGAGGACCAGCTCGATGCTGTCTTCCGGATACGGCGATGCGGCAGAAATGATGCTGCTGACTGCCGTCCGATCCCCCGCCAGGCCTGGCGAAAGCGTCGCCATCGTGCCGTACAGCGCCAACGAGTCGGTCAGCGGGACGATCGAGTGCTGGTGCAGCAAGCTCCCTGCCTCGGTGAACACGCCGATGTTGTCGCCCGGTTTCGACCAGATGCGCGAGATCGTTTCACCTCCCATGACCGAGGCGACATTGGTCACGCTCGCCGCGTCATTCGGCCTGATTCCCAACCAACGCAATGCGCCCTCTCCGATCAAGCTGATCCCGGGAGCGTTGTAGGTGTAGACATGCTCGGTCACGCTCGGAAACAGTCGGCCAAACAGCAGCGCCAGGTGTCCGCCGAGGCTGTGGCCGGTCACGATCAGCGGCGCACCCACCGGAATAACGCTGGGCCCCGAGCTAAGCAGCGGCGTAATGCCAAGATCCTGTGCCAGCTCCGACCTGAGCAAGGGCGCCGTCAAAAATCCAAAGTGCAGTCTGAACGGCAATCCCTGACGCAGCGAGTTGAGCAACTCGATCTCCGAGGTCGAGTAAGCGACCGCCTGCCCCGCCGGGGTCGTCAGCCTGCGGTAATACCGATACAGCGAAACCACCTGCGCGCCGGCAAAACCCTGAATACCAATCCGATTCGCGTCCTCCAAAATATCAGCGAGGCTCTCCGTGCCACGGATGCCAAGGACATACCGGTTGGCAGATCGATCAAAGAAAACCGAGGCAGAGAAACCCGTGGCGTCGTTGGGCTGGTGATGCCGGAGTTCGAAACCCTGGGGTACTGAGAAATTTGGGTCAGTCCATCCAGCCAAAAACCGGGTGGCCTGATTTGACGAAAAGTCTCCCTTGCCAGCCTTAATCAAAGCATTTTTGTTTGTTTGATCCTGGCTAAAAAACGCATACGAACCCTGTGCAGGCAAGGCCCCTTGCGCTGAGTCAACGAAGGAATTCCTCATCGCCCATTCCTAGCCAATCTAACCCAGGTTAACCTCTTCAAGCTGCCCGGAGATAGTTGCGACGTTCGGGCTCTGGCCCCCTTTTTCCAGATCGCCGATCGCCGTGCCGATTGCCGTCCTAACAGCGTCCTCGACACACTCGAGGAACACGAACTCGAGCTTCGCCTTAGCCTCGGCGGGAACCTCTTCGAGGTCTTTTTCGTTGCGCTTGGGTAGCATGACTGTCTTGATGCCAGCGCGCAGCGCCGCCAGGGTTTTTTCCTTCAGGCCACCGACTGGCATGACCAAGCCGCGCAGGGAAATCTCGCCGGTCATGGCGACATCCGAGCGGATGGGCTTGCCCGTCAGCAGCGAAATCAGCGCCAGGAACATCGCCACGCCTGCGCTCGGGCCATCTTTCGGTGTGGCCCCGGCGGGAATGTGGATGTGGATGTCCAGCTTGTCGAAAGGCAGATCTAGGTAACCCTTCGCTACGGTCAGCGCTGCCTGTGCGGACTCCTTCATCACCTCGCCCAACTGGCCGGTGAGGATGAGCTTGCCGGTGCCGGGCACCTTGGAGGCTTCGATGAACAGAATGTCGCCGCCCACCGGGGTCCAGGCCAATCCGGTCGCCACACCAGGGGTGGCCGTTCGCAAGGCAATTTCATTTTCGAAACGCTTGGCGCCAAGTATCCCCTGCAGATCGCCGGCATCGATGGCCAGCGGAGCAAGGTTGCCTTCGGCGAATTTCATCGCCGCAGAGCGCAGCACGGTGCCGAGTTCACGTTCCAGGTTTCTTACCCCAGCTTCCCGCGTGTAATCCTGGATCAAGGAACAGATTGCAGAATCTGAAACGACTGCCTGACCTTCCTGCAGGCCATTCGCTTCCAATTGCCGTTTCAGCAGGTAGCGTTTGGCGATCTCGAGCTTCTCTTCCTGGGTGTAGCCGGGCAACTGGATGATCTCCATGCGGTCGCGCAAGGGGCCCGGGATCGTGTCGAGCACGTTGGCGGTGGTGATGAACATCACCTTCGAGAGATCGAAGTCCACGCCCAGATAGTTGTCGCGGAATTTCGCGTTCTGCTCCGGGTCCAGCACTTCAAGCAGCGCCGAGGATGGATCGCCGTGGAAGCCGCCCGCGCCCAGCTTGTCGATTTCGTCCAGCATCAGCACCCCCGAGCGGGTCGCGGCGCGCTTCACCGCCTGGATGATATTGCCGGGTAGCGCGCCAATGTAAGTGCGCCGGTGGCCGCGGATCTCGGCCTCGTCGTGCGTGCCGCCCAGCGCCACACGCTGGAACTTGCGCTCCATGGCCCGCGCAATCGATAGTCCAAGCGAGGTTTTGCCCACCCCGGGCGGACCGACGAAGCACAGAATCGGACTCTTGCCCCCGGGGTTGAGCTTCCTCACCGCGAGGTGCTCAAGAATCCGGCGCTTGATTTTCTCCAGACCAAAGTGGTCTGCGTCCAGGATTGCCCGGGCTTGCTGAATATTGATCTCTTTGGCAGGAGAAAACTTCCAGGGCAGTTCGGTCATCCACTCGAGCCAGGTGCGCAACATCGAGGATTCGCCCGAGTTCTCGCCCATGCGGAAGAGGCGCTTGAATTCCTTGCGCACGTGCTTAAGCGTTTCTTCCGGCATACCAGCATCCTCAATCGCCTTTTTCAGCTCCTCGGTTTCGACCGCGGTGTCGGCGCTGTCGCCCAGCTCTTTCTGGATCTGGTGCATCTGCTCGCGCAGCACCTGCTCGCGCTGGCGCTCGCCGAATTCCTTGCGCGTTTTGTCGCCGATCTCTTTCGACAAGCGCATCACTTCCACGCGCTTGGCGAGGAAAGCGAGCACTTTGTCCATGCGCTGCCCGAGATCGAAGGTCTCGAGTAAGTCTTGCTTTTCCTCGTTCTTGATGTCGAGCAGGTTGGCGACCATGTCGGCGAGCTGGCCGGGCGCCTCGATCACCTGCACCACCTCGGCAAGTTCATCGGGCGCGTTGGACATCAGGTGGATCGCTTCGGCGGCCTGCGATTTGAGCTGCACGAAGCGCGCTTCGATCTCCGGGCTCATGGCGGTGGGCTCGGGAATCCAAACCACACTGGCCACCAGGAACGGCCAGCCTTCGAGGTATTCGAGCACGCTGAAGCGCCGCTCGCCCTGCACCACCAGATGGTTAGCGCCACCGGCGGCAGCGCCCCACAGATCACCTGCCAGGCGCACCACCTGGCCGGCGGTGCCGACGCGGTACAGATCCTTGGGGCCGACCTGATTGGTTTGCGGATCACGCTGCAGGAGAAAACCCACTTTGCGCCGGTGGCGCGCGGCTTCCTGTACCGCCGCCACAGACGGGGCGCGGCCGATGGTAATCGGCGAGATCACCCCCGGGAACAGCACCGCGTTGCGCATCGGCACCAGCACCAACGCATCCTCGGGTATCGGCCGCAGCACCCGCTCGCCCGAGCGGCCGCTCGCCTGGTCGGACGCATCCGTGGCCGCGATACCGCCCGCTACGCTCTCCTGCACCTGCGCTTGCAGTTTCTTTTTGGGCCAGAAATCCACGGTTTCTCCTTGCTGCCGACGCGAACATAGGCGTCACGATCTAAGTGCGGACGAAACAACCGGAATCAAGCGCACTGGTCTGACATATTTGGTCCTAAAATCCAGCAGACTTTTTCCAAATCCAGGAGCCTGAACCCATGCCATCCACTACCACCCCCAGCGGGCTGATCATCAACGACACGGTCATCGGCGCGGGTGAAACCGCCGTTGCCGGCCAGAACGTCAGCGTGCACTACACCGGTTGGCTCTCCTACGGCAGCGAACGGGGCAAGAAGTTCGACTCAAGCAAGGACCGTGGCGAGCCCTTCAACTTCCCCTTGGGCGCCGGCCACGTCATCAAGGGCTGGGACGAAGGCGTACAGGACATGCAAGTCGGCGGCAGCCGCACCCTCACCATCCCGCCCGAGCTGGGCTACGGCGCGCGCGGCGCCGGCGGCGCCATCCCGCCCAACGCGACGCTTATCTTTGAAGTGGAGTTGCTGGCAGTCGGCTAGGCAGGTAGAGCGGGTGCGCCGGCTCACCACCCGCGTTTACCCGCAGCGCATGCAGCGCAACGCCGTTTGCTTTTAATTTTTCAAGTACTTCCGTGGAGCGACCGAGAAACGCTCCGTGGTTGCCCCAGGCGCAAACCACGATCGCGGCGCGCTTCGCGGCGCGCACAATCGCCGCATCGTTACCCGGCCCCACTGGATCCTGCACCGCCCTCATCTGCGCCGGGTCAGTGGCGCGCCATGCAAAAAGGTTGGTGATATAAATACTGCCAAATCCCCAACGCTGCGCAAAATCCCTTGCTCTGGTGCAGGTCGGGTCGAGCTTCACCTCGTCGGCGGTGCTCGGATTAAGCATCAGAAAATTGGCGATCGGCTGGTTGGCGTCCCAGCAACGCCAGAGCAGGGTGCGCCAGCGGCGGCAGGGGGAGAAGGTGGCGCCGGATTCGGTCATAGCAAATAAGCTGTCGGAGCCTGATTTTCTCACGTACGCCCTGTATATTCGCCCGCCATGCCGCTGCTCACCCTCACCGACGCCCAGCTCGCCTACGGCGCTGTGCCGCTCCTCGACCGCGCCTCTTTCGCGATGGAGACCAACGAGCGCATCGGGCTGATCGGCCGCAACGGCACCGGCAAGTCCTCGCTGCTCGGCGTGATCGCCGGTACGGTGGCGCTCGACGGCGGCGAACTGCGACACGGCGCTGGCCTGCGCATCGCCGCTGTGGTCCAGGAGCCGGTGCTGTTGCCGGCTTCGTCCATCAAGGCATCTCTTCTCGCCAGCGCCGCCGTGTCGCAGGAACACCGGCTCGATGAGTTCCTGGACAGATTCAGAGTAAATCCGGCGGCAGACCCGCACACCGCCTCGGGTGGCGAACGCAAGCGCGCCGCCCTGGCGCTCGCCTTCGCCCTCCAGCCCGAACTGCTGCTGCTCGATGAGCCGACCAACCACCTGGATGTGGATGCGATTTTGATTTTAGAAAATTTGATGTTGAAACAAGCCGCGGGGATCGTCATCACCCACGACCGGGCCTTCCTCGACCGCATCGCCACGCGCATCCTCGAACTGGACCGGGGTTACCTGAAATCGTACCCGGGAAACTATGAGCGTTTTGAGACCCTCAAGGCCGGCGAGCTCGCCGCCGAGGCGCTCGCGCAGCGCAAATTCGACCGCTTCTGGGCGCAGGAAGAAATCTGGATCCGTAAAGGCATCGAAGCCCGGCGCACCAGGAACGAAGGCCGCGTCACCCGCCTCGAGCACCTGCGCGAAGAGCGCGCCGCGCGGCGCGCGCGTGTCGGCAACATCAAGCTCAGCGTCGGCAGCGCCCAGCGCTCGGGCAAGCTGGTGGCCGAACTCAGGGGTGTTTCAAAATCTTTTTTAGCAAATCAACCCGTCGTAAAAAACCTCGACCTGATCGTCTCCCGCGGCGACCGCATCGGTCTGATCGGCCCCAACGGCGCCGGCAAAACCACCCTCATCAAGCTGATACTCGGCGCCCTCGAACCCGATGCGGGGAGCGTGCGCCTGGGCACCAAGCTGCAGCCCGCCTATTTCGACCAGATGCGCGCAGCCCTGGACCCGGAGAAGACTGTGGCCCAGACCATCGCGCCGGGATCGGACTGGGTCGAACTGGCTAACGGCCGCAAGCACGTCATGAGCTACCTCGGGGATTTCCTCTTCCCGCCGCGTCGCGCCCAGTCACCGGTGCGCATGCTCTCGGGCGGCGAGCGCAACCGCCTGCTGTTGGCGCGGCTCTTCGCGCAGCCCGCCAACGTGCTGGTGCTCGATGAGCCGACCAACGACCTGGACATCGAATCCCTGGAATTGCTGGAGGCAGCACTACAGGACTACGCCGGCACCCTGCTGCTGGTAAGCCACGACCGGACCTTCCTCGACAACATTGTCACGCAAACCATCGCCGCGGAAGGCGGTGGGGTCTGGAAAGAATACGTGGGCGGCTACAGCGACTGGTTGCGGCAAAGACCTGCTATTGCTGATTTTCAGGATGCAAGAATTAAAACAACATTCGCGCGGGAAAAAACCAAGGCAAAACTCTCGTACAAGGAGACCCGCGAGCTGGCATCGCTGCCGAAAGAGATCGAAGCGCTAGAGGCCGAGCAGCAAGCCCTCGCGGCGAAGCTGCATACGCCGGAGTATTTCCGGCAGGCGGCGGAAGTGCTGCGGCAGGACCAGCGTCGCAGCGGAGAAATCGAATCGCAGCTGCACGAAAAACTCGAACGCTGGGAAAAGCTCGAAGAAAAATCGGCGCTGGCCGATTAATCCAGGCCCTCAACCACGCGCATGTCGCGCTCCACCGAGTCCTTGCCCAGAGCTTTCAGCGCCTCCTGGTAGCCCGGCGTGTCGTAAACCGCCAGCGCTTGCTGCAGGCTGGGAAATTCGATTACCACCGCGCGCTGATTGAGTCCGGCCTCGTAGGTCTTGGCGGGCATGCCGCGCACCAGCATCTTGCCGCCCGCGGCCGCGATCGATGGCGCGGCCAGCTTCGCGTAGGCCGCAAGCGCAGCCGGGTTGCTGATCGAACGGTAGGTATTGATCCAGTACGCTTTCGCCATCGTTATCTCCTCGGCTAGTGGGGCTGACTCTCTTTTTACATGCACATTGCGGTTATAGTCGAATCATGAAACGCGCGCCAGACTCCACTGTGCTGAAGGCCATGCGCCGTGGCATTGAGAAGGAATCATTGCGCGTGCGGCCCGACGGGCGGCTCTCCTCGACGCCACACCCGGCGGCGCTGGGTTCGGCACTCACGCATCCGCACATCACGACCGACTTCAGCGAGTCGCAGCTGGAACTGATCACTGATCCGCACGCAAGTGTCGAGGCTTGCCTGGAAGAGCTGACGCAGATCCACCAGTTTGTTTACGACGTCATCGGCGAGGAGTTGCTGTGGGGCTCGAGCATGCCCTGCGGCTTGCCCGCCGACGACGCCATCCCGATCGGTCAGTATGGGCGCTCCAACATCGGCCGCGCCAAGACCGTGTACCGCACCGGGCTCGCCAATCGCTACGGACGGCGCATGCAGGCGATCAGCGGCATCCACTACAACTGGTCGCTGCCGGGCCTCACCGAGGCCGAGTACTTCGCGCTCCTGCGCAACTTCAGGCGTCACGGCTGGCTGCTCTTTTACCTCTTCGGCGCCTCACCTGCGGTGTGCCCGAGCTTCGTTGCCGGTCACCCGCACGATCTGCGCGAGCTACGGCCTGGCACTCTTTACCTGCCGTACGCCACCACCCTGCGCATGGGGCGTCTGGGTTACCAGAGCGAAGCGCAGGATTCGATCGCCGCCAGCTTCAACCACCTGGAGTCTTACGGCGCGGCGCTGGAGGATGCGCTGACGCGCGTCTGGCCCGCCTACGAAAAGATCGGCGTCCAGGGTAAGAATGGGGATTATCTTCAGCTTTCCACCGCCCTGTTGCAGATCGAGAACGAGTTCTACGGCAAGATCCGCCCCAAGTGCATCATTCGCTCCGGCGAGCGCCCGCTGCATGCGCTGCGCGAGCGTGGCGTCGAGTACGTCGAGGTGCGCCTGATGGATCTCGACCCCTTCTCGCCGATCGGCATCACGGCCCCGGTGTGCCGCTTTCTCGATGTCTTCTTGCTGCACTGCCTGCTCGCCGACAGCCCGCCCGACACCCCCGATGAGATCGGCGCGGTGGGGCGCAATCAGGAAAAGGTCGCCGCCCGTGGCCGCGAGCCCGGACTGCGCCTGGAGCGCGGCTCGCAGCAACTGGCGCTCGAGGAATGGGGTGGGCAACTGATCGCCGAATGCGCGCCGCTTGCCGCGCAACTCGACGCTGCACTCGGTGGCAGCGCTTACCGCCACGCGCAGGCCGCCGCGGCCGCCGCGCTCGCGGACCCGGCGCTCACCCCTTCGGCGCGTGTGTTGGCGAGCATGGCCGGACAGCACGCCGATTCCTATACCACTTTCGCACTCGCGCACTCGCGCGCGCACCGCGCAACGCTCAGCGCCCTGCCCCTGCCCGCCGCGCTTGCCGGGCGCTTTGCCGCCATGGCGCAAGAGTCCCTCGCCAAGCAGCAGCGCATGGAAATGGGCGATGCGCTGCCCTTCGAGCAATGGCGCGAACAATACCTCTCGGTCGACCAGCTCCGGCCACACGCCCGCGAACAATTCCGGTAAGCCACTTGGCCCGTGCCGCAGTCCGGCCCCTCAGACGATGATCCCGGTCAGCTTGCCTGCGCAGCCCGCAGCCGTAGCGTTCGCGCGCGCCAGCCCGCGCCGGCGGCGGCGAGGCCGCAGCCAGCGGCAATCGCAAAAGCGGGCATGTAGCTGCCAGTGTGGTCGAACAAGTAGCCGGCCAGCCACGGGCCGACGGCGCTACCCAAGGCACTCCCCATCAGACCCACGCCGACGATGGCGCCAAAGTGCGGCCCGCCAAAGCGATCGCTCACCATCGCCGGGATCAGCGAGGCAGTGACCGAGTAGCCCAGGCCAAGGAGCACCGCGTAGCCGTAGATCGCCCAGCGCGCGGGCGTGCCGGCGAGCGCAGCTAGCGCCGCCACGGCGCCCACCATGATGACGATGCCAGCCAAGTACACGAACTCGCGCTCGACGCGGTCTGAAAGCCAGCCGCCACCGATCTTGGCGACGATGCTGGCGGCCCCCACCACGCCGACCACCGAGGCAGCGATCATCGTGGTGACGCCTTGGTCAACGAGGTAAGCCACCTGGTGTACGTGTAGCGTCTGCGAGCAGACATTGCCAAAGAAAAAGGCGGCCAGCATCAGCCAGAAGGGGGCGCCGCGCATGGCTAGCGCCAGAGTGGTGGCGGACGGCGACCGAGAGGTTCGTGGCGGGGCGGCAGGCGGTGGCGCGAATCTGCGGGTGGGCGAGCGACGCAGGAGGAACAACGAAGAGGGCACGATCCACAGCACGCAGATCACCCCGAGCGCGCGAAACGCCGTGCGCCAGCCGTAGGCGTCGATGAGCAGTTGGGTGAGCGGCACCACCAGCAGCATGCCGACCCCCACGCCCGAGCTGACAATGCCCAGCGCGAGACCGAGCTTGTCCGGAAAATCGCGCCGCACCTGGATCAGCGCCGGGACCCAGCCCGCGGCGGCCACGGCGATCGCGGTGAACACGCCAAAGCCCAGATAGAGCTGCCAAGGATTGGCGATATAACTGTCGGCCCAGAGGGCGAGGCCGAGGGCGAGGCCGCCCGCAGCCATCAGGCCGAGCGGTCGCAGGCGGTCGCACATCGCGCCGACCAGCGGATTGACCGCGCCGTGCACCAGGGTGAAGACGGAGAAAGCACCGGCCAGCACTGAGCGGCTCCAGCCGTATTCGTGCAGGAGTGCCACCAGGAGGACGCTGTAGGCGTACCAGATGCCGTAAGCGAGCGCCAGGCTCAGGGCGATTACGCCCAGACTCAGGTAACGGTGTAAGTCAGGCAAGTCGCGGGCCGGCATCGTTGCTATATTAGGTGCATCTCAACTCTAAGGAGAACCACGTGAGCACCGTCCCCAACCAGGCCCTGCGCCAGCTGCGCGCGGGCAAACTCGCCATCGGCCTCGGCCTGCGCCAGGCGCGCACCGTCGACATCGCGCAGATCGCCAAGACCGCCGGCTTCGATTGGCTGTTCATCGACTGCGAGCACAACTCGATGGGCACCGATACCGCCGCCCAGATCGCCGCTGCTTCGCTGGCGGTGGGGATCACCCCCGTCGTGCGTGTCGCCGGCAAGGAACATTGGCTGTCTTCGCGCATGCTCGACAACGGCGCCCAGGGCATCGTCGTGCCGCACGTGGAAAACGAATTGGAGGCGCGGCGCATCGCCGATCATTGCCGCTTCCCGCCGCTCGGGCACCGCTCGATGGGCGGGGGCCTGCAGCAACTCGGTTTCGCCACCATGCCGGTGGGCGAAGCGGCGCGCATCGTCAACGAAGAAACGCTGGTCGTGGTCATGCTCGAATCTCCCAAGGGAATCGAGAATTGCGAAGCAATCGCCGCGGTGGCGGGGGTCGACGCGCTGCTCATCGGCACCAACGACCTGTGCTTCGAGCTCGGCATCCCTGGCCAGTTTAACGACCCGCGGATCGTCGAGGCTTACCGCAAAGTCATCGCCGCCTGCAAAAAACACGGCAAGTTCGCCGGCATGGGCGGCATGTACACGGCCGAGCTGCTGGAGCGCCACATCAACATGGGCGTGCAACTGATTCTCTCCGGGTCTGACTTTTCACTGCTGCAGCAAGCTGCCGGGGCGCGCGCGAGTCTGGTGCGCGGCTTCGAGAAGAAATCCTGAGCGGCTGTCTCGGGCCGCGGAGGCTGGGCGACCTCCCTGGCGATTCACGCGCAGCATTCCGCGCCCGTGACCGGGATAGCGTTTATCCTTGCTTGGCACCGAGACCGACGTTCTGGCCGCCGTAGCGCCGCAGGCGCAGGTCGGCCTGCTCTTTGTGGCCCCAGAAGCGCTCGATGGCGCACAGCCGCGAGCAATACTCGCCCACCTGCACGCTCGCCTCGCGCGTGATCTCCTGATAAGTGCAGGTCTTGAGAAACTTGCCGACCCACAAGCCGCCGGTGTAGCGCGCGGCGCCAAGTGTGGGGAGCGTGTGGTTGGTGCCGATCACCTTGTCGCCGTAAGAGACGTTGGTCTCGGGCCCGAGGAACAGCGCGCCGTAGTTGCGCATGCGCTCGAGGAAAAAGCGCGGGTTCCGCGTCAGGATCTCAACGTGCTCGGCGGCGACACGGTCGGCCTCCTGCACCGCCTCTTCCAGCGACTCCACCAGGATGATCTCGCCGTAGTCGCGCCAGGCAACGCCGGCCACATCGGCGGTCGGTAGGCGCGTCAATTGGCGCTCTATTTCAGCAGAAATATTTTTGGCAAGATCGGGGCAAGTGGTGATCAAGGTCGCCGGACTGGTGGGGCCGTGTTCGGCCTGACCCAGCAGATCGGTGGCGATCATCTCCACGTCGGCCGTGTCATCCGCCACCACCAGAATCTCAGTGGGCCCGGCAAATAGATCGATGCCTACCTTGCCGAAGAGCTGACGCTTGGCCTCGGCCACATAGGCGTTGCCCGGGCCGCAGAGCATGTCCACCGGCCTGATGGTCTCGGTGCCCAGCGCCATAGCGGCAATCGCCTGCACACCGCCGATGACGTGGATCTCGTCAGCGCCGCCCAGCACCATCGCCGCGATGGTCTCAGCGTGCGGTTCACCCTGGTTGGGTGGGGTGCAGGCAACGATGCGCTGCACTCCAGCGCTGCGCGCGGTGACGATGCTCATGTGCGCGGAAGCGACCATCGGGTAGCGGCCGCCAGGCACGTAGCAACCGACGCTTGCCACGGGAATGTTCTTGTGGCCGAGCTTGACCCCGGGCAGGGTCTCGACTTCGATGTCGCGGATGGCCGCGCGCTGATGCTCGGCGAAATTGCGGATCTGCGCCTGCGCGAACTTGATGTCGCTCAAGGTTCCCGGCGAAACTTTGGCCATGATCGCTTCGGTGTCGGCCTTGGAAAGTTTCTTCGGCGTCCATTTATCGAACTGCTGGGAGTACTCACGCACCGCCGCGTCGCCGCGCTTTTGCACCGCACTGAGGATGTCTTCGACGGTCTGGCGCACCTTGCGGTCGAGCTCGTCGGTGATGGTCTGGGCAATGCGGCGCTTGAGGTGGATGGCCATGAGGTCCTCGAAAATCGAAGTGAGGACCTGATTCTAGGCCGGCTGCGGCTCCGCACTAGAATGCGACAAAGTGCATGTCGAATTCCTTCCCCTCGGTCTTGCCAGCCCATTTCCCGCGCGAAATCTCCCGCGAGCAAATGGCGGTGCTGCCCATCCGGCGCTACGAGGGTGAGATCGTGGTGGTGGATACGCCGCGGGATCTCGACCGGGCCTGGGAGGACCTCGCGCAGGAAAAAATCGTCGGTTGGGATACCGAGACACGGCCCGCGTTCAGGGTGGGGGAAACCTATCTGCCGTGCTTGGTGCAGGCGGCCACCGCGCGCGCGGTGTACCTGTTCCCCTTGCCGAAAATGGATTTCTCCAGGGTGGTGGGCGGCTTGTTCGCCGAACCGGGGATCGTCAAGGTGGGCATTTCAGTGAAGGATGACTTGAAAAAGCTGGCGCTGGTGATTGCGCTGGAGCCCACCTCGGTGCTGGATGCGGGCACGGTGGCGCGGCGCCACGGGATGGAGCAAACGGGGCTACGCAATCTGGCCGGGATATTTCTCGGCTTCCGGGTTCCCAAGGGCGCCAAGACGACGAACTGGGCGGCGCCGCGCCTGTCGGTCCAGCAGATCAACTATGCGGCAACGGACGCCTGGACATGCCGCGAGCTGTACCTGCGCTTCCGGGCTCTGGGAATGGTTTGATCCGTAGTCTGTGTACCCCTACTCGGGCTTGATGCCCGCCTTGCGGGCGACCTCGCCCCAGCGCTGCCACTCCGCTTTGACCATATTCTGTGTTTCCTCGGTGCTGGAGGTGGCAGGTTGCACGCCCGCCTTGAGGAGCCGGTCACGCACGTCGGCGCGTGCAGTCGCGGCATTCAGAGCGCGGTTGAGCCGCTCGACGATTTCATGCGGGGTGCCGACGGGCGCAGCAAGAATATGCCAGCCGCTGATCACAACTTGAAAACCCTGCTCAGTAGCCGTTGGTACCTCGGGCGCGGCGTCTTCGCGCCTGGCGCTGGTGACAGCCAGCAGCTTCACCCGTCCGCTACTTGCTTGGGGGCGGGCGACGGAAAGCGGCACCACGAAGGCGTCCACGGTGCCTGCCGCCACGGCGCTGATCGCCGGCGCCGCACCCTGGAACGGCACGTGTACGAGGTCGATCCCGCTCGCCTGCTTGATCTGCTCGAAGGCGATCTGCGAAGTACTACCGTTACCCCAGGAGGCAAAGTTGAGCTTGCCCGGGTGCTGTTTCGCATAAGCGATGAAACCGGGAAGATCGCCGACCGGCAGCTTCGGGTTCACCACCAGCGAGAGCGGGAAGCGGTCGATGATCCCCACGCTCACGAAATCCTTCAGCGGATCGTAGGCGAGCGCCTTGCGCAGATGCGGGTTAAGAGAGTGCGACTCCGCCGTAGCGAACAACAGCAGGTAGCCGTCGGGCGTCGCGCGCGCCACGTACTCGGCGCCGATCGCTGCATTGGCACCGGGTTTATTCTCGATCACCACGCTCTGCTTCAACTCCTCGGTAAGGCCCTGAGCCACAATGCGAGCGACGATATCGGCGTTGCCACCAGGGGTGAACGGAACCACCAGACGCAGGGGCCGATCCGGATAGGCGTCCGTTTGCGCGAAGGCGCGCGCACAGACGAGCAGCGCGAGAAGAATTAGGGTTTTGCTACGCATGGGAAGTCTCCTGGATTGGACAGCAAGCTACCGTAACCGGCGATCGGGACGCCAACCTGGGCCACGCCGAGGGCGTGCCACATCATCGCCGCAGCGCTCGAGAGCACTGGCTTGCCGAGATCGCGCTCAAGCGGCCCGAGCACCTCGATGGTGGGCATGCCCACGCCGCTCATGAACACCGCCTGCGCAGCGGGTACGTCGACGCGGCGTGCCAGCGCGTAGGCGCGCTCCGGGGTTTCTTCGTAGATGTTCTTCACCTGGTCCAGGTTGCCCCAAGCGACGACCTCCAAGCCGTGGGCTTCCAAGTGTGCCTTGCTGCGCAGCGTCGCCTCATTGCTGTAGGGGGTGGCGAGTGCCACGCGCTGGGCCCCCAGGTGCGCCAGCGCCCGGATCACGCTACCGAAAGCGGTGATGAAGGAAATCCCGCTCGAGCGTTCGAGGCGCTCGATCAGCCTGGCTTCGCCTTCCTTGCCCAGGGTGTAGCTCGAGGCGGTGTGCGCCAGGACAATGACGGCGGGCTTCACCATGGCCAGCAGCGCCACGTTTTCGTCCAGGTGCGCGATCTGGCTGCGGTTGCGCTCCTCCTGGCCTGCATGCGATCCGGCCTCGCCGTGCGCCACCATGCGCGTGAAGTGCAGCGTCACGCCAGCAGGCGCCAGGCGCATCATTTCCGGCTCCACGGTGGGATTGCCCGGGGGCACCAGAAAACCGAGGCGGATGGGACGTTTCATTGTCGAGTACATTTTATCGAAGCCGGGTCTGTAATAATCACTTTCCTACCGGAGTGACTCTCAATGAATGAAACCGCTGATGCCGATTCGCTTGCCCTTGCCCGCTACGGCGTGGGCCAGCCCGTGCCGCGCACTGAAGACCCGGTGCTGCTGCGCGGCGAGGGCCGCTATACCGACGACCTGAACGAACCCGGTCAGGCCTACGCCTGGATGGTGCGCAGCCCGCATGCCCATGGTTTTATCCGCAACCTAGATAGCGTAGCCGCCAAGGCCATGCCGGGGGTCCTCGCCATTTACACCGGTGCGGACTTGAAGGCCTACGGCCCGCACAAGTGCATCGTGCCGCTGGTCAACCGCGACGGCACGCCGATGAAAAAACCCGAGCGGCGCTCGCTGCCCACCGACAAGGTGCGCTTCGTGGGTGACCCGGTCGCCTGCGTGGTGGCCGAAACCACGCTGCAGGCGCGCGACGCCGCCGAAGCGATCGAGCTCGATATCGAGCCGCTGCCGGCGACCAGCCTCGCCAGCGAAGCGGCAAAGCCCGGCGCCGCGCAACTCTACGACGACGTACCGGGCAACGTGGCCTGCGACTACCACTACGGCGACGCGACTAAGGTCGCCGCCGCCTTTGCACGCGCCGCGCACGTCGCCAAGCTCGCCTTACGCAGCACGCGCATCGTGGTCGCGGCGCTGGAGCCACGCGCAGCGATCTGCGCCTACGACAGCACCACAGGGCGCTATACGCTTACCGCGCCCGGCCAAGGCGTGTTCGGCATGAAGAACCAACTCGCAGAGATCCTCGGCTTGGCGCCGGAAAAGGTGCGCATGCGCACCTTCCATGTCGGCGGCTCGTTCGGCATGAAGGGCTCGATCTACCCGGAGTATGTGTGCCTCGCGCACGCCGCGCGCGCCCTCGGGCGAGCGGTGAAGTGGACCGACGAACGCTCCGGCAGTTTTCTCTCCGACCAGCACGGCCGCGACCACGAAATGACCGCGGAGCTGGCGCTCGATCAGGAAGGCACATTCCTGGCGCTCCGCATCACCGGCTACGGCAACGTCGGCGCCTACCTCGGCACGGTGGCGCCGCTACCGCCGACATTAAATGCGGTGAAGAACACGCCGAGCGTCTATCGCACGCCGCTGCTGCAGGTCTCCACCAAGGTGATGTTCACCAACACGACCCCCGTGGGCCCCTACCGCGGCGCCGGCCGCCCCGAGGGCAACTACTACATGGAGCGGCTGATCGACCACGCCGCCGCCGCGATGGGCATCGACCGGCTGGAGCTGCGCCGACGCAACCACATCGCGCCCGCGCAGATGCCCTACCAGGCCGCATCGGAGATGGTCTACGACAGCGGCGATTTCGGGGCCGTTCTTGAAAATGCTTTGCAGCTTGCGGATGCAGGAAATTTCAATGCCAGGAAAGAACAATCCCGCGCGTACGGCAAGCTGCGCGGCCTGGGCATCGGTAGCTACCTCGAGGTGACCGCACCGCCCAACAAGGAAATGGGTGGCATCCGCTTCGAGGCAAACGGAGACGTAACGCTGGTCACCGGTACGCTCGACTACGGCCAGGGTCACGCCGCACCTTTCGCGCAAGTGCTCGCCGCGCAGCTCGGCGTCCCTTTCGAGCGCATCCGCCTGCGGCAAAGCGATTCCGACGAGCTGGTGTTCGGCGCCGGCACCGGCGGCTCACGCTCAATGATGATGAGCGGTGCGGCGATCGTCCAGGCCTCGCAAAAAGTGATTGCCCTGGGGCGCGAGCTGGCGGCCGAAGAACTCGAAGCTGCGGCCGCCGACATCGAATTTCGCGGCGGCCGGTTTGTGGTAGCCGGGACCGATCGAAGCATTGAGATTCTGAATTTGAGCAAGAAACACTCCGGGAAACTGGACGTCACCCACCTCACCGACGTGATCCCCTCCTCTTTCCCCAACGGCTGCCATGTGGCCGAGGTCGAGATCGACCCGGAAACCGGCGTGGTGCAGGTGGTGCGCTACGGCTCGGTCAACGACTTCGGCACCATCGTCAATCCACTGCTGGTGGAAGGCCAGATTCACGGCGGCGTATTGCAGGGTATCGGGCAGGCGTTGATGGAGACCGCCAGGTTCGACGAAACCGGTCAGCTCCTCACCGGCTCGTTCATGGACTACGCGCTGCCGCGTGCGGACGACGCGCCGCCGACCATCGACTTCGCCAGCCACCCGGCGCCGGCGACCAGCAACCCGCTTGGCATCAAGGGCTGCGGCGAAGCTGGCTGCGCCGGTGCGCTCACGTCGGTGATGAATGCCATCGTCAACGCCCTCGCCGAGTACGGCATCCGCGAGTTCGACATGCCGGCCACGCCCGAGCGCGTCTGGCGCGCGATCCGCGAGGCGCGCGCAAACTAAAGCGAGCCCGGGGCCAGGCCGGGTAGGTAAAGAACTTGCACCCCAAAGTGGCTGCGCCCTGCCGGGCGCACTAATGAAAGGCCCCGCACGAAGCGGGGCCTTGGCCCGATTTCCACGGGCAGCGCCGAGATGGACGCTTATTGAATCCGCAGAGTGACCTGCGGTCGAGCCTGCTTCCTGGCTACCGCAGCATTCCGGCTGCAGCACCTGGGGCACGGTATCCAGACTGTTGCCGGGAATTCCGCAACTACCACCGATCCTCCGGCTGCCCTCGCAAGCTCGAGGCCAATTTACGCCTCTGGCAGGTGATGTCAATCATCTTCGAGGGGAAAAATTTTCCAGGATCAGGAATCCTGCAATTTCTTTCCCAGACCAGCGAACGGCCGATGGGTGGCGGGCTCACGGGTGGAAGCGCGCGCGACCGAGTCGCCGCCCGCGGCGCGGTTATCCTCCAAGCGGGCATGCTCGTTCTCGTGGCAGTAAATACATAGCAACTCCCAGTTCGAGCCCTCGGGCGGGTTGTGGTGGTGGTTGCCATCCTTGTGGTGCACGGTGAGCTCACGCAAGCGGGAGGCGGGAAATTCGCGCGCGCAACGCGCGCAGATCCACGGCAGGAGTTTCAGGGCCTGGTCGCGGTAGGACGGCTTGGGCGTGGCGGGCGACATACGCAGGAAACTTTATACGCCACGCTGTATACGCCGCGTTATACCTCCGGCAAGCAAGGCCAACGAGAAAAATCTGGCTATTTGCTGCAGTTGCACATAGAATGCGGGCCCTCCGCAGTTTGATTCCGGCAAGCTCCCTCAGGTTTGGCAGCATTTCCGGCCAAACTTAAGGAAATCATGAGCTTCTCCACGCTCGGCCTCGACCCGTCCCTGCTCGCAACCCTGACCACGCTTGGCTACTCGGCGCCGACTCCGGTGCAGCATTCCGCCATTCCCGCCGCAATCGCCGGCGGCGACTTGCTAGTGTCCTCGCAAACCGGCAGCGGCAAGACCGCCGCCTTCATTTTGCCGGCACTGCAGCGCCTGCACAGCCCCACCACCGGCTCAGCCGGCCAGGGTATGGGTCCGCGCATTCTGGTGCTCACGCCGACGCGCGAACTCGCACTGCAAGTACAGAAATTCACGCACAGCTACGGCAAGGGCCAGCGCCTGCGCACCGCCAGCGTGGTGGGCGGCATGCCTTACGGGCTACAACTGAAGTTGCTCTCCAAACCCGTCGACATCGTCATCGCCACGCCCGGACGACTCAAGGACCACCTGGATCGCCGCACCGTGAACCTCAGCCGTGTGGAGCTTTTGGTGCTGGATGAAGCCGACCGGATGCTCGACATGGGCTTCCAGGAAGAAATCGATGCCATCATCGCGCGCATCCCGAAAGAGCGCCAGACGCTGCTGTTTTCGGCGACCCTGGAAGGTATCGTCGGTCGCCTCGCACAACGCGTGACGAAAAACGCGCAACGCATCGCCATCGCCCGCGTGGCGGAAACCAGGCCGGACATTACCCAGCACGCCCTGGTCGCCGACAACGACGTGCACAAGGGCCGCATGCTAGACGTGCTGCTGCGAGAATCAGAAGTCGAGCAATCCCTGGTGTTCACCGCCACCAAGCGCGCCGCCGAGAGCCTCTCGGGCGAGCTGCTGGGCAAGGGTTTCGGCGTGGGCGCGCTGCACGGCGATATGCGCCAGCGCGAGCGCAGCCAGATGCTGCAGCGCCTGCGCGACGGCAAGTTGAAGGTGTTGGTAGCGACCGATGTGGCCGCGCGCGGCATCGACGTCCCCGGCATCAACCTGGTGGTCAACTACGACGCGCCGCGGCAAGCTGAGGACTATGTGCACCGCATCGGCCGCACCGGACGCGCCGGGCGCGCGGGGGTTGCAGTCACCTTTATTGGTCACACTGACCGGCACCTGGTGCGTCAGATCGAACGCTTTACCGGCAACGTCCTCAGCATGATGGTGATCCCGGGCCTAGAGCCGAGGAAGCGCGCCTCGGCGCGATAATGGTTTTCGTTGATGGACAACGGGCAAGCCGCCGTGCTGCTCTAAGGGCTAACGCTTTTTGTACTGCGGACGCCGCACTGGCACGGCCATCGGACGCTCATCCTTGTGCCGGAAGCTAATACGACCCCGGGTGAGATCGTAAGGAGATATCTCGAGGCTGACACGGTCGCCCGCGAGTATCCTGATACGGTGCCTGACGACCTTGCCGCCTGCGTAAGCGAGCACACTCGCACCGTTGGTGAGCTCGACCCGGAATTGCGTGTTGGGCAGGACTTCCTGCACCACGCCTTCCATTTCGAGCATCTCTTCCTTGGCCATGCAATTTCCTTTGATTACCGGGGGGCGCAGTATAGCTCAGCCCTGCTGCCGATAATGCGGCGGCAACAGAGGCTGCACCACTTCGTCGTCGCAAACCCAAGCCCGACCAAGCGCCGAACAAGCGGTTGATCAGCAGCGCAAAGCCGCTTAGCCTACGCACCCCTCAAACCTTCCACTAAAAACGGGATGCCGCCCATGACGAACAAGATCCGTATCTTATTGGCCAAGGTGGGACTGGACGGTCACGACCGAGGGGTCAAAATCGTCGCCCGTTGCCTGCGCGACGCCGGGATGGACGTCGTGTACACAGGCTTGCACCGTTCGCCAGAAGAAGTGGTGGCCGCTGCAGTGCAAGAAGACGTCGATGTATTGGGCGTCAGCCTGCTGTCCGGCGCGCATATGACGATCTTCCCCAAGATCATCGCAGGGCTCAAAGCGCGCGGGGTTGACGACATAATTCTCCTCGGTGGCGGTGTCATGCCAGACGAAGATGTCGTCGCCCTGAAGAAAATGGGCGTGCACGAGGTTCTCCTGCAGGACACGCCGCCGAACACGATTATCCAAACCATCGAACGACTCGTTGCCGAGCGAGGCGATCGATGAGCCAAGGCGTCGCGGCCATGGAGTCGTGGAGTTGGCCACCGCGATATGACCACAGCTATCGTCCCGCAGACGGCAGCCGTTATTGGTTTCCGGTGCGAGAAACCATGGCGCCCGAAGAGCGCAACCAAGCGATCGTGCAGCGGCTGCGGGAAGTCTGCGACTACGCTTACCACCATTCCGCTTTCTACCGCGCGAAGTGGGATCAGGCCGGCTTTCATCCGAGTCAAATCCGCTCCCTGGAAGAGTTCGAGCGCCGTTGCCCGGTGATTACCAAGGCGGACCTGCGCGTCGCGCAGCATCGCGCGCCGCCCTTCGGTGACTACCTATGCATCCCCGATAGCGAAATCTTTCATCTACACGGAACCTCGGGCACCACCGGACGCCCAACCGCCTTTGCCATCGGCCGTGACGATTGGCAGAACATTGCCAACGCGCACGCACGCATCATGTGGGGCATGGGCATCCGCCCCGGCGACATCGTTTTTGTCGCTGCTATCTTCAGCCTGTATATGGGGAGCTGGGGGACGCTGGCTGGCGCCGAGCGGCTGGGCGCCAAGGCCTTCCCTTTCGGGGCGGGCGCTCCCGGCATGTCCGCGCGCGCGGTGCAATGGTTGAGCATGATGAAACCTCAGGCGTTTTACAGCACGCCCTCGTATGCACTGTACTTGGCCGAGACCGCAAAGAAGGAAGGTCTCAACCCCGTTGATTTTGGCATCCAGCGGATGTTTTTTTCCGGGGAACCAGGCGCCTCCGTGCCTGGGGTGCGCGACCGCATCAAGGATGCGTACCGCGCCGAGGTCCTGGACTGCGGCTCCATGGCGGAAATGTCGCCCTTCATGAATGTGGCGGCTTCCGCCGAATCGTCTACGGGCATGTTGTGCTGGCAGGACGTGTGTTACACAGAGGTCTGCGACCCCCAGACCTTTGCGCGTGTGCCCTATGGACAGCGCGGCACCCCGGTCTACACCCATTTGGAGCGCACCTCACAGCCGATGATCCGTTTGGTATCCGGGGATCTGGCCTTGTGGACCAACGACAAAACCTCCTGCGGGCGCACCTATCCCAGCTTGCCGCAGGGCATCTTTGGCCGCATCGATGACATGTTCACAATCCGCGGCGAAAACGTCTACCCTAGTGAAATCGATTCCGCCTTGAGCAAACTGGCGGACTACGGCGGTGAGCACCGCATCGTGATTAGCCGCGAGGGTCACATGGACGAGCTGCTGCTGCGGGTGGAGGCGACGTCGGATCTGGCAGCCAGAGGCGCTGCCGCGCTGGACGCTTTCAAAAGTCGGGTCTCGACTTCAGTGCAAACGATGCTCGGTTTGCGCACGCTGGTCGAAGTGGTACAGCCTGGCACCTATCCTCGTACTGACTTCAAAGCCCGTCGTGTCATTGATGACAGAGAAGTCTTCAAGCAGATGGCCAAGCGAGTAACTCCCGGCGCCGCCTGATGGCCAAATTCGTTCCGTCCGACGTGCTGGTCGAGCGTGCGCTGGTTGGCGATAGCGCGGCCATGGCCCGCTTGATGAGCCGCGCCGAAGCCGCTACGCCAGAGTGTCGTCCGGCTTTTGCGCGCCTCTACCAAAAAGCCGGTCAAGCGCACATCGTCGGCATTACCGGCGTGCCGGGCAGCGGCAAGTCGACGCTGGTCTCCACGCTCACGCTGAAGCTGCGCGCGGCCGGCAAGCGCGTGGGCATCATCGCCGTCGATCCCTCAAGCCCCTACTCCGGCGGCTCGATCATGGGAGACCGTATCCGCATGTCGGCGCTAGCTGGCGACGAGGGGGTATTCATACGCAGCATGGCCACCCGTGGCGCCCACGGCGGGATGGCGCGCGCTTCTCTTGAGGCGGTCGACGTGCTGGATGCGACTGGCTTCGACTATGTGATCATCGAAACCGTGGGCGTGGGCCAAGCCGAAGTGGAGATTGCGCGCGCGGCCCACACCGTGGTCGTCGTTTCAGCGCCCGGCCTGGGCGACGACATCCAGGCCATCAAGGCGGGCATTCTGGAGATTGCGGACGTCCATGTGGTCAGCAAATGCGACCGCCCGGACGCGAACCGAACGATTAGCGATCTCAAGACCATGCTCACCCTGGGCCTGTCATTGAGCGGCGGCGCTTCTTGGCAGCCCAAGGTTGTGCCGACCAGCTCCGCCCAAGGCGAGGGCTTCGAAGAATTGATCACCGCCCTCGATCGCCACGCCCAGTGGATGCGCAGCTCCAGCGCAGGGCAGGACCGCTTGCGTCACATTGCCGAGTTTCGCATGCTCAAAACCGCCGAAGATCTGCTCAGCCAGCAATTCCTGGCGACGCGCAAGCCCGCACTGGCCTTGATCTCGGGGCAACTCTCCGAGCGCCGCATCTCCCCTTACCAAGCCGCTGAGAGACTGCTCGCCGGCTTTCAACTTGAAGGACCAGCATGAACACCAAGCCTGCCAACGACCCCCAGCTTGCGCTCGAGACCCAAGTGAAGGACTGGGAAGGCAAAGAGGTGGCCTCTTTCCTCGCCAAGCAGCAGGAAAAGAAGGCGCAGTTTTTCACTTACGGCGGCTTGCCGCTCAAGCGTACTTACACGGCGCTCGACATCCAGAACCATCCCGCCGAGGACATCGGCCTGCCGGGGCGCTTTCCTTTCACACGCGGACCCTATCCGACGATGTACCGCAGCCGAACCTGGACCATGCGCCAGATCGCCGGTTTTGGTACCGGAGAGGACACTAACCAGCGCTTCAAATATCTGATTTCGCAAGGGCAGACCGGCCTTTCAACCGACTTCGACATGCCCACGCTGATGGGCTACGACTCCGATCATCCGATGTCCGAGGGCGAGGTGGGGCGTGAAGGCGTCGCCATCGACACCCTGACCGACATGGAAGCACTGCTGGAAGGTATTGACCTGGAAAAGATCTCCGTCTCGCTGACCATCAATCCGTCGGCATGGATTCTGCTCGCCATGTACGTGGCGCTGGCTGAAAAACGCGGTTACGACCTGAACAAGCTGTCGGGCACCATTCAGGCCGACATCCTCAAGGAATACATGGCGCAAAAGGAATATGTATTCCCCATTGCGCCCTCGGTCCGGATCGTGCGGGATTGCATCACCTACGCTGCGCAACACATGAAGCGCTACAACCCGATCAATGTGTCCGGCTACCACATCTCGGAAGCCGGCGCTTCCCCGCTGCACGAAATCGCGTTCACCATGTGCAACCTGATCACCTACGTGGAGGAAGTGCTGAAGACAGGAATGAAAGTGGATGAGTTCGCGCCCCGCTTGGCGTTCTTTTTCGTCAGCCAGACCGATTTTTTCGAGGAGATCGCGAAGTTTCGCGCCGCGCGGCGCGTGTACGCGAAGATCATGCGCGACCGCTTCGGCGCCACCAACCCCGAATCCATGCGGCTGCGCTTCCACTGCCAGACTGCCGCAGCAACACTCACCAAGCCGCAATACAAAATCAACATCGTCCGCACCGCACTCCAGGCGCTCGCCGCGGTGCTGGGCGGCGCCCAGAGTTTGCACACCAACGGCATGGACGAGGCGTTCTCCATCCCCACGGAGGAGGCGATGAAGATTGCTCTGCGCACACAGCAGATCATCGCCGAGGAAGCACATGTCACCGAGGTCGTGGATCCGCTAGGCGGCTCGTACTACCTTGAGCACTTGACCAATGAGTTCGAGCGCAAGGTCTTCGAAATCATCGATGAGGTAGCAAACAGCGGCGGCACCCTCAAGCTCATCGAAGAAGGCTGGTTCCAGCGCCACATCGCGGACTTCTCCTATGAGCAGGCGTTGAACAAACAAAGCGGCGACAAGCCCGTCATCGGCGTCAACTTGTTCCAGGAGTCCGGCGAAGTCGCGGATCTGGATACGCACCCGCACGATCCCACCGCTGAACATCGTCAGATCGACAGACTGCAACGCGTGCGTCGCGAGCGGGACCAAGACCAGGTCAATACCCTGCTGGACAAGCTCGTCATCGTCGCCAAAGATGACCAGCAGAATATGCTGCCGATAACGATCGAGCTGGTGCGGGCCGGCGCCAGCATGGGTGACATCATCGAACGCCTGAAGACCGTCTGGGGCACCTACCGCGAGGTGCCGGTGTTCTGATGATGACGCGCATGAATCCCATCAAACTTCTGCCCAATTCCCCCTTTACCCTTGCCTATCAGGGGATACGTCCCACGTTAAAGGGAGACCTACTCCGCAGCGAACCCGGCAGCGCCGTGGTTGGCCGGGTCACGCTGGGGGGGCAAGCCCAACTTGAGCCCTTTGCCGTGCTGCGCGCCGACGGACATGTTGTCAATGTCGGCAAGGATTTCTACCTCGGCTTGCACAGTAGCGTCCACATCGCGCACGAACGGTATGGCGCCACCATCGGCGACCGGGTCAGCGTCGGCGCAAACTCCGTGGTGCATGCCTGCAGCGTAGGCGACGACTGCGTCGTCCAAGATGACGTTCAGGTACTGGACGGCTCAAGCGTCGGCAATGGCTCCGTGATTGCGGCGGGCTCGGTGGTTTTTCCGCGCAGCGTCCTGCCTTCGGGTCATTGGTGCGAGGGCTCACCGGCGGTTGCGGTCCGCCCCCTGGACCCTGTCGAATTACAAGCGCTGCATAGGCGCATGCGCACAAATGTACGCTCTGGCCTTTTGCTGGAGACCGCACAGTCGT
This sequence comes from Betaproteobacteria bacterium, assembly GCA_009693335.1. Classification (GTDB taxonomy): domain Bacteria; phylum Pseudomonadota; class Gammaproteobacteria; order Burkholderiales; family SG8-39; genus RBG-16-66-20. The sequence continues at coordinate 2,325 of SHXK01000018.1, read as the reverse complement.
CGGATTCCATCGTCATCCGTGGCGCAGCCGGCAGCTATGTGGCCGCCACCGTGACTGGCGCTGGCGAAATACGCCTGGCCGAAAGTGCCAGCCTCTGGTTCGGCTGTGTTGTCGAAGCAGCCGACCTGGGCGTCACGATCGGCAGAGGTGCCAATGTTCAAGACAACACGGTGCTCCGGTCCAGCGCGCGCGCAGTGACCATCGGACAAGGCTGCACGATCGGGCATAACGTTCTCTTGCATGACTGCGTCATTGGCGACCAGGTCCTGGTCGGCATGGGGAGCAGCATTGCCCCCGGCACCATCGTTCAAGAGAATGTTCTCATCGCCGCGGGTTCCACCACGACTCCTGGGCAAGTGCTCGATAGTGGTTGGTTGTGGGCCGGCAGGCCTGCGCGACCCCTGCGCCGCTTGGAGGAACGGATGGTTGAATTAATCCGTGATGCGGCCGCTGTCTATTGCGAATACGCATTGGAGTTCGGCGCCAACCAAACCGCCGCCCTCAAAGCAATGGCAGAGCAACCCACCTGGAATAATTTCGTGCGGCAGTGAGATGACCTGCGAGCCCCTACACCTAGCTCGCCTCCGAGGGACCTGAAGCTTAACTACCCAGCCGGTCAGGGCGGAAACCAACATCGCAGAGCTTGCCGCGCTGGGCCCGCTTGCCGAAATAATCGGCGAGGTCTTGCTTGCCGATGGTCGCGCTTCTGCGGGTCCGCTTGAACCCCGCGACCACCAATGCAGAGCCATCGGTCACCGCAACCCCCGCCAAAGTCACCTGGTCGGGTAGCGCCATGAGCTGCACGCCGACACCGCCATTCGGCCTTACCGGCAATTGGTCCAGGGGGAAAACCAGGAGGCGGGCGTCCGAAGAAAGTGCCGCTAGCTTTGGCCCCTTCACTTCCGGCGGAATAAACAAAGGCGGCAGCGCTCGCGCCCCTGCGGGCACGCTCATGAAGTCCTTGCCCTGCTTGGTCTTGGTGGCAAGGTCGCCCAGCTTGCACAGAAAACCATTGCCGGCGGAATGGCTCATCAGCAGGCGAGCCTCTGCGCGCCCCAAGCCGATCCAGACGATGTCGTCTGGGCCGGAATTGATGAAGGTGTTTATTGGCGCGCCGTCGCCACGCCCGGAGGGCAGCGCCGCCACCTCCACGCTGAAGCACTTGCCGCCCGAAGCCAGCACCGTGAGCGTGTCGGTGGTCTTGCACTCGAACTCCAAATGGCGCGCATCGCCATCCTTGAAGTTCACCGACTCCATCTCGATACCATGACCGCCGCGACCGCGCACCCAGCCCTTTTTCGACACAATCACGGTGATCGGCTCTTCCAGCACGGTGTGCTCGATGGATGAGCGCTCGTCCGCCTTGATCAGGGTGCGGCGCTCATCTCCGTAGGTTTTCGAGTCCTGCTGCAATTCGGCAATAACCAGTTTCCTCAAGACCTTTTCATCGGCAAGAATCTCTTTCAGGCCCTTCTTCTCGCCTTCCAGCGCCTTTCTCTCCTCGTTCAGTTTAACGCCGTCCAGCCTGGTGAGCTGCCCCAAGCGCAGGTTGACGATGTCCTCGGCCTGGCGTTCGGTGAAGTTGAATTTTTCTCTTAATTTATTTTTCGCCTCACCCTGATCTTCACAAGAACGAATCAAGGCGATGATTTCATCGATCTTGACGAAGGCCAGCAGGCGACCCATCACGATATGCAGCCGCTCTTCGCACTTGTCGAGCCGGTGCTGGCTACGGCGCTGCACCGTCTTGACGCGGAACTCGCCCCATTCCCTGAGTATGGTGGCCAAGTCCTTGGTCTCGGGCAAGCCGTCCAGCCCGATCCAAGTTAGGTTGAGGGCGAAACGCGCCTCCAGGCTCGTATGCACGAGCAGCGTCTTCATGGTCTCTGCGGGGCTCTGGCGTGAAGAGCGCGGCTCGATCACCAGGCGCAGCTTGGACTTGCGGTCGGACTCGTCGCGCACCGTCTCGACCTGTTCGAGCATGAACTGCTTCAACCGTCGCTGCTCCTGCGAGGTCTCCTTCTTGCCGGTGGAGGGCTTCGGATTGACCAGCGCTTCGATCTCTTCGAGCACCTGCCGACACGACACACCGTGCGGCAGCTCGGTGATGACGATGCGCCACTGGCCGCGGGCGAGCTGCTCCACCTGCCAGCGCGCGCGCATGGCGATCGAGCCGCGACCGGTCTCGTAGGCACTGCGGATTTCGTCGCGCCCCGCGATGATCTGGCCGCCGCCCGGAAAATCGGGCCCGGGCAAGATCTCCAGCAGTTCCTGTACGGTCGTTTTCGGATGCCTGATGATCTGCGCGGCGGCGGCGGCGACTTC
>SHXK01000017.1 GCA_009693335.1 Betaproteobacteria bacterium | reverse complement strand
GTATAAGCCCTTGATGTTATTGGCGCCCCAGACACGAATCGAACGTGCGACCTGCCCCTTAGGAGGGGGCTGCTCTATCCACTGAGCTACCGGGGCGCGAAGAGGGATTTTACCCGCATGAGAGTGTTCTTTTTCTCGATCCTGTTTTGTGCTGCTGCGACGCTGAGCGCGCAATCCTGGGCCTGGGATGACGGCAGCACGCCATTCGTGGTTACACCCGAGGCGGTGGTGGAGCGCATGTTGTACCTTGCCCAGCCCAAGGCCGGCGAGCGACTGGTGGATCTGGGTTCGGGCGATGGGCGCATCGTCATCGAAGCGGCGAAGCGCTTCGGCGCCAGGGGCCTGGGCGTGGACATCGATCCGCGGCTGGTGAGCTTGGCGCGTGCCAGTGCCAAGCGCGCCGGCGTCGAATCTCTGGCGAGCTTTGAGGTCAGGGATCTTTTCGAAACTGACCTGCGCGGGGTCAACGTCGTCACCATGTACCTGCTGCCCGAGGTGAACCTGCAACTCCTGCCGCGCTTGATCGATCAGTTAAAGCCGGGCGCGCGCATCGTCTCGCACGACTACGACCTGGGGCCCTGGGCCTTCGACGAGATGATGGAACTCGCGCTGGCGGAAAAAATGGTCGGCCCGCTGGGACGCTCGCGGATTTTCCTCTGGGTAGTGCCGGCCGACGCGCGCGGCCTGTGGCTGTCCGACCTGCCGACGTACGGCGGCCGCTGGCAGTTCGAGATCGCGCAGAAATACCAGGTGTTGGAGGTGGCTGCACGCGCCGGCGACGCGTCGATGGTGGTGCGCGGCGCACGGTTGCGTGGTGAGGAAATCCGTCTCGCCCTCAGCGGCGCCATCGGCGGCAAGGGATACAATGCCCTGTTCTCGGGTAAAGTGGCTGATAGCAGGATCGAAGGAAATATTCGGATTTCCGACGGCGAGAACACCAAAACCCTTCCATGGAAAGCGACCCGGCAACCATGACTTCCGCTCCCAAGCAGCAACTTTCGGTTAGCGACGGCATTTTTCTGACCGTCGGCATGGTGATTGGCGTTGGTATTTTCAAGGCGCCCTCGATCGTCGCGAGCAACACCTCGGGCGGCATCGAGTTCCTGCTGGTCTGGCTGCTGGGCGGCGTGGTGTCGCTGTGCGGCGCTTTGGTATATGCCGAACTTTCCTCGCGTTATCCGGAAACCGGCGGTGAATACACCTTTATCGCGCAGGGTCTGGGGCGCGGCGCCGCGTTCCTGTTCGCCTGGTCACGCATGACCGTGATCCAAACGGGCGCCATTGCTGCGGTGGCCTTCGTGTTCGGGGAATACGCCAGCGAGATCGTGCGTCTGGGCGAGCACAGCGTGGCGCTGTACGCCGTCCTGTCGGTGATCGCGCTGACGCTGCTCAATCTCGCCGGCACGCTGCAATCGAAGACGCTGCAGAAAGTGATGGAAATGGTCCTCATCACCGGTCTTCTTTTTCTCGCCATTGCCGGTCTGCTGGTCGGCGGCGCCCCCGTGCAGCCAAGGTCAGTCGCCCCGGCGGGCGCCGGCGGGGATTTCCTGTTCGCCATGATGTTCGTGTTCTTCACCTTCGGCGGCTGGAACGAAGCGGCGTACCTGGCGGGCGAGGTGCGCGAGCCGCGTCGCAACATGCTGAAAATTCTGCTTGGCGGCATCTTGATCGTAACCGTCCTCTACCTGCTGGTGAACATAGGCTACCTGGTCGCGCTCGGGCAAGGCGGCGTTGCCGGCTCGAAAGCCGTCGGCGTTGACCTGATGCGGCTAGTGGCGGGCGACAAAGGTGCGTTGCTACTGGCGTTCATCGTCTGCATCTCGGCGCTCACCACCATCAACGCCGCGGTGTTCACTGGCGCACGCAGCAATTTCGCCATGGGGCGCGACTACCCGTTGTTCGCCAAGCTGGGCGACTGGCGCGAGAGCGGCAGTACGCCGGCCAATGCGCTCATTTTGCAGGGCGCAATCACTCTGGTGCTGGTGGTCGCGGCGGCCATCACCGCCAAGGACGGTTTCGATGCCATGGTGGCCTACACAGCGCCGGTGTTCTGGACCTTCTTCCTTCTGACGGGACTGGTTCTCTTCGTTTTCCGTATGCGGGATAAAAGTGCAGGAGCGCCAAAGAATGGCTTCAAGGTGCCTTTTTATCCTGTCATTCCATTGATCTTCTGCACCATGTGCGGGTTCATGCTGTGGAAGGCGCTCGCCTACATCTTCAATCCAGCCTACGGCCCGAAGTTCGGCAACCTGGTGCTCGCCGGGTTGTTGGTGATGCTGGCCGGGATTCCCTTGTACTGGTTTGCCCGGAAGAAGTGAGCGCGCGGATGAACATTCAGTCCTGGCGTACCCCCGCAGTGGTTCTCGCATGCGGCTGTCTCATCATGACCATTTCGTTCGGCATCCGCGCCGGCTTCGGCTTGTTCATGCAACCGATGAGCCTCGAATACGGCTGGGGCAGGGAAGTGTTCTCCTTTTCGATCGCATTGCAGAATCTGATGTGGGGCGCGCTCGGCGCGATTGCCGGCGGCTTTGCAGACCGCTACGGGCCCGGGCGCGTCGTCGCCGGCGGGGCTATCTGCTACATCCTAGGGCTGATCGGCATGGCCTACATCGACACGCCGTTCCTGATGCACGCAAACGCCGGCCTGTTTCTCGGTGGCGCGCTCGGCGGCACGTCTTTCGGCATCATCCTCGCAGTCATTGGCCGCACGGTAGCGCCGGAGAAGCGCAGCCTGGCGATGGGCGTCGCCACCGCCGCGGGCTCGTTCGGGCAGTTCCTCCTTCTGCCGCTCACGCAGTTCCTGATTTCACGCCTGGATTGGCACAACGCGCTGCTGGTGCTGGCGGCCGTCGCAGCGCTCATCATCCCGCTGTCGCTGGCCCTCGTCGGCAACCCGGCTGCCGTTGCGGGTGCGAAGCCGCAATCGATGGGCGAGGCCTTGCAAGAGGCGCTGGGCGAGAAAGGTTTTCACCTGCTGTTCTGGGGCTACTTCGTCTGCGGCTTCCATATCGCGATGCTGACCGTGCATTTGCCGTCGTTCGTGACCGACGCGGGCCTCAAGCCCGAGCATGGCATGACGGCGCTGGCGCTGATCGGGTTGTTCAACGTGATCGGGACCTTCGGCGCCGGCTGGCTTGGTGGCCGTTTCAGCAAGAAATACCTGCTCTCGACGATCTACCTTATCCGCTCGGCATTGATCTCGATGCTGGTCTTCCTGCCCCTGTCGCCAGTTACGCTCTACGTTTTCGCCTGCGGCATTGGCCTGCTGTGGCTGGGGACCGTGCCGCTCACCAATGGCCTGGTGCAGCAGATCTTCGGCATGCGCTACGCGGCGATGCTCGCCTCGATCGTGTTTTTCGGCCACCAGATCGGCAGCTTCGTCGGTGTCTGGGGCGCCGGCTACCTCTACGACACAACCGGCTCCTACAAACTGGCCTTCATCGCCTCCATCGGACTGGGCGTGTTCGCCGCCATCGTGAACCTGCCGGTGAACGAGAAACCACTCACGGAGCGCAAGGCAATTCCAGCGGCGGCGTAATGGACGCGGCGAAGAAGCGGTTCTGGTGGATGGTGGCCGGCGTGGTCCTGCTGGCCTTCGTTTCCGCGGCCGCGTTCTCTGCCTACCTGGGTCCCGATATGCTGGTTTCGTTCGGCGACATCATGTCCTTCTGCGCGGCGCTGATCAAATGAACCGCCGCGACGCCCGCATGCTCGCGCGCTACAACGCGTGGGCCAACAAGCTGATCTTCGATGCCGTCGCGGGATTGCCGGAAGGCGAGGCGGTAAAACCGCGGCAGTCGCTATTCAAGAACATGGTTCACATGTTGAACCACAACTACGTCATCGACCGCATTTTCCAGGCGCATCTCGAAGGGCGCGAGCACGATTATGCCGCGCGCAACACGCCCGACCATCCGCCGCTCGATGCGCTGTGGTCAGCGCAGCAGGGCGTCGATGCCTGGTACATCGCCTGGAGCGACACGCTGACCGAGGCCGCGCTGGCGCAGAGCGTGCACTTCACTTTCGTCGGCGGCGGGCAGGGTGCCATGACGCGCGGCGAGATCCTGCTGCACATCGTTAATCACACCTCCTACCACCGCGGCTTCGTCGCGCAGATGTTCTACGAGGTTCCGGCCCGCCCTCCGACCACCGATCTGCCGGTGTTCCTCAGAGACGCGCCGCCGCAACTCGATTGATGGATCATGGTTCCCTTGCGCCTTCGGCCTGGGTCGTGCGCTGGGCGCCGATCATCACGCAAGGTACGGTCCTCGACGTGGCTTGCGGGAGCGGCCGGCATGCAAACCTTTTTTTGAGTAAAAACTTAAAAGTCGTCGCGCTGGACCGCCAGCCTCAGGTCATCCCTGGCGCGCGCTTCGTGCAGGCAGACCTGGAGAATGGCGACCCCTGGCCTTTGCCCGGGGAGAGGTTCGAGGGCATCGTGGTCACGAATTACCTCCATCGGCCCCTGTTTCCACTCCTCTCAGACGCGCTGGCGCCGGGAGGCGTCCTCATTTATGAAACCTTCATGATCGGGAACGAACGTTACGGCCGACCCTCCAACCCCGAGTTCTTGCTGCGGGCCGGCGAATTGCTCGAAGTATTCAAGGATTTGACCGTCATTGCTTTTGAAGAGGGTGAATCCAAGGAGCCAAAACCCGCAATGATTCAAAGACTTTGTGCTGTGCAAGCAGGAAACAGATAAAATCGTTGGTCAGCTAAATTCGATGGAGCAAGACGCATGATTACAGGCAGCATGGTCGCGATCATTACCCCTATGCTGGAAGACGGTCGGCTCGATCTTGCGCGTTTCAAAGCCCTCATCGACTGGCATATTGCCGAGGGCACTGACGGCATTGTCGTCGTGGGCACCACCGGCGAGTCGCCGACGGTGGATTTCGACGAGCATAAGGAACTGATCCGGGTTGCCGTCGAGCATGCCAAGGGCCGCATCCCTATCATCGCCGGCACCGGCGGCAATTCGACCGCCGAGGCGATCGAGCTAAGTGCATCGGCCAAGAAGAACGGCGCGACCGCGAGCCTGTCGGTGGTGCCCTACTACAACAAGCCCACGCAGGAAGGCCTGTACCGGCATTTCAGCAAAATCGCCGAGACCGTCGATCTGCCGATGATTCTGTACAACGTGCCCGCTCGCACGGTCGCCGACCTGCATAACGACACGGTGCTCCGACTAGCCGGGGTGCCGGGCATCATCGGTATCAAGGACGCGACCGCGAATATGGAGCGCGGCACTGACCTGATCCGCCGCGTGCCGCGCAATTTCGCGATCTACTCGGGCGAGGATGCCGCCGCTCTGGCGTTGATTCTGCTGGGCGGTCATGGCGTGATTTCGGTCACCGCCAATGTTGCGCCACGCCTGATGCACGAAATGTGCGCCGCCGCACTGGTGGGCGACGTGAAGAAAGCCCGCGATATCAATTTGCGTTTGCTGACGCTGCACCAGCGCCTGTTCGTCGAGGCGAACCCGATTCCGGTCAAGTGGGCACTCGGGCTGATGGGCAGGATCGAGCCAGGTCTGCGCTTGCCGATGACGCCGCTGTCGGATCGCTATTACGACACGCTGCGTGAAGCACTCTCGGATGCCGGCATCGCATTGCCCTTGCGGATGGTCGAGAAACGCGCATGAGGTTTTTTCGCGAAGCATTGACGATCGCCGTGGCGGTCTCGCTGAGCGCCTGCAGTACCACCAGCCTGCTCGAAGGCACCAAAGTCGATTACAAGTCGGCTGGGCAACTGCCGTCGCTGGAGATTCCGCCCGACCTCACCACGCCTGCGCGCGACAACCGCTACCTGGTGCCGGATACCGGCAAGAGTTCGGCGACGCTCTCGGGCTACCAAGCGGACCGTGCGCAGCAGGCCAAGACCGGCAACACCACCGCCGGCGTGCTGCCGGCGGTAGACAAAATGCGCGTCGATCGCGCCGGCAGCCAGCGCTGGCTGGTCATCGCCGAACCGCCCGAGAAACTCTGGCCGCTGGTACTTGATTTCTGGCAGGAGAACGGTTTCCTGATCTCCATCAAAGTCCCTGAAGCGGGAGTGATGGAAACCGAGTGGGCCGAGAATCGCGCCAAGATCCCGCAGGATTGGATCCGCGAGGTGCTCGGAAAATTCATCGACCAGATCTACTCGTCCGCGGAGCGCGACAAGTTCCGCACCCGCCTGGAGCGCAACGACGAGGGGGGCAGCGAGATTTACATCAGCCACCGCGGCATGCTCGAGGAGTACGCCGACGCGCAGAGGAGCCGGACCGTCTGGCGGCCGCGTACCCCCGATCCGGAGCTTGAGGCCGAGTTTCTGCGTCGCCTCATGATCCGCCTGGGCGCGCAGGAGGAGAAGGCCAAGCAGTTGGTGGCGACCAGCACGCAGGCGCCCGCACGCGCCACGGTGTCGGCGGGCATCGGCGGTGTCGAAACGCTGCAGGTGTTCGAACCTTTCGATCGTGCCTGGCGCCGGATCGGCCTTGCGCTTGATCGAGTCGGTTTCACAGTCGAGGATCGCGACCGCCAGAAAGGCCAGTACTTCGTGCGCTATGCCGACACTGACGCCTCGGAGATGGCAAAAAAGGATGCTGAAAAAGGCCTGATCTCCAAGCTGCAGTTCTGGAAATCGAATGATCCGGCGGTAAAAGCCGAGCAGTACCGGGTGCACATCCGTCAGTTCGCTAGCAATTGTGTGGTGCAGATTCTGACCAAGGACGGCGCCCAAGCCAATACCCAGACCACGCGCCGCATTGTCGCCTTGCTACACGAGCAGCTTCGGTGAAGATGGCTTGCACCAGCCGTTTTACTCAAGCCGGGTGCATGCACCACTGCGCTAGCTGTGTGCCCGAGCCGCTGAGGTGACGCTGAAGCAAGGACGCAGCATATGACGCTGCGTTTCGCTGCCCTCGGCAGCGGTTCCAAAGGAAACTGTCTTGTTGCTGAGGTGGGCAGGACCCGCGTGCTGCTCGATTGCGGTCTGGCGCCACGCGAGACCCAGCAGCGCCTCGCCCGCATCGGCTTGCTGCCCGCGGACATCAGCGGCATTCTGATCACCCACGAACACGACGATCATGCCGGGCAAGCTTATCCCTTTGCCGCGCAACACCAGCTTCCGGTCTGGCTTACCCACGGTACGCAGGTCGCCCTGGCGGAGTCGGGCAAGGTTCCCGGCGATGTTCAGACCCGAACCATACACGGCCGCGAGGCGTTTGCTATTGGCGACCTGGAAGTCTCCCCCTACACCGTGCCGCACGACGCGCGCGAACCGGTGCAGTTCGTCCTCTCCGATGGCGCGTTTCGTCTCGGGGTGCTCACCGACATCGGTGCTTCCACCGCACACGTGGAAGCCACGCTCTCGGGTTGCGACGCGCTGGTGCTCGAGTGCAACCACGACTACGACATGCTGTGGAGCGGCAACTATCCGAAGTGGCTGAAGGAACGGATTTCCGGACCCTTCGGTCACCTTTCGAATGCGGCCTCGGAAAAACTTCTCTCGGCGCTCGACCGCTCGCGCCTGAAGCATGTGCTGGCGGCGCACCTGTCGCACCAGAACAATCGGCCGGAACTGGCGTGCGCAGCGCTGGCGCGAGCCATGGGCTGTGCAGAGGATTGGATCGGCCTTTCTACCCAGGAAGAGGGTTTTGCCTGGCGGGAGTTGAAATAAAAACGGCGGTCCTTTGCGGGACCGCCGTTTTTTCTGCCGAGTAGAACTTACTTCTTCGGTTCTTCTTTTTTCGCTTCTGCCGGAGCGGCGGCGGCTGGCGCAGCAGCAGCAGCAGGAGCTGCAGCAGGAGCGGCCGCTTTTTTGGGTTCTTCCTTGCCGCAAGCGGCGAGTGCAATGGCGGCCGCAGCAGCGATGAGTAGGGTTTTATTCATAATCTATCCTTTTGTATTTGAAATTAAATAAGAAACCGTGTGAGCTAGATTGCGTCTACGCAGTAATTTTAGCATGGAAAAATCTACAGTCCGAGGATGGCGCTCGACACCCCAGGGTAGGACGCCCCCCAGATCTCGTGGAAGCGCGAGCGCATCGCCAGCGCTTCGGTTTCATCATGCAAGCCGATCGCGCCACGGAGGCGCTCGGCCACCGGCCGGCGCAGGTAATGTTGCGCATCCAGCACCAGAAACGCGTCCTGCAGGTTGCGGATCTCCTCGTGCGTCCGGTTGATCTGGATGGCGTGCGTGAACCGCTTGAGCAGTTCCATCATGCGCGGGCACTGGCGGGTCAAGTGTTCGGTGTGGTGCACGACGATGTAGATCCTGTGGCTACGGTTAGCACGCAGGAAGTTCTCCAGCTGCGCGACACGTGCGGGCAAGTTCAGGCGCAGCGCTTTCAGGTCGGGGTCGAACACTCGGAGTTCGCGCCCGCGCTGTTCGAGAAGGCGGTCTAGCGCTTTCTGAAAATCACCCTCGCTCTCGAAGCGTTGGTACTCAGTTTTTTCTTTACTCACGGTTTGGTTTCAATCAGCAGAAATCCGGCTCGCTGCCAATTCAGGATCAAAGGCTCCAGTCCGGCGCGGGCAAGCACGCCGCCCGGCGCGCACCTGTGATCGGCCAAGGCTGCCAGCGCCCGGCGCTGGGCGCGGCGTGGAACCAGGATTTCGCCGTTGATGAAAAAGCGTCCGCCCCGGTAGAGCATCTGCGTTTTGGGGTGCAGTTTTATTATTTTTCTCAAAATGCTGTGGGGAAAACGCCGTTTCGATGGCGTGAAAACAATGTTCGGCTTCGGTGTACTCAGGAAGCGTCCGAGGAATTCCTCCACATCGTTGCGCCGCCAGCGGATGCGCGCCAACTGCGCCTCGGCGAAAGCCGTCAGTTCTCGCCCGATCTGCGCTGGTCGGGCGGTTGGGCGCAGGCCCGGGTCCCGGTAATCGGCATCCGGCAGGCCACGCTCGTGCAGGTGATCGAGAAAAGCGGCAGCGAGTTCGGCGCCACGCGGTGCCCTGAAGCCGATCGAACAGGTGTAACAAGCATCGAGCGCGACCCCGTCATGGCCCCAGCCGGGCGGCAAGTACAGCAGGTCGCCGGGCTCGAGCAGGACTTCTTCTTCGGCGTGGAATCCAGCGATCAGCTTGAGCGGTGCGCCTGGCAGTAGAGCGAAATTGCGGGGCCGCGCGAGACGCCAGACCCTTCGGCCCTGGCCCTGGACAAGAAACACGTCGTAAGAGTCGAAATGCGGTCCGACGCCGCCACCGGGCGCGGCGTAGCTCACCATCACATCGTCCAGCCTGGCTTGCGGCACGAACGCGAAGCGCCGCAGCAGCCGCTCGGCCGGGGCGTGGTGGTGATTTACACCGTTGACGAGCAAGGTCCAGTCGCGTGTGCCCGAGCGGACGAGGTGAGAAAGGCTGGGATACGGCAAAGGGCCATGCGTCACCTGCCAGCGCTTGCCACGGCGCTCCACCAAGCGGGATTCGATATCGCGGTTGGTGGCTAGCGCGAATAGTGCACGCTTTTCGATCACGCCGCGGAATCCGGGCAGCGCGCGGCGCACGACCAGTGGGCGCTTTTGCCAGTGGTGACGCAAAAAAACCTGTGGCGACAAGCCCCCTAGCAGCGCGTCTTCCATTAAATGATTATAAATGTGGTGAGCAAGCGATAAAGTGGCACAAGGTACTTGTCAAACGCCCGCGCAGGCATAAAATTTTCTGGTGACAATTTCCAACCATTCCAATCACTCCAGCCATTCCATGCTGCAGCCAGGCCAAAACGCTCCCGTATTTACGCTCCCGGATGCCGACATGCAGGAGGTGGAGTTGTCATCGTTCCTCGGAAAAAAGCACATCGTGCTTTATTTCTATCCGCGCGACAACACCCCCGGCGGCACCATGGAAGCGGCAGAATTCTCCGACCACGAAGGTGAGTTCGACCGCTGTAACTGCATCATCCTGGGCGTCTCCCGCGATGACTGCCTGACGCACGCCGAATTTCGCGACAAGAACGGCCTGTCGGTCAAGCTGCTGTCCGATCCCGAGGGAGAAGTGTGCCGTCGCTACGGCGTTCTGCAGGAAAAGGAGATGGACGGTGTGCTGCGTCAGTGCCTGGTCCGCTCCACCTTCGTGATCGACAAGAAAGGCGTAATCCGCCACGCCGCCTACGGCGTTAATCCCCACCACCACGCCCAGCAGATCTACGACATTGTCCGCAAGCTGAAGTCCTAAAAAGAGGCTCTTTTTGGCTGAAGCCCAAAAGGTCTTTTGGGCTTCAGCCTTCAATCTCTTTTTCGCCTATCATGGGCGTTCGAAGGGGGAGCGGCAATGGTGATGGATGTCCTGTCGTACGGCATCGGCACGCTGGCAGCATTCGCGGTGTTCGCCGGATTGGTCTTCGTATTCATCCGGGACATCACGCAGAAAAAACACGGGGTGCTGCGCAACTACCCGGTCATCGGGCGGCTGCGCTATTTCTTCGAGGAGCTGGGCGAGTACTTCCGCCAGTATTTCTTCGCCGGCGATCGCGAGGAGATGCCCTTCAATCGTTCGACGCGCGCTTGGGTCTACCGTCTGGCGAAGAACGAGGGCGGCATCATTGGTTTTGGCTCGACCTACGACCTGCACCAGTCGGGTGCGCTGATCTTCGTCAACCACCCCTTTCCTGTCTTGGAGGAGGAGCGTTTGCCGACGCCTTCGCTCATGCTGGGTGAGGGCTATGCGAAGAACCCGTTCGAAGCGCGCTCCATCGTCAATATCAGCGGCATGAGCTTCGGCGCCATCTCGGCGCCTGCGGTGCGGTCCCTGTCGCGCGGTGCGGCGGTGGCTGGCTGCTGGATGGACACCGGCGAAGGCGGGCTATCGCCCTACCATCTGGAAGGCGGCTGCGACCTGATTATGCAGATCGGCACTGCGAAATACGGCGCGCGCGACGCACAGGGCAATCTCAGCCCGGACCGCCTGGTCGAACTCTCGAAGGTGGTGAAGGCCTTCGAGATCAAGCTGTCGCAGGGAGCGAAACCCGGTAAAGGCGGTGTACTACCGGGGAAGAAAGTCACCGCCGAGATCGCGCAGATCCGCGGCATCCTGGAAGGGCGCGACTCGATCAGCCCGAACCGGCATCGCGATATTTCGAACATCAACGATTTGCTGGACAAAATCGCCTACATCCGCGATCTGACGGGTCGGCCGGTCGGCGTCAAGACGGCGATCGGCGGCTGGCGTTTCATGAATGAACTGGCCGAGGCGGTGAACCGGCGAGGGCTGGAGTTTGCGCCGGATTTTCTCACCATCGACGGCGGCGAGGGCGGTTCAGGCGCGGCGCCGCAGGCGCTCGCCGATCACATGGGCCTATCGATCGACGAAGCGCTGCCGCGGGTGGTGGATGGACTGATCGAATCCGGCCTCAGGCAGCGTGTGCGCGTCATCGCCGCAGGAAAACTCGTCACCTCGGCGCGCGCCGCTTGGGCGCTGGCGGCCGGCGCCGACTTCGTCAACACCGCGCGCGGCTTCATGTTTTCGCTCGGTTGCATCCAGGCGCTGCGCTGTCACCAGAACACCTGTCCCACCGGCGTTACCACGCACAACAAGCGCCTACAACGCGCCCTGGTGGTCGAGGAAAAATATTTGCGCGTCGCCAACTACTGCAACGGCATCAACCGCGAGATTGACATGATCGCGCATTCCTGCGGCGTACGGCATGCGCGCGAGTTGAAGCGCGAGCACGTGCGCATCGTGCAGGCCAACCACCAGTCGATTGCGCTCAACATGCTCCACCCCTATCCGGATCCTAAGGCGCGTGTGCGCGCCGCGTGAAGGTTAGCTCGAGAGCCAAAGGTTCCAGATCCGCCGCGCCGGATCGATCAGCTCGCCGGCGCTAAGGCCCACCGGACCGACACTGGCGCGCACGCATTCGTCGGCGGCGCAACCATGCAGATGTGTGCCAAGCACCAGTGCGGATTCGCCGCTGAACTTCTGCGCCAGCAGGCTGCCGACGATGCCCGCCAGCACATCGCCCATGCCTGCCGAGGCCATGCCGGGATTGCCTGAAGTGTTGATGAACCAATGGCCGTCGCGGGCGATGAGGATACTGCCGTTGCCCTTCAAGACCACGTGTGCGTTCAGGTTGGCAGCCAGCGCGCGCGCTGCCTTGAGGCGGTCGGCTTCTACCCGGACGGTGGTTTCGGCGAGCAGACGTGCCGCTTCGGCTGGATGAGGCGTAAGCACCGTATCGGCGCCACGCCGGGCGCAGGCCTTGCGCAGATCCTCATTGTCGGCGATGAGGTTGAGCGCATCCGCGTCGAGGACGCAGGGGATGTCGCTGGCGAGTACCGCACCCAGCAGCGTCTCCGCGCGCTCGCCCAGACCCAGGCCGGGGCCGATGACGATGGCGTCGAGGTCGAGTCCGAGTACGTCGTCGGGATGGCGCAGCATCAATTCCGGCATCCCTGCATCGAGCGATAGTTTCTCAAGTAGCCCGAGGTAGACGCGGCCGGCACCGATTTTCAACCCTACGCGCGCCGCGAGCAGCGCGGCCCCGGCCATCCCCGCAGCGCCGCCGATCACGGCCAGGGAACCTGCCATGCCTTTGTGGAAATTGCGCGGCCGGGGTTTGAGGATGTTCGCGAACAAGGCCGGTTCGGCAAGCCAACCGTTTTCTGTTTTCAGCGCAAAACCCTGCAAAGACAAGTCGGCAACCGTAAGCTGTCCACAATAATCAGGTCCGTCACGGGTCAGCAGGCCAGGCTTCAAGCCGATAAAGGTGATGGTGTGGGTCGCACGCACGGCACAGCCGAGGATTTGGCCGCTATCCGCATCGAGGCCGCTGGGGATATCCAGCGCCAGTACCGGGCAGGTTTGCGCGTTCATATAGTCCACCAGCCTGGCGTAGTCGCCCTCGATCGGGCGGCACAGCCCGATACCGAACAGACCATCAACGACGAGGTGCCAGCGAATTTCTTGTGGAATGTCGGCAAGTCTGCTGGCAAGAGAAACTCTGAAAAACCTCTCCCGCAAGAGCTGCGCAAGCACTTGCGCATCGCCGCCATTGTTGCCGGGGCCAGCGAGTATCAACACCTCCTTGCCGGTGTCCGACAGTAGGGTGGCAGCCAAGTCTGCCGCCGCAGCGCCCGCCCGCTCCATGAGTGTCGGGGAAACGCTAGCCGCCGCTTTCTCGATGCGGCGAAGGTCGTGCGTCAGGTACACCGGTTGCGACATAGCAGCGCCTTATTTCTTGGCTACGCCCATCACTGTGTCCGGCAGCCAGGTGACGATCTGCGGAAACACGGTGACGATGGCGATGCACAGCAGCATCATGAAAAAGAACGGGATTGAGGCCCAGGCGACGTAGTTACTGTCCCTGCCGCTCATGGTCTGCAGCACGAACAGATTGAAGCCTAGTGGCGGCGTGACTTCGGCAATCTCGACCAGCAGTACGATGAAAATGCCGAACCAGATCAGGTCGATGCCCGCTTTCTCAATCATCGGAATCACGATCGAGGTGGTGAGCACGATCATGGAGACGCCATCCAGCGCGGTGCCGAGCAGGATGTAGATGCCGGCGAGGATCGCGATCAGCGTGTACTTGTTGGGCTCCAGCGACGCCACCCAGGCGGCGAGGGCTTTCGGAATGCCGGTGAACGCCATGCAGGACGAGAGGAAGGCCGCGCCGGCGAGGATGAACATGATCATGCACGACAGGCGCGTCGCGCCCATCAGACTTTGCCAGAAAGTGTCGCGGTTAAGGCCCCCGGACCACCAGGCGATACCGAGCGAGCCCAGCACGCCGTAGGCGGCCGACTCGGTAGCGGTAGCCCAGCCGATCACCATCACCCAGACGATGAAGACGATCAGCAGTACGCAAGGAATGAGGTGGCGGCTCTTGTAGAGTTTCTCGCTGAAAGACAGGTGAATGTTTTCCTGCGGCGTTTTGTCTGGATTCAGCAACGCCCAGACCATGATGTAGCCGGAGAACAGCGCCATCAGGAGGAACCCAGGCAGGAACCCCGCCAGAAACACCTTGAGGATGGAGACTTCGGCGGCTACCGCGTAGACCACCATGATGATCGAGGGCGGCAGCAGGATGCCCAGCGTGCCTGCGCCGCACAGCGAGCCGAGCGCGGTTTTTTCATCGTAACCACGCTTTACCAGCTCAGGCAGCGCCACCTTGGCGATGGTGGCGCAGGTCGCGGCCGAGGAGCCCGACACCGTGCCAAAAATTCCGCAGGCAAACACGTTCACGTGCATCAGCCGCCCAGGTAGCCAAGTGAGCCAGGGCGCGAGGCCCTCAAACATCTCTTCGGACAACTTGGTGCGGTAAAGGATCTCGCCCATCCAGATGAATAGCGGCAGCGCCGCCAGGGTCCACGAGGCGCTCGAGCCCCAAAAGGTCTGGAAAAGATTGACCTCGGGTGGCGTGGAAGTGAAGAACTGCAGTCCGAACCAGGCCACTGCACCCAGCGAAATCGCGATCCACACCCCACCGGCGAGCAGCAGCAGCAGCAGCCCGAGCAGGATCAGTGCGATGGTGAGTGTGCCCATGGTGAGGTCAGGACGCCATATCCATGGCGTTAGACCATCTCCGAGTAGTCGCCCCGCGCGCGGCGATTTTCTTCGGCGAGCTGATAGGCAGGTTTTTGCCGTTTTATGACTGTTAGCAGTTCATCGACGATGGCAATAAAGAAAATCAGAATGCCAATGACAAAGCACAACTGCGGAATCCAGATCGGGATTTTGACCAGGCCCTGTGCGACTTCCTTGAATTTCCAGCTTTCGTAAACGAACTTGCTGACCGCCCAGACCATGTAGCCGACGAACAGGCCGGTGATGCCCAGGGTGACGATTTCGGCGACGCGCCGCGGCCCGGGCTTCAGCCGATCGATAAACAGTCCGACGCGCACCAGCTCGCCGTGGCGAAAGGTGTGGCCAAGGGCGAGAAACGCGGCCGCTGCACACAGCCACGAAGTGATGTCGTCGGCGGCACGGATCAGGAGGCCGAACTCGCGGCCGAGGGCCTGCGCCAGCATCAACACGCAGATGCTGGCGAGGCAAAGCGCAGCGAATGCGCCGCTGGCCGCGTAGAGGTGGTCGAGGAACCGCCTCAAGTGACTCGCCGCTTCATTTTCCTCTATAGGCTTTGATGATCGCTTCACCATCGGCACCCGCGGCCTTGAGCCACTCGGCGGCGATGGTGTCACCGATCTTGCCAAGTGCCAACATCAAGCCCGCATCGGGCGTGTGCACCGTCATGCCATTGTCGGCGAGCGTTTTGTTGGCTGTCGTCTCCCGCTGGCGCGAAAGCTCCCAGCCGCGCTTCTCGGCCGCGGCAGCACTATCGGTAAGGATCTTCTTCTGCGCGCCCGTCAAGCCCTGGAAGGCGCGGTTATTCACCACCACCGCGTTCTTTGGGTGCATGGCGTTGGTGGTGTAGTAATTCTTCACGAACTCCCAGGCCTTGGTGGTAGTGCCGGTGGACGAGGAGGTGATCATCACGGTGATGGTGCCGGTGGCGAAGGCTTGCGGCACCTCGGGCACCTGAATCACCGTCGGGCTCGCCCCCATCAGCTCGGCGAGGCGTGCAGTAAAGGGGCTGTAGGTGCGGAATTTGGTGCCCTTGAAGTCATCCAGGCTCTTGACAGGGTTCTTGGTGTACAGGCCCTGACCCGGCCAGGGGACCGAGTACAACAGGACCAGGCCGCGGCCCTCCATTTTTTTCTGCAGGATCGCTTTCTGCGCCTGGTAGAGCTTCCAGGCGTTGTCGTAGCCGGCGGCGAGGAACGGCACGTTGTCAGCGTTGAACACCGCTTCCTCGTTGCCGAACTGGCCGAGCAGGAATTCCGCGATCGGTACCTGACCGGTGGAAACCGCGCGCAGCATGTCCGGGTGCTTGATCAGCGACGCGTTCGAATGCACGTTGATGTCGATCTGGCCACCCGAGGCTTTCTTCACCTCCTGAACAAACTGGCGCACGTTGACGGTATGGAACTCACCGTCCGCGTAGGGGGTTGGCATGTCCCATTTGGTCTGGGCGTGAGCGGCGCCGACTAGCGCCAGCGCGGCGACGGAAGCAAGTAAAGATTTCAGTTGCATGATTTTCCTTTGAATTTAAGTCTGAAGTAATCTGGCCACATCATCGGCTAAGGCGAGTGAAGCTGTCAATCCCGGTGACTCAATGCCAAACAGGTTTACCAGTCCCGGCACGCCGTGCTCTGCTGGGCCCTGGATCGAAAAATCGGCCGCAGCTTCGTGCGGCCCCGAGATCTTGGGTCGAATGCCGGCATACCCGGGTGAGAGCGCAGCGTCGGGCAGTGACGGCCAGTAACGCCGGATCGCCGCATAGAAGCGCTCGGCTCGGTGCGGGTCTATTTCGTAATTGATCCCGTTCACCCACTCAACGTCCGGCCCGAAGCGCGTCTGGCCGGCGAGGTCCAGGGTGACATGCACACCCAGCCCCCCGGGTTCCGGCACCGGATAAATCAGTCGCGAGAAGGGCGGCGGGCCCGTGAGGGAGTAGTAGTTACCCTTGGCATAGAGTTCCGGGGGAATCTTCTCCGATGGAAAGCCCTCGATCAGGCGCGCCACGCTAGGCGCCCTTAGCCCGGCACTGTTGACCAGCAAGCGCGCTTTTATTCTTGTCCCTTCGCTGCCGCCGACCTGAAGCTCAAAGCCTCCCTCAAGGATGGCAACCCGTTCAAGAGGGCTCTTCAACGCCAACATGCTGCCCGCAGCCTCGGCGTCGCCCAGGTAGGCCAGCATCAGAGCGTGGCTGTCGATAATCCCGGTGGAGGGCGAGTGGAGCGCGGCGATGCAATGCAAGGCAGGTTCCATGCGCATGGCCTGCGTCGCCGGAATTTCAACCACATCGGTGACGCCGTTCTCACGTGCTTTGTACTGAATTGCCTTCAATTCGGAAACTTGAGCGTCGTTGGTGGCAACAATCAGCTTCCCGCAGCGCCGGTGCGGCACGCCGTGGGTGGCGCAATACTCATACAAGCGTTGCCTGCCGGCGACACAGGCGCGCGCCTTGAGCGAGCCTTTGGGGTAGTAGATCCCGGCATGGATCACTTCCGAGTTGCGTGAGCTGGTGTGAGTGCCGATGGCGTCCTCGGTCTCTAGGATCACCACTTCGCGCCCAGCAAGAGCCAGCGCCCGCGCCGTCGCCAAGCCGACTACCCCGGCGCCGATCACCACGCACTCGATGCTATCCATGAACGATTTTTCTGAAGTAAAGCTTTTCAGCAAAAAAAGCGCCAATACCGAATATCGCGATGGTGAGCGCCATTGGTCGCGTCGTGCCGTCAAAAGCCGCAGCCAGCCCGGCGCTCACCAGCGCGCCCAAGCCGAACGGTAGTGCGCCCAGGAGTGAAGAGGCAGCGCCCGCCATTTGCGGGAAAGGTGAGAGTGCGGTGGCCATCGCATTGGGAACCATGAATGAGCAGCCCAATAAGTAGAGGATCATCGGCAACACCACCGCGCTCCAGTGCGGCATCCCTGCGAGCGCCAGTCCGGCAAGCAACAGGCCACCGGCGAGGGTGAGGGCCGCGCCCAGCCGCACCATGCGGCCGATGCCCAGTCGCATCACGAGACGGCTGCCGGTGATGCCGCCGGTGATCTGGCCGAGCATGATCGCAGCAAACAACAGGCTAAATTCGGTCGGCGTCAGCTTCAGCGCCTGCACCATAGCCAGCGCCGAACTGGTGACGAAGGCGAGGATGCCCAGTTGTGCGAGCAGCATGGTGGCGAGTGAGGCGCGGAAGCGCGAGTCCCCGAACAGCTTCGCGTAGTTGGCGGCGATGCTGGCTGGTGCGATCGATGGCCGCTCGGCAGGCGCTGTTTCGCGCAGACCAAAGCCAACTGTGGTGAGCAAGGCCAGCGCGATGGCCGAAAACACCCAGAACACAGCTGGCCAGCCACCCAGCACGATCGCCTGGCCGCCAATCAACGGCGCGGCGACTGGAATAACGCCGAAGACCGCCATCATGCGCGCCAGCAGATGCGCCGCCTGCTCGCGCGCGTAGAGATCGCGCACCATCGAACGCGCGATGACCGGGCCGCTCGACATGCCGATTCCCTGCGCCAAGCGCAGCAGTAACACGGCCTGGACCGAATCCGCCGCGGTCCCGCACACACTCGAGACGAGGAATAGGCCGAGGCCCACCAGTAGCACCGGTTTGCGGCCGTAGCGGTCCGAAATCGGACCCCAGGCCAGTTGGCCCATGGCCAGGCCTATCAGGTAGCTGGTGATGGAGAGCTGCGCCGCTCCAGGCTCGGCGTCGAACGCGCCTGCGATCATCGGCACCGCAGGCAGGAATAAGTCCATGCCCAGCGCACTGAGCGCGACCAGAACGCCGAGCAGCAGCGTGAAGGGGAATGAAGCCTGAGAAATTGCCACTACTAGCTATAATAGCGCGCTCCATCCGAACCCTCTGTGGTCCCTTCGAACCTCCTGATAAACGCTTGAATCCGACCGCGATATTCTCGAACACCGGCAAGGGCGTACAGGAGGCGTCCGGTAGAACCAGCCAACTATCGCGCGGCGACCGGACGGTACTTGCCGCCATTGACGGCAAGACCCCGCTTGGCGAGGTGCAGAAAAAATTCGACAAACTGGCCGGGCCGAAATTCGAGGCCCTGATCCAGCAACTCGACAAAGACGGCTATGTCCGCCAGGTGTCTTCGGGTTTGTCGGCCGCGGCAGCGCCGCCGGCGCGCAGCGCGACGCCTGCCAAAGCGCCGCCACCGTCGCTGGTCGATGTTTCCGACGACGATATGGATTTCACGCAGCCCATCAAGCTGCCGCCGAAGGCGCCCCCCGTGGACCTCGCTGCCGTGGCTCGTGCAGATGCCGAGCGCGAAGCGAAAGAGCAGCAGGCGTTCGACTACCTGGCGCGCCAGGTAGTCGAGTCGAAGGCCAAGGCTGATGCCGAAGTAAAAGCCAAGGCGGAGGCCACGCTCAAGGCCCAGGCCATGGCACGCGCCGAAGCGGACGCCAGGACACTGGCAGTAGCCGAGGCTAAGGTCAAGGCGGCGCGCGAAGCCGCGATTCGCATGGCGACCGAAGCCAAAGCAAAAGCCGAGGCCGAGGGGAAAGCCAAGACCGATGCCGCCGAAGGGCGCGAGCGCGAGGCCCTCGAGAAGGCACGCAGGGAAGCCGAGGACAAGGCAAGACTAGAAGCCGAGCTGACCGGAAAGCTCCAGCAAGAGCGCCGAGCGCGGGAAGATGCCGAGCGGCGCGCGAGCGTAGCGGCGGACCAGGCACGCAAGGAAATGGAGGAAAAGGCGCAGCGGGATGCCGACGATCTACGCCAGCGGCTTGAGGCGGAAATGCAGGCCAAGCTGGAGGAGGAACGCAAGGCGCGCGCAGCAGAGGACCGCCAGCGTGCGGAGGAAGATCGCCAGCGACGCGAAGAGGACGAACGCCGTCGCAAAGACGAAGAGGTGCGGCTGGCGAAGGAAGCGGAGGAACGCCGCGCACGCGAGGAAGAGGGCCGCCAGCGGCTCGAGGCGGAGATGAAGGCCAAGTTGGAGGAGGAACGTAAGGCGCGTGCTGTTGAGGACCGCAAGTGTGCGGAGGAGGACCGCCAGCGGCGCGAGGAAGAAGGCCGTCAGCGTGCGGAGGAAGATAGCCAGCGACCCGAGGAAGCGGAGGCGAAGGCAAAAGAGCAAGCCGAAGCGAAGGCTCGTGCTGCCCAGGTCGCATCAGCAGCCGCTGCAACGCCTTCCAGCCAACCTCCAGTGGTGTCACCGTCGCCGGCGAGTAGCCTCGACGATTCGTTGTTGGCTGACCTGGACTCGTTCGGCCGGCGCGAGGAAGAGGAGCGCAGTGCAAACCTGGAAGCCGAGCAGCGCGCGCGGGAAGAAGAAGATCGCCAGAAGCAAGTAGAAGCCGGGCGCCAAGTGTCGCAGCGGGCGGTGACCGGGAAAGGCGCTGGCAAGAACGACGACGACATCGGGGTCACGGACGCCGACCTCGACATGGACGACATCAAAAAGGACCAGAAAGCGCTCTCGGCGACGGCGCGTAAGGCGGCGCGCGAGCAGGCGCCATTGGCGGTGGCCGCGGTGCGCAGGCTGGGGAAATGGGGCAAGCCCGCGGCGCTGGCGCTGTTCGTGCTGCTGCTGGGCGGCGTTGGCGTCCTGCACGTGATGCCGCTGTCGACAGCAGAGTACGAAAAGGCCGCCGCGGACGCGATGGGCGTGCCAGTGAAAATCGCTTCCGCGCGGCTCTCGGTGATTACCGGCATCGAGGTTACGCTCGCAGGCGTGGCGATCGGCGAGACGGTCAAGATCAGGACGGTGCGCGCCACTCCCGAGCTCGGTTCGCTGTTTGGGACGAGGAAATTTTTCAACCGGATCGAACTCGAAGGCCTATCGTTGTTGCAGTCGCAGCTCGCCGACGCCGTGCTGGGCAAGGTCTCGGGCGAGAACTTCCGCGTTTCGCGCATCGTGATCAAACAGGCGAAGCTCGAGGGAACGTTGCTGGTCCCGACGCTCGACGGTGAGGCCACGATCTCGGGCGATGGCTCGCTGCAATCGCTGGCCCTGCGCGGGGACGACAAACTGAGTGTTCGATTGTCGCCCAAGGGCAAGGAGATCGGCTTCGAGATCAGCGCCGACAGCCTGGCGCTGCCATTTGTACCAGCGCTCAGCCTGTCGGATTTCAGCATGAAGGGAACCGCAAACCGCAGCGGCGTGACGATGTCGGAATTCGACGGCCGCGCCTTCGACGGCGTGATCTCGGGTTCGGCCAAAATACGCTGGGGCACGAGCTGGCTGATCGATGGCGAACTACGCGCGCGCGCTGTGAAAGTCGCGGTGATAGCCCCAGCGCTGGTCTCCGAGGGCTTGGTGGGGGGGCGCGGCGTTTATACGATGAATGGCCCGAACCCGGCGACGCTGTTTGAGAGCGCGCGGATAGAGGGCGAATTCAAGATCGACAAAGGCGTGCTTGGCAGCTTCGATCTGACGCGGGCGCTGCAAACCGGCGGCGCGCAGAGCGGCGGCAGGACTATCTTCACGGAATTGACCGGGCGTGCGGTTTACGACAAGGGTACGTTCAAGGTGAGCAATGTAGCGATCACGGCCGGCGCTATGAACGCGGGTGCCAGCCTCGAAGTCGATGCCAACGGTGCTCAGTTGGGGCGCATTGTCGTGGACGTGAAGACGCCCAACCAGACGCTGCGCGCGGGGCTGAACCTGTCGGGCAGGATCCAGAACCCCGTGATCAGGAAGTGACGGCCATCGTTCTCAGCTACCGCGGCGCGCGTGCGCTGTCGGATTTTCGCCTTGCCAAGCTCTTGGCCGAACTGAAGAAAGCGCACCCCGAGGTGCAAGGTCTCGCGGCCGAGTTCTGGCATTTCGTCGAAACGGAGGTCGAGCTGCAGGCCGGGGAGCAGCGCCTGCTAGAGCGCTTGCTGCACTATGGCGTCCCGTTGTCCGGCGAATACCCGCGCGACACGCTATTCCTGGTCGTGCCGCGGCTAGGCACGATTTCGCCCTGGTCCTCGAAAGCGACGGACATTGCGCGCAACTGCGGACTGAAAGGTGTCAAGCGCATCGAGCGGGGCGTCGCCTATTACCTTGCCTTCGGTGCTCCCAGTCTGGCGGAGGATAGGGGGCGCATTGCGTCCTTGTTACACGACCGAATGACCGAGAGCGTCCTCGCTACGCTGGATGAGGCGGCAGGCCTGTTCCAGCATGTGGCGCCGCGCGCCCTCGGTCGCGTGACGCTGCAGCAATTGGACGAGGCGAACAGCCAACTGGGGCTGGCGTTGAGCGAGGATGAAATCGACTATCTGCGCGCCGCCTACCGCTCGCTCGGCCGCGATCCTAGCGACGCAGAGCTGACCATGTTCGCGCAAGCCAACTCCGAACATTGCCGCCACAAGATATTCAACGCCGACTGGATCGTCGACGGTGAGAAGAAAGACCAGTCGCTGTTCGCGATGATCCGGCATACCCACGCGGCCAATCCGCAGGGGACGGTGCTGGCTTATACGGATAACGCCGCCATTCTTGAGGGTGCCGTGGCGCGGCGCTTTTATCCTGATACGGATTTTGTCTACAAGGAACATCCGGCAAAGACAAACTTGGTTATCAAATGTGAAACCCATAACCATCCGACCGCGATCGCGCCGTTTCCCGGCGCGGCGACGGGGGCGGGCGGTGAGATCCGCGACGAAGGTGCGACTGGCCGGGGCGCGAAGCCTAAAGCGGGCTTGGTGGGCTACACGGTTTCCAATCTGCGCATTCCGGGCATGCCACTGCCCTGGGAGGAGCACCACTACGGCCGACCCGAGCGGATCGCATCGGCGCTGCAGATCATGCTCGACGGGCCGATCGGCGCCGCGGCCTTCAACAACGAATTTGGCCGTCCCAACCTCGCTGGGTACTTCAGGACCTTCGAGCAGTCAGTCGGTGGCGCTCAGCGCGGTTATCACAAGCCGATCATGCTGGCGGGTGGGGTTGGCAATATTTCTTCAGAAAGCTGTTTTAAAAAGAATTTTGACGATAAAGCATTGCTGATTCAGTTGGGCGGACCGGGAATGCTGATCGGCATGGGCGGCGGCGCGGCGTCCTCGATGCGCTCGGGCGCGAACACCGAAGACCTGGACTTCGATTCGGTTCAGCGCGGCAACGCGGAGATGGAGCGCCGCGCCCAGGAGGTGATCGACCGTTGCTGGCAGTTGGGCGAGGCTAATCCGCTCCTCTCGATACACGATGTGGGCGCGGGCGGGCTGTCGAACGCCATGCCGGAGCTGGTGCATGGCGCCGGTCGCGGTGCGCGGCTGCAATTGCGCGCGGCGCCCTCCGAAGACAGCGGCATGTCGCCGCGAGAGATCTGGTGCAATGAAGCGCAGGAGCGCTACGTCCTCGCCATCGGCGCCGAGGATCTAAACAGGTTTGCGCAGATTTGCGAACGCGAACGCTGCCCGTATTCTGTACTGGGAACAGCCAGTGCCGATGGCAAGTTGGTGATTGAGGATGCATGGCTGAAAGAAAAGCCGGTCGACATCGATCTCGCCGTGATCCTCGGAAAACCGCCGAAAATGCTGCGTGACGTGAAGCGTCTCGCGCCGCGGCTGACGCCACTGTCGCTGGACGGTATCGAACTTGAGGAGGCTGCTTACCGCGTGCTGCGTCATCCCGCAGTGGCCGACAAGACTTTTCTGATCGCCATCGGCGACCGGACCGTGGGCGGCCTGTGCTCGCGCGATCCCTTCGTCGGGCCCTGGCAAGTGCCGGTGGCTGACTGCGCAGTCACGCTGCTCGACTTCGATGGCTATGTGGGAGAAGCGTTTGCCATCGGCGAGCGCACGCCCCTGGCTTTGATCGATGGCCCCGCCTCGGGCCGGATGGCGGTAGGCGAGGCGCTCACCAATCTAGCCGCGGCCCGAGTGCAGGCCCTCGAGCGCGTCAAGCTGTCCGCCAACTGGATGGCGGCCGCCGGCTCACCCGGAGAGGATGCCGCGCTCTACGACACGGTGCGTGCGGTGGCGCTAGAACTGTGCCCGGCGCTGGGAGTAGCTATCCCGGTAGGCAAGGATTCGCTGTCCATGCGCACGGCTTGGCAGGAAAACGGCGCTGACCGGGAAGTCATCGCGCCCCTGTCGCTGGTGGTCTCGGCATTCGCGGCAGTCGTCGACGCCCGCGCGACGCTGACGCCGCGCTTGCGTAGCGACGCGGGCGATACCGAATTGCTGCTGCTTGATCTGGGCGGCGGCAAGAACCGCCTGGGCGGCTCTATCCTCGCGCAGGTGTATTCAAGGTTTGGAAATTCCTGTCCGGATGTGGATTCGGCCTTGTTACTGAAAAATTTCTTTACGGCGATGCAGGATCTGAATTCTCAAAACCTGATCCTGGCCTACCACGACCGTTCCGATGGCGGCTTGTTCGCCACCGTGTGCGAGATGGCTTTCGCCGGCCACTGCGGTGTGACGGTGAACCTGGATGAACTGCTGTTCGACCAGTGGACCGACGAGGTGGATGGCTTCAAGCACGCCAACCAAGAGCAGCTGGCGGGGCGGTTACGCGAGCACGCGCTGCAGGTGATGTTTGCCGAGGAACTGGGGGCCGTGCTGCAGATTCGCGCCGCGGATCGCGCACGGGTGATGGCGCTACTGCGTGAGCATGGGCTGTTTGCTTGTTCTTTTGTCATTGGCCACATTAATAACCGGGATGAAATTGCGTTTATAAGAAATGCACAAGCCATCCTGAAGGAATCGCGCATCGCGCTGCAGCGCGCCTGGTCGGAGACCAGCTTTCGCATGCAGCAGTTGCGCGACAACCCTGAGTGCGCACAGGAAGCCTACGACCAGATTTTGGATGCTGCGGATCCAGGTTTGTCCTTGCAATCGACTTTTGTCGCCAAAGAAATTTTCCTGAAAAAAGGCCGCAAACCAAGAATCGCGGTGCTGCGGGAGCAGGGGGTCAACAGCCAGGTGGAAATGGCCGCCGCTTTTACCCGCGCTGGCTTCGAGGCGGTGGATGTACACATGTCGGACGTCATTGCCGGACGCATGGCGCTCGATGGTTTCAAAGGCTTGGCGATCTGCGGTGGTTTTTCCTACGGCGACGTGCTGGGCGGTGGCCAGGGCTGGGCAAAGTCGGTCCTGTTCAATGTCAGGGCCCGCAAGGAGTTCGAGGCCTTCTTCGAGCGCAGCGATAGCTTCGCCTTAGGATCGTGCAACGGCTGCCAGATGATGGCAGCGCTGAAGGAAATCATCCCCGGTGCGCAGCACTGGCCACTGTTCGTCGGTAACCGCTCGGCGCAATTCGAAGCCCGCTTGGTGATGGTCGAGGTACTCGACAGCCCTTCGATCCTGCTGCGTGGTATGGCGGGCAGCCGTCTGCCGATCACCACCGCACATGGCGAAGGTTTGGCGCTGTTTGAAAATTCTATTGATCTTGAGAAAGCAAACATAGCCTTGAGGTTCGTCGACCATCAAGGAAAGGCCACCGAAAAATATCCACTCAATCCGAACGGTTCGCCTGCCGGCATCACCGGCCTGACAACGCCCGACGGGCGCTTTACTATAGTCATGCCGCACCCGGAGCGGGTGTTCCGGACGGTGCAGATGTCGTGGGCGCCGGACCAAGCCCCGGAGGATTCGCCCTGGATGCAGATGTTCCACAACGCCCGTGTATGGGTAGATTGATCCTGATCAGAACACACAACGGAGAATCAAGCGATGAGCATCCTACGTCACGAAACCGGCACTATCCTGAGCCTTGCCGTGGAGAACGGCAATACCGTCTATCTGGCTGGCATCGTTCCCAAGAACCTGAAAAACGACATCAAGGGCCAGACTGCGGAAGTTCTCGCCGAGATCGACCGCTTGCTGGCGAAAGCGGGCAGCGATAAGTCGAAACTGCTGGCGGTTACCATCTGGGTCACCGACATGCGCAACCGTGCGCTGATGAACGAGGTCTGGAGCGCGTGGTTGGACCCGCAGCACCTGCCGGTGCGCGCCTGCGTCGAGGCGAAGCTCGCCGATCCCGCCTGCCTGGTCGAGATCATGGTGACCGCGGCGAAGTAGCGTCCTCCAGCTGCGACACGATGGCCTGGCCGCCCAGTATCTCCATGCCCGTAAGGCGGCCCTGACTGTCGGTATCCAGATTGATGCCCAGCTCGTCGTAAATCGACAGCGTTTCCCCGGGCCTCTCCCCCGTGCCTGCTTGCTCCCCGGTGTTCGGTGTCCGCGGCGCTCGCAAGTGCAGGTAGGCAGTATCCGCAAGTTCGTCGTAAGTCCAGCGCTCGATCGTCGCGTCGCGCAGTTGATCCACCACATCGCCGCGGCCGATATGCACGAGCGCCGACTCAAGCTCCAGCAGCAAATAGGGGAGGGCTTCCTGCAGTGTGAGCATGGTTATTTAACGCCGAGCTAAGCAGCGCGGCGCTTTTGGCCGCCTTCACTCTAATCCTGCCAAAACCGCGCGCGCTCCGCGAATGGGACCCTCTCCGGGCTCATCTGTCATCGGGAAAGGCGCTCATTTGCCAAGGGCGCGGCAGGTGCTACGATGCAGAGACACGTTTATACATAGGGCCGTGTAAAATCCTTTACTGGAGGCGACGCTATAGGCGAAGACGATGGCGCCCCAGTAAGACACCAACTCGGTCAGCCAGCGCCCCTGTAGCTCCCAAGTGGCGAAAGCGCCGGCGATGATCGTCGCCCCGATGGCGATCGGTATCTGGCTGTAGAGCTGCTCGACGCGATCGGCAAGCACCTGGCGCGGATCCACCACCGACTGGCCGAGGCTGATACCCGCGGACGACTGGCTCGGGTTCGTTGCGGTGTCGGGAGGGGTCATAAGCGCGGGAAATCAGTGCCGCATTATAGAGCGGCCTACTGGCGGCGCAGCAGACCCGGCGGCTGGCCCCGTATTACAGAGTTTTGCCGCTGCGGATCACGCCGACGGCGATACCTTCGATCTCCATCTCGTCGCGCCGCAGATCGAGCTCGATCGGCTCGAAATCCGGGTTCTCGGGCAGTAGTTGAACCGCGTGACCGCGGCGCTTCAGGCGCTTGACGGTCAACTCGTTACCGATGCGCGCGACCACCACTTGGCCGCTATGCGCTTCCTGGGTGCGGTGTACTGCCAGCAGGTCGCCATCGAGGATGCCGGCGTCGCGCATCGACAGGCCACGCACCCGCAGCAGGTAATCGGCGCGCGGCGTGAACAGATTCGGGTCCATCTGGTAGCGCGCCGTGACATGTTCCTCGGCGAGGATAGGGCTGCCGGCGGCGACCCGACCCACCACCGGCAATTCGAGCAGCCGACTGAGCCTAGGGCCGCCACGCTCGCGCAGCTTGATGCCGCGCGATGAGCCGGGGGTGATGTCCAGCACGCCCTTGCGCTCGAGCGCGCGCAGGTGTTGTTCGGCGGCGTTGACGGAGCGGAAGCCCATGCGCCCGGCGATTTCGGCGCGGGTCGGCGGGAACCCCGATACCTCAGTGAGCTCCCTGATCAGGCGCAGGATCTCGGTCTGGCGTTCGGTCAGCGGCTCGCTCATGGATGCCTCCGTGCAGTGGGTCAG
>SHXK01000125.1 GCA_009693335.1 Betaproteobacteria bacterium | reverse complement strand
GTTTACCTACATTCCAATATCAGGAGATTTGAAATGACCAAGTTGCTTTCGATGATTGTTGCCGCCATGTTCGCGGCTGTGAGCTTCAGCGCCATTGCCGCCTCGCACGCCGGAGCGCCGGACAAGAAGGGCGAGAAGATGGAGAAGAAAGACGAGAAAAAGGCTGAGAAGAAAGACAAGAAAAAGGCCGAGAAGAAAGACGAGAAGAAAGACGAAAAAAAGGCCGAGAAGAAAGACAAGAAAAAGGCCGAGAAGAAAGACGACAAGAAAGACGACAAGAAGTAATCGTCAGTCGGTGCGTCATGGAAAGGCAGGGCTTGTCCCTGCCTTTTTCTTTTCTGCAGCCCTAAAAAGGCACATTTTCCTGCTGGCGGCGTGGTTTGCCGCGCTTTTTCCAGCGCTCGCGTTCGCCGAGCTTCCCTCGGTGCAACTCGCCACCGGCATGCATTTGATCCGTGCCGAGGTGGCCGACACCATGGGCACGCGTATGACCGGCTTGATGCATCGCCAGTCGATGCCGCAGGGTTCGGGCATGGTGTTCGTGTTCGAGGAGACCGCCAGCCACTGCATGTGGATGAAGAACACCCTGATTCCTCTGTCGGTCGCGTTCATCGACGAAGCGGGCGCGATCATCAACATCGCCGACATGCAACCGCACAGTGAACAGTCGCATTGCGCGACGCGCCCGGCGCGCTACGCGCTGGAAATGAACCAGGGCTGGTTCGCGCAACGCGGCATCAAGCCCGGCGCCAAGCTGCGCGGCCTGGAGAAGCTCGCGCCGCGGTAGGTCAGAGTCCGGCGTTTTGCTGCGCCACCATGCAGTAAAGCATCGGCAGAGAGAGCATGGTGTTGAAGCGCGAGGTCAGCATCGCCATGCGCGCCGCTTTCGCTTTTTCGGCCGCCTCGACCACTACGATGCCGAGCGCTTTTTTCTGGTTAGGCCAGATGATGAACCAGACGTTGAAGGCCATGATCAGACCGAGCCACATGCCTATGCCTATGGCGGTGAACGGCGCCTGCAGGGTGAGCAGGGCGCCGATGTATTTGTTCATGCTCGCCAGCAGCAGGCCAGTAAGCACGGTGGCAAGCGCTGACCAGCGGAACCAGAACAACACCTCGGGCGCGATCACCTTGGAGATCGCCGGCTTGTGCTCGTCGGGGATCTTCGGCATCGAGGGGATCTGCACAAAATTCAGGTACCACAGCAGCCCGATCCACATCACACCGCAGAGCACATGCAGGTAGCGCATGAAGAATCCCGCCCACGCATGATCCATCTTGCCGAAGGTGCCGGCCAGGCTGAGCAGGATGACGATCAGAACCACACCCGCGAGCACGGTACGGCCGAGGGATTGAAAGACTGCGCCCATGTTTAGCTCCTCTAGTTACGGCAAGAATCCGACAAAAATCTTAGCACAACTCTAGTGACCGAGGATCTGGCTGAGGAACAGCCGCGCGCGATCGGTCTTGGGCGCGGCGAAGAAATCCCTTGGCGTGCCGCTCTCGACGATCTCGCCCTGGTCCATGAAAACGATGCGATCGGCCACCGTGCGGGCGAAACCCATCTCGTGCGTCACCACCAGCATGGTCATGCCTTCTTGGGCAAGCTCGATCATCACCTCGAGCACCTCTTTGATCATTTCCGGATCGAGCGCCGAGGTGGGTTCGTCGAACAACATGACTTTCGGGCGCATGGCTAGCGCACGGGCGATGGCGACGCGTTGCTGCTGACCCCCGGAGAGCTGACCCGGGTATTTAGCGGCCTGCTCGGGGATGCGCACGCGTACCAGCAGTTGCATGGCGAGTTCTCGGGCCTCCTGCCTCGGCGTGTGGTGCACCCACACCGGCGCCAGGGTCAGGTTCTCGAGCACCGTCAAGTGAGGGAACAGGTTGAAACTCTGAAACACCATGCCGACTTCGGCGCGGATTTTCTCGATTGCCTGTAGGTCATCGGTCAGTTCGATGCCGTCCACGACGATGCGCCCGCTCTGGTGCGCTTCCAGCCGGTTGATGAGGCGGATCATGGTCGATTTGCCCGAGCCCGAGGGGCCGCAGACGACGATCTTCTCGCCACGCGCGACGCTGAGGTCGATGTTCTTCAGTGCCTGGAACTCGCCGAACCACTTGTTGACGCCCGTTAGTTCGATCACCGTACCCCTCCTCTTGCCGCGCCGCGCGCTAGTTCGAGCTCCAGGTTCTGGCTGTAGCGCGACATGGCGTAGCAGAACACGAAGTACACCACTGAGACAAAAATGTAGGCCTCGACGCCAAAACCGACCCATTGTGGCTCGCCTATCGATACTTTCACCGTCGTCAGCAGGTCAAACAGACCAATGATCAGCACCAGCGAAGTGTCCTTGAAAAAACCGATGAAGGTGTTGACCAGCGGCGGGATCGAGATGCGCAGCGCCTGCGGCAGCACCACCAGCCAGGTCGTGCGCCAGTAAGGCAGCCCCAGCGCCTGCGCCGCCTCGAGCTGGCCACGCGGCACCGCTTGCAGGCCGCCGCGCACCACCTCGGCGAGGTAGGCGGCGGCAAACAGGGTCATCGCGATTTGCGCGCGCAGTAGTTTGTCTATGGACATGCCCTCGGGCAGGAACAGTGGCAGCATGACTGAGGCCATGAACAGCAGCGAAATCAGCGGCACGCCGCGGATCAGCTCGATGTAGAGCACGCATAACGCGCGCAGCACAGGCAACTCGGAACGCCGGCCCAGCGCCAGCAGGATCGCCAGCGGAAACGCCAGCGCGATGCCGAAAGTGGC
The DNA here is from genome assembly GCA_009693335.1 of Betaproteobacteria bacterium. GTDB lineage: Bacteria > Pseudomonadota > Gammaproteobacteria > Burkholderiales > SG8-39 > RBG-16-66-20. The sequence continues at coordinate 2,456 of SHXK01000125.1, read as the reverse complement.
GAGCAGCAGCGTGAGCGCCAGGCCACCCCAGCGCTCGTTCTCGACGTAACGCAGCCCCAGCACTCCCCCCCACATCAGGATGCCGATCGCGGCGAGGCCCACCATCCACGCGACAGCCAGCCAGGGCCGCCAGCAGGAGCGCAGCGCGCTGGTCACGTACAAAGCGAGCAGGATCAGGATCACCAGCAGTGGACGCCATTGCAGCTCGAACGGATAAGTGCCGAACAGCATGAAGCGGTGCTTCTCGTGGATCAGCGCCCAGCAAGCGCCCGTGCCCTTGGCAGCGCGGCAGGTCTGCGTATCGCTGGCGACCCAGATCGCCTCGACCAAGGCCCAATCGAAGAACGGCACCAGCAGCTTCCAGGCCAGCCACACAATCACCAGAGTGGCGATGGTGTTGGGCCAGTTGGAGAACAGGTTTGCGCGCAGCCAACGCATACGCTAGCGCTCCACCAGCGCCAGGCGCTGGTTGTACCAGTTCATGAACGCCGAGATCGACAGGCTCACGCTCAGGTAGACCGCCATGATGATGGCGATGCCTTCGATCGCCTGGCCGTTCTGGTTGATCGAGGTGTTGGCGATCGAGACCAGGTCAGGGTAGCCGATGGCCACCGCCAGCGAGCTGTTCTTGGTGAGGTTGAGGTATTGGCTGGTGAGCGGCGGAATGATCACCCGCAGCGCTTGCGGCAGCACCACCAGACGCAGCGTCAGCCGACGCGACAGGCCGAGCGCGTTCGCAGCCTCGAACTGCCCGCGCTGCACCGCGAGGATGCCGGCGCGCACGATTTCGCCGATGAACGCCGCGGTGTAGGTCACCAGCCCGATCAGCAGCGTTGCGTACTCGGGGGTGAGCACCACGCCGCCCTCAAAATTGAAACCCGAGAGCTGCGGCGCATCTAACTGCAGCGGCGCGCCGGCCACGAGGAACACCGCCAGCGGCAGACCGAGGGCGATGCCGCAGCCGACCCAGAACGAGGCGAACGGCTGCCCGCTGCGTGCCTGGCGCGCGCGCGCCCAGCGCGCGACCAGCCCGGCCACGATCAGGCCGGCGATGAAAGTGATCAGCAACCACCCGTACAGCGGATGGGGTTCGACGCCGGGCATGGCGATGCCGCGGTTGGACAGGAATACGTTGGGCAGCGGGTTCGCCGCGTCGCGCGGCCCCGGCAGGTTCTCGGTGATCACCACGTACCAGAAAAAGAGCTGCACCAGCAGCGGCACGTTGCGGATCACTTCCACGTAAATGCTGGCCAGCCGCGCCAGCAGCCAGTTGCTGGAGAGCCGCGCCAGCCCGACCAGCGTGCCGAGGACGGTGGCCAGCACGATGCCCACCACCGCGACGCGGATCGTGTTCAACAAGCCCACCAGCAGCGCGCGCCCGTAGTGGTCCGCGGCGCTGTAGGCGAGAAAGGGAGATTCGCCGATTTCGAATCCGGCCTCGCGCGCGAGGAAGGCGAAGCCGCTGGCGATCTTGCGTGTTTCCAGATTCGCCATCGTGTTGTGCACGAGGTAGGCCAGCGCGCCGAGTACCGCGGCGAGCGCCAGGAACTGGAATAAGAGGGCGCGGGAGCGCCCTGAGCGAAGAATTTGCATGGACAGGGGGAGGCGCGGCTCCGCCTCCCCTGCCTGGCGGCGTTAGCCTAGCGTATCGGCGGGGCGTACATGATGCCGCCCTTGTTCCACAACTCGTTGATGCCGCGCTCGAAGCCCAGCGGCTTTAAGTTGCGCTCGAAGCTCTCGCCGTAATTGCCGACCTGCTTGATGATGTTGTAGGCCCACTTGGCATCCAGCCCCAGACCCTTGCCGATGTCCCCGGTGGCGCCGACGAAACGCGCGACCGCCGGATCCTTGCTGGTAGCGGCCTGCTGGTCGATGTTGCTCGAGGTCAAGCCCATTTCTTCGGCCTCGATGGCGGCGAACAGGGACCACTTGACGATGTCCAGCCAGCGATCGTCGCCGTGGCGCACCACCGGCCCGAGTGGTTCTTTGGAGATTACCTCTGGCAGGATCAGGTGATCGGCCGGAATCGGCGCGCGCGAACCGCGCACTGAAACCAGGCCCGAGACGTCAGTGGTGAAGACGTCGCAACGGCCAGAAAAGTAAGCAGCCGTCAGCTCTTCGAGCTTCTCGATCACCACCGGCTTCATGGTCATCCGGTTGGCGCGGAAGTAGTCCGCCAGGTTCAGCTCCGTGGTGGTGCCCGGTTGCACGCACACCGTGGCGCCGTTTAATTGCTTGGCGCTTTTCACCTTGAGCTTTTTGGGCACCATGAAGCCCTGGCCATCGTAGAAGTTCACGCCGGCGAAATTGAAGCCCAGGGTGGTGTCACGCACCACGGTCCAGGTGGTGTTGCGGGTGAGGATGTCCACTTCGCCCGATTGCAGCGCCGGAAAGCGTTGCACCCCGGTGGTCGGCGTGTAGCGTGCCTTGCTCGCATCGCCGAACACGGCGGCGGC
>SHXK01000016.1 GCA_009693335.1 Betaproteobacteria bacterium | reverse complement strand
TTCCTCGGCCTGCCGGTGGCGTTCGCTTTCCTGGCGATCAACCTGCTTGGCGCAGCGATCTTCCTTGGTGGCGAACCGGGGATGATGCAGCTCGCGCGCAACAGCGTACAGTCGGTGACCAACTTCGCACTGACGCCAATTCCGCTGTTCATCCTGATGGGCGAAGTGCTGTTCCACACCGGGCTGGCGGTCAAGGTGATCGACGGCGTCGAGCGGCTGATCCGCGAGGTGCCGGGGCGGCTGGCCGTGATTGCGGTGGTCGCCGGTACGATCTTCTCGGCGATCTCCGGCTCGACCATCGCCACCACCGCCATGCTGGGCAGCCTGATGCTACCGGTGATGCTGTCGCGTGGCTATCACCCGACCATCGCGGCCGGGCCGATCATGGCGATTGGCGCAGTGGACATGCTGATCCCGCCCTCCGCGCTTACGGTGCTGCTCGGCAGCCTTTCGGGCATCTCGATCTCCAAACTGCTGGTGGGCGGCATCGTGCCGGGCTTGATCCTCTCGGCAATCTTCGTCGCCTACATCGTGCTGCGTGTGCGGCACGAGCCCAGCCTCGCACCGCAGACCGCGTTCGCCGAGCATCATGGCTGGCGGCGCTTCCAGCCCTTCCTGCAGTACGTCCTGCCGCTGGTATCGATCTTCGTCGTCGTGGTGGGCGCCATGATCGCCGGCTGGGCCACGCCGACGGAGTGCGCGGCGCTGGGCGCTGGCGCCACAATGTTGTTGGCATTTTTATACCGATCATTAAGCCTGAAGAATCTGCTCCAGGCCTTGCAGGGAACGGCCGGCATCTCCGGGATGATCCTGTTCATCATCGTCGGCGCCACCACCTTTTCCCAGATCCTGTCGTTCTCCGGCGCCAGTAACGGTCTGGCGCAGATGATCACCAGTTTCGGCCTGCCGCCGCTAGCGGTGATCGCCGGCATGATGCTGTTTCTGATCTTCCTCGGCATATTCGTCGAGCAGGTGAGCATGATGATGATCACGCTGCCGATCTTCATGCCGATCGTGCAGCAAATGGGCGTCGACCTGGTCTGGTTCGGTGTCATGTTCCTGATCTGCATGCAGCTGGGCCTCCTGATGCCGCCGCACGGGCTGCTGTTGATGACCATGAAAGGCGTGGCCCCACCGCAGGTCACCATGCTGCACATCTTTCACGCAGTGCTGCCGTTCCTGCTCATCAGCATCGTCGTGCTGGTACTGGTGTTCTTCGTCCCGGCGGTCGCCACCTGGCTGCCCAACCTGATCGGCTGAGCTTATGCAACGCTCCCATGCAGGGTTGGGATTGGCCAGAGCCGGGCTGCTTGCGCTCGTCCTGCTGGTCTGGCAGCTCCTGTGGCTCCGGGGTCTGCCCGAATACGTCCTGGGTCCGTTCGAGATCCTGCAGCATTTTTTCGCCGCGCTCGGCGAGCAGGAACTCTACGGCCATATCGGCGCCAGCCTGACACGCTCGCTGCCGGGTTTCGCGATCGGCACGCTGCTCGGCATCGCTCTGGGCCTGGCCGCGGGCGTTTCCCGGGCCTTTGACCGGATGCTCAGTCCGGCCGTATTCCTGACTTATCCGGTGCCCAAGATCGTGATGCTGCCGCTATTCATGCTGTGGTTCGGGATCGGCGACGTTTCCAAGATCCTGATCATCGCGCTGGCCTGTTTCTACCCGACGTTCATCAACGCCGACCGGGCAGTGCTAAGATATTTTCCCGTATCCGGCCAAAACAATGTTCTCGAATGGAAAGCACCAGTAAACGCATCGCTGCACTAAAGCCTTCGCGAGAACTCCCCGCCATGGTGCGAAAAGTTCAGCCTACCGCTTATGGAAAGTTGGTCATCAAGGCTGTCGATGCGCTCGCCCAGTTGGGACCATTCGACTTCGGCGCCAAATATAGGCACTGATGCGCTATCTGCTCGATACCTGCATGCTGGTGGCGCTGCTGCAGCGTGAATTGGGAAGCGAGCGAATCCGGGAAAAGATCCTTTTCGCCCCGCGCGGATCGCTGGCCATCTGTGCGATCAGCGCGGCCGAAACCTGGCTGCGCCCTTGAGCCAAGATACTACCTAGCCTAATGGAACGCTCCTTCAAGAAGGAAGTAGAACTTCTCAAACTTGGCGACGGCGAGACCTTCCACGGCGAAGGCATCCTCGCAGTCACCAAAGCGCTGCTGCAATCCGGCGTGGCCTACGTCGGCGGCTACCAGGGCGCGCCGGTGTCGCACATGATGGACGTGCTGAACGACGCGCGCGAGATCATGGACCAACTGGGCGTGCACATCGAGACCAACGCCTCGGAGGCGGGCGCCGCGGCGATGCTGGGCGCTTCCATTAACTACCCGCTGCGTGGCGCGGTGACTTTCAAATCCACCGTCGGCACCAACGTGGCCTCGGACGCGCTCTCGAATCTCGCCTCGGCCGGCGTCAAGGGCGGCGCCCTGATCGTGCTCGGCGAGGATTACGGCGAAGGCTCCTCCATCATCCAGGAGCGCAGCCAGGCCTTCGCCATGAAATCGCAGATGTGGCTGCTCGATCCGCGACCAAACCTGCCCAAGATCGTCGAGATGGTCGAAAAAGGCTTCGAACTTTCCGAAGCCTCGAGTACGCCGGTCATGCTGGAACTGCGCATTCGCGCCTGCCACGTGCATGGATCGTTCGTTGCGAAAAATAATTTGAGTTCAAAACACTCAAAAAATAATCCCATCCAGGAGCCCGTGTTCGACCTCGGCCGGATCTGCCTGCCACCCGCGACCTACGCGCAGGAAAAGCACAAGATCGAGGTGCGCTGGCCGGCGGCGGTGCGCTTCATCCGCGAACACGGCCTCAACGAGGTGTTCCCGGGCGCGCGCACGGACGTGGGTATCCTGTGCCAGGGCGGCATGTACAACGCCACGCTGCGTGCGCTGCAAATGGTCGGGCTGGCCGATGCCTTCGGCGCTTCGCAAGTGCCGATTTACTGCATGAACGTCACCTATCCTTTGATCCCGGAAGAGATCGTGGCGTTCTGCAAAGGCAAGAAGTCTGTCTTGATTGTCGAAGAAGGCCAGCCGGCCTACCTGGAAGACGCGGTGCTCGCGCTACTGCAGCGACACGAAGTCCAGGGCGTCAAGGTGCAGGGCAAGGAGATGCTGCCCAACACGCCCGGCGTGTTCCCTCTGGCCGGCGAGTACACGGGCGAAGTCGTATTGACTGGAGTTGCCAAATTTTTTAACCTGGAAAAAGAAATTGATTCAATACGGAGTCTGAAAGCAAAGGCACTGCAACTGCTCGGCTCGCCAACGCCGCCGCGCCCGCCTGGCTTCTGCGTCGGTTGCCCGGAGCGGCCGGTGTTCGCCGCGATGAAAATTGCCGAGAAGACGACCGGGGCCTTTCACCTCTCGGCCGACATCGGTTGCCACACCTTTTCCACGCTGCCGCCGTTCAATATCGGCCATACGGTGCTCGGCTACGGACTGGGACTCGCCTCCAACTCGGCGATCCAGCCGCTGTTCGGCCGGCGCACCATCACCATGATGGGCGACGGTGGCTTCTGGCATAACGGTCTGACCTCGGGCATCGCGAATTCCGTCTTCAACAAGGACGACGGTATTCTCGTCATCATGAAGAACGGTTACAGCTCCGCCACCGGCACCCAGGAACTGCCCTCCAGCCCGCAGCACAGCGAATTCAAAGCGGGCGACATGGCGATCGAGCGTGCGCTCGAAGGCGTCGGCGTCGGCTGGGTGAAGACGGTGGACAACTACCGCGTCGGTGAGGTCAGTAAAGTGCTGAAGGAAGCGATGACCACGGACTACCAGGGACTCAAAGTCATCATCGCCGAGGGCGAATGCCAGCTTGAGCGCCAGCGAAAATTACGCCCGGTCGTTGCAAAGAATCTGTCCGCAGGAAAAAGAACCGTGAGGGTGAAGTACGGCGTGGACGAGGATACCTGCACCGGCGACCATTCCTGCATCCGGCTCTCGGGCTGCCCGACGCTGACCATCAAGGACAACCCCGATCCGCTGCGGCGCGACCCGGTGGCCACCGTGATCGATGGCTGCGTGGGATGCGGGCTGTGCGGCGAAAACGCCCATGCGGCAGTGCTGTGTCCTTCCTTCTACAGAGCCGAAGTTATCCAGAACCCAAGTTTTTTGGATAAAGCCCTGAACAAACTGAGAAACGTCTGGCGTGGAACGACAGTTCACTAAAGAAATCGAGTCGCTGCGCCTGGGAGACGGACAGGTCTTTCACGGCGTAGGGATTCTGGCAGTGACCAAAGCGCTGCTGCAAGCGGGCGTGTCCTACGTCGGTGGCTACCAGGGCGCGCCCGTATCGCATCTGCTGGATGTCATGGTGCAAGCCCGCGACTACCTGGACGAGCTCGGCGTGCACGTGGAAGCCTGCACCAGCGAAGCCTCAGCTGCGGCGATGCTGGGCGCTTCAATCAATTATCCGGCGCGCGGCGCGGTGACCTGGAAATCGGTGGTCGGCACCAATGTTGCCGCCGATGCGCTGTCCTACCTTGCCAGCGCCGGCGTCATGGGCGGGACCTTGATCGTACTAGGCGAAGACTATGGCGAAGGCGGCGTGGTGGCGCAGGAGCGCAGCCATTCCTTCGCCATGAAATCACTCATGTGGCTGCTCGACCCGCGGCCGAATCTAACCACCATCGTCGGCATGGTGGAGCACGGTTTCGCGCTGTCGGAAGCCTCGAACACCCCGGTGATGATGGAACTGCGTATCCGCGCCTGCCATGTACACGGCAGCTTTACCGCCAAGAACAATGTCGCGCCCGCAGTCTCGACGCGCAAGCTGCTCGAAGGGCCACCCAAGGAATTCATTTACGACCGGCTCGCGCATCCACCAGCAATCTTCCGGCAAGAGAAGCTGAAGAACGATGTACGCCTGCCGGCGGCACGCCAGTACATTGTGGCGCACCAGCTGAACGAGATCTTCGAGGGTAGCGAGGCAGACAGTGTGCGTGACGTTGGCATTATCGTGCAGGGGGGTCTCTACAACGGCTTGATGCGCGCGCTGCGCCTGCTGGGACTGGCCGACGATTTCGGCGGCTGCCAGATCCCGATCTATGTGTTGAACGTGGTCTATCCGATCGTTCCGGAAGAGCTTGCATCGTTTTCTGCAGGCAAGAAAGCGATTTTCGTGTTCGAAGAAGGCCAGCCCGAATTTATCGAGCAGGAAATCGCCATGCACCTGCGGCGCGCCGACCTGCAGACGAAACTGCACGGCAAGGACCTGCTACAGATGGCGGGCGACTACAACACCGAACTCATGGTGCAGGGCCTCGCGCGCTTCCTTGCAAAGCATGCCCCTCAACTGGATTGTTCTTCGGGCTCACTTTGGTTGAACTCGATACGAACGTCCAAGGAGAAGGCAGCGGAACTGCTGGGCGTCATGCCCCAGCGGCCACCGACCTTCTGCATCGGCTGTCCGGAACGGCCGGTATTCTCGGCGATGAAACTGGTGGCGCAGGATATCGGGCGACCGCACGTCTCAATGGACGTCGGCTGCCACGCCTTTGCCTCGTTCGAACCCTTCTCCCAGGGCAATACTCTGCTCGGTTACGGCATGAGCCTGGCGAGCGCGGCCGGGGTGACGCCAATGTCCGCGCGACGGCCGGTGGCCGTAATGGGCGATGGGGGCTTCTGGCACAACGGCCTGCTCTCGGGGGTCGCCTCCAACCTGCTGAACAAGGGCGACGGCGTGCTGGTGATCATGAAAAATGGATACGCCTCGGCCACCGGCACCCAGGAATTGATCTCCACGCCGGATGAGGAAGCGCGCACCATCGCGGTGGGCACAAGCGCTGCGCACGCGGACCGCACCATCGAGGACACCCTATCCGGACTTGGCGTGCAATGGCTGCGCACGGTCGATAACTACGACGTCGGCGCGATGATGAAGACCTACAAAGCGGCGATGACCACGAAGCACCAGGGCCTCAAGGTCATTATCGCCGAGGGCGAATGCCAACTCGAACGCCAGCGCAGATTGCGTCCGGTGGTTGCAAAAAATCTGTCTGCAGGAAAAAGAACGGTGCGGGTCAAGTACGGCGTGGACGAGGATACCTGCACCGGCGACCATTCCTGCATCCGGCTCTCGGGCTGCCCGACGCTGACCGTCAAGGACAACCCCGATCCGCTGCGGCGCGATCCGGTGGCCACCGTAATCGATGGCTGCGTGGGTTGCGGCCTGTGCGGCGAGAATGCCCATGCGGCGATACTCTGCCCCTCGTTCTACCGGGCAGAAGTTGTGCAGAACCCGAATTTTCTGGATAGAACACTCAACAAAATAAGAAATATCTTCCAATGAATCTCCCTGATAGACCGATTACGATTCTGATCGCCGCGCTCGGCGGCGAAGGCGGCGGCGTCATGGCCGACTGGCTGATAGCCGCCGCGACGCAATGCGGTTTCCCGTCGCAGAGCACTTCGATTCCCGGCGTTGCGCAGCGCACCGGCGCGACAACCTATTACCTGGAGATTTTTCCGGCAACCCGGGATCAATTGGGTGACATGAACCCAGTCTTCTCCCTCACACCCAGCCCCGGCAACGTGGACATCATGGTCGCCTCAGAACTGATCGAAGCGGGGCGCGCGATGCAGAATGGCTACGTCAGCCCGGAGCGCACCACGTTGGTGGCGTCCACCCACCGCATCTACGCCACCATCGAAAAGATGCAGATGGCGGACGGACGTTTCGACAGCTCGCGTGTCGTTGAGGCCGGCAAGCAGCTGGCGAAGCAAGCGATCCTGTTCGACATGCGCGAGCTGGCGCAGGCAAACAGCACCGTGATCAATGCCGTCCTTTTGGGGGCCATGGCCGGCAGCGGTGCGCTGCCCGTGCCGCGCGAGGCTTGCGAGCAGGCGATCCGCAGCGGCGGGCGCGGTGCCGAAGCCAGCCTACGCGGTTTCGCCGCCAGCTGCGAGATCGCCGCCGGATCCCGGCCCACGCCGCAGCCGCCAGCGCCGCCCAAGCGGGCGGAAGGATTGCAAGAGATATTGGATCTGAGTATTTCCCGTCTCAAAGATTACCAAAGCGAAACCTACGCAAAGCTGTTCCTGGAACGCATGCAGCCTTTCCTGGATGGCGATTCGAAGCTCGCCTCGGAAACTGCAAGACAGCTCGCCCTGTGGATGAGCTACGAGGACATCATCCGCGTTGCCGACCTGAAAACCCGCGCCTCACGCTTCGAGCGTGTGCGCAAGGAAGTGGGCGCCCAAGAGGGCGAGCCGGTGCTGGTGATCGATTTCCTCAAACCCGGTGTGGAGGAATTCGCCTCCCTCCTGCCTCCTTTCCTCGGCAGGTCCTTGACGCACTGGGCCGAAAAAAACGGCAAGCTTGATGCCTATAACGTCGGCATGCATATCAAGACCTCTGGGGTATTCGGCTACCTCTTGGTGCGCTCGCTGGCCTGGCTCAAACCGTGGCGACCCTTTTCCTACCGCTACCGGGAAGAGCAAAAACTGATCGAGCGCTGGCTCGCCCGGATGCGCATAGCCGCGCAGCGCAACCCTGCACTGGCGCTGGAAATTGCACAATGTGCGACCCTGCTCAAGGGCTACGGCGAGACCCATCGCCGTGGCAAAGCGAATTTCCTTGCGATCCTGGATGCGCTGGTGGAAAACCCCGCAATTTCGGACGCAGTCGAGCAGGCCAAGTCGATCCGCAAAGCGCGCGAGGCGGCGCTCGCCGACCCCGAGGGCAAGGCTCTGGGCGGGGCGCTGGGCAAGCCGGTGACTTGGCTGAAGCCGGTGAAAAACTAACGCACGAGTGCGTTCCAACTAGGCACGAGTGCGTTCCTGCTAATCAGCTTGGAAAAGCAGACGCCGCGCCGCCCAGCCAAGCACGGCCGTGGGCGTACAGAGCTTCGACGACAGGACCCTTTAACTGCGGCAGGTCGAGCTTGATGGTGTAGCCAATCCGGGTCTGCAGGTAGGCAAGATGCCGGTAGCCCTCGGGGAAACGCCCCAGGAGTTCCGCATCGAGGGTCAGCTTTGCCGCCGGATCGAGCGGGTCCATGCGGTCTTTCTCGTAGATGGGCTGACGGCGGACGATGCCCCAGCGACCGCCACGTTTAGCGAAAAAGTCGTAGAAGCGCCCAGTGCAGACCACGTCTACCGGCACGCCGTCCACTGCCGCACGCTGGCTGATGCTCATCTTGGTCTGGGCGACCGCCCGCTCGCCCTTCAGGTCTACGCTGGTGCCGCCCAAGAAATGCAGGATGCTGACGCCCTTGTCGAAGCCGGCACGACTGACTTCAATGAACTTCGCGGCCGGCCCCTGGAACCAGGTGGCGGTCATCCAGCCGTCGTCGTGCCAGACGCTGCCAAAACGCTCCCAATCGCCCGCATCCCGCCAAATCGCCCAGTTATTCACCGTTTCGACGATGGCGAGCTTGTCCTCCCAACCGGCCTGCATAAAGCTCCCCTCCATGATACGAGGGCGACACTTTATAATGGTTTTTTAACTCCGGGGAGCGAAAAATGGCTAGCGTCCTGCAACCGGATCCCACGACTGCACGTACCGAGCAGCGGCAGGAGTTCTATCGGCGCATGGATCGGGCCAATCTGGCTCCGCTGTGGGAGGTGCTACACGCCTTGGTGCCGTCCCAGCCGCAGAGCCCTTGCAAACCGGGCTACTGGAACTATAAAGCGATCCGCCCCTTCATCATGGAGGCGGGCCGGGCGATCACCGCGAAGGAAGCGGTACGGCGCGTGCTGGTCCTGGAAAACCCGGGGCTACGTGGTCAATCCAGCATTACGAGGAGCCTGTATTGCGGGCTGCAGTTGATCCTGCCGGGCGAAATCGCGCCCAGCCACCGCCACAGCCAGTCGGCCTTGCGCTTCATCGTCGAGGGCTCGGGCGCCTACACTGCGGTGAACGGCGAGCGCACGGTGATGCACCCCGGTGATTTCATCATCACACCGGCCTGGACCTGGCACGACCACGGTAATCCGGGCGCCGAACCAGTGGTCTGGATGGATGGGCTCGATATCCAGATCGTGGCGCTGTTCGATGCCCAATTTGCCGAGAATTACTCCGAAGAGGTGCAGCCGGTCACCAGCGCCGAAGGCACCTCCCTCGCGCGCTATGGCAGCAATCTAGCGCCGCTAGCGCCGGTGGCGCCCTTTGGCAAGACCTCGCCCATCTTCAGCTACCCCTACGCACGCAGCCGCGAAATGTTGGCGGCGCTGGCGAAGAACGGCGATGCGGATGCCTGTCACGGCTGGAAGATGCAGTTCATCAATCCGCTCAGTGGCGGCCCCGCGATGCCCACCATCGGCGCCTTCATCCAGCTGCTGCCCAATGGCTTGCGCTCTAGCCCTTACCGCTCTACCGACAGCACCGTGTATTCGGTCGTGGAGGGCAAGGGCAAGGTCAAAATTGCGGGCGACGAATTCACCTTTGAACCCAAGGACAGCTTCGTGGTCCCGTCCTGGCATGCGCTGAGCATTGAAGCCGTGGAGGACTGCGTGCTGTTTTCCTACTCCGACCGTTCGGCGCAGCAAGCGCTCGGCCTGTGGCGGGAGCAGCGCTCGTGAAGGACGCCGCCCGCAGCGTGAAGGACGCCGCCCGCAGCGTGAAGGACGCCGCCCGCAGCGTGAAGGACGCCGCCCGCAGCGTGGCGGACGCCGCTTTCTATTCCCGCGAGTACAACAACCGCGAGCTGGTGCCCGACAACGCGAAATGGGCCGATCGCTGGATGCAGGACTCGGAGCGTGCGCGCGCGACCATGACCAGCCATCTCGACCAGCGCTATGGCGATTGCCCCGGTGAGACGATCGACATCTTTCCGGCGCGCAAGGGCGACGGCAGTTGCATGATGTTCATCCACGGCGGCTTCTGGCGCGCGCGCGACAAAAAGGATTTCTCCTTTCTCGCCCCGGCTTGGGTGGACGCGGGCGTGTCGCTGGCCTTGGTGAACTACGACCTCTGCCCACAGGTGACGGTGGAGGAAATCGTGCGCCAGATGCTGCGCGCCGGCCGCTGGCTCTGGCTGCACGCGGAGGAATACGGCATGGATGAGGACCGGCTCTACGTTTCCGGCCACTCGGCGGGCGGGCACCTCACGGCAATGATGATGGCGGCAGTCTGGCCGGTTTTCGACCGGCAGCTGCCGAAAGATCTATTCAAGGGCGGACTGGCGATCAGCGGGATCTACGATCTGCGCCCGATGGTGCAGGTGGACTGGTTGAATGGCGACCTGCGCCTGGATGAAACTACGGCGATCCGGGTCTCGCCGGCTTTCCTGCCGACGGCAACGCGCGCGCCGGTGATGACCTGCGTCGGAGGTGATGAGAGCTCGGAATTCCGCCGTCAGAACGCGCTGCTGGGCGAGCGCTGGCGCGGCGCTTTCGCGGGCAACATCCCCATGCCTGGCAGCCACCATTTCTCGGTCCTCGATGGGCTCGCCAACCCGTCGAGCGCGCTGTTCTCCGGCGCACGCCGGCTGATGAAGCTCGACCGCTGAAGGAGCGCATCGGCTGACTGCGCGGGAACTCCTCGAAGCAAGCTTTCGCGCCGCAGTCACCGCGGCCGACCCCCTGAATATCGTCCCTGCCCACCTGCCACCGCCGCCGGAGGGCCGTACGCTGGTGCTTGCTGTTGGCAAGGCGGCGGCCTCGATGGCGCTGGCGGTGGAGCGCCACTGGCCCGTGGACAAGCAGCTCTTCGGTATTGCCCTGACGCGCTATGGGCACGCGCTGTCGCTAGAACGGATCCGCTGGGTTGAAGCGGGACACCCGATTCCGGACGAAGCCGGGGAGCAGGCAGCGCGCGAAATGCTCGGCGCCGCACGCGCCATCAAGTCCGCGGATCTGCTGCTGGCGCTGATTTCCGGGGGTGGCTCGGCGCTGCTTTCACTGCCCGCTGAGGGCATCTCGATGGGCGACCTGCGCAAAGTAACCCAGGACCTGCTGCGCAGCGGCGCGGCTATCCAGGAGATCAATACCGTGCGCAAGCATATCTCGCTGATCCAGGGCGGCCGGCTGGCCGCCGCCTGCAAAGCGCCGGTGCTCACGCTGATCATCTCGGATGTGACCGGCGACGACCCCACGCATATCGCCTCGGGCCCCTGCGCGCCAGATCCAACGACTTTTCAGGAGGCGGTGGACGTACTGAACCGCTTCGAGGTCAAGCCGCCGCGGACGGTACTCAGCCACCTGATCGCCGGCCTGCGCGGTGAACGTGAAGAAACACCCAAGCCCGGGTCTCCTGTTTTCAAGAACGTTGAGAACCGCATCATCGCCACGCCCCGGCGATCGCTGCAGGCAGCAGCGGCGCTGTTTCGCGAACACGGCATCGAACCGGTGATACTCGGCGATTTCATTACTGGCGAGGCCAGCCAAGTCGCCAAGGTCATGGCAGCGCTCACGCTCGAGATTCGCAGACACGGCTCGCCGTTCAAACCCCCGGTAGCGCTGCTCTCGGGCGGCGAATGCACGGTGACCGTCCGCGGCAGTGGCGGCCGCGGGGGGCGCTGCGGCGAATTCCTGCTGGCGCTCGGCATCGAACTGGCGGGAACTGCCGCAGTGCACGCCATCGCCGCGGACACCGACGGCATCGACGGCTCGGAGGACAACGCCGGCGCCCTGCTCGCCCCCGACACGCTCGCGCGCGCGCGCGCGCGAGGGATAGACGCGCGGAAATATCTCGCTGCGAACGACAGTTACGGAGTTTTCTCCTCGCTGGACGATCTGGTGGTCTGCGGGCCAACGCGCACCAACGTCAATGACTACCGCGCCATATTGATCACATAGCCACCGTTCTAACCGAGGATCTCTTGATGAAAAACAAAATCGCTTTTGAAGAGCACTTCGCCATAGAGGAAACCCTCGAACAGGCGCGCAGTTTTGCCGGCGATTCCGGCGTCTGGGACGACTTCACCCGAGAGATCATCGACCTCGGGAACGAACGGCTGGATCATATGGACAAGGCCGGTATCGAGTTGGCGATCCTGTCTCTCAATGCGCCGGGGGTGCAAAAAATTCTCGACGCGAACGAGGCCATGAACGTAGCGAAGAAAGCCAACGAGCGCATGGCGGAAGCGGTTGCTAGGCATCCTGGCCGTTATGCCGCGTTGGCCGCGCTGCCGATGCATAATCCCGACGCCGCTGCCAGAGAACTCACGCGCTGCGTCAAAGATTTGGGATTCAAGGGCTGCATGGTCAACGGTTTTCAGCAGGTCGGCGACGCGGAAAACGTGAAGTATTACGACCTGCCCGAATATCGAAGTTTCTGGGCCACCGTGTCGGAGCTAGACGTGCCCTTCTACTTGCATCCGCGCATGCAGATCCCGTCACGCGCACCGATTTATGACGGCCACCCCTGGCTGATGAGTTCACCGTGGGGTTTTGCGGTCGAGACCTCGATCCATTCCCTACGCTTGTGCGGCTCAGGACTATTCGACGACTATCCCAAACTGCGCATCTGCATCGGCCATCTGGGTGAAAACATTCCATTCGGCCTGTGGCGCATCGATGCACGCATGCAGTTCTCGCGCCGAGCCTATCGCGGCAAACGGCCGCTGGGGGACTATTTCCGCGAGCATTTCCACATCACCACCAGCGGCAACTTCAACGATCCGGCTTTCCGCTGCACCCTGGAAACGATCGACAACGACAAGATCTACTTCAGCGCCGATTATCCCTTCGAAAGGATGGCCGATGCCGCCGACTGGTACGACGCAACCAACGTCATTACTGAGGAACAGAGGATAAAAATCGGTCGCAGCAACGCGATCAAGCTTTTTAAACTGGCCCTCAAGTAGACCATCGGCAGCCAACGCCGAATTCAGCGGTGGCCCCGCCGCGACCTCAGGCCGCCTAGGCGGCTTTGTCGCTTTTCTTTTCTTCGCCCTTCCCGGCAGGAAGATCGGGCCGGTCCAGGAGACTCACCAGCGCTAGCGGCGCGTTGTCGCCTTTGCGGAAACCGTTCTTGAGGATGCGCAGGTAACCGCCGTTCCTCTTGGCGTAGCGCGGCCCGAGCTCGCCGAAGAGCTTGGACACCGTGTCGCGGTCGCGCAGCCGGTTGTAGGCGAGGCGGCGATTGGCTAGCGTCGCTGTCTTGCCCAGCGTGATCATCGGCTCGACGACGCGCCGCAGTTCCTTCGCCTTGGGCAGCGTGGTGGTGATCTGCTCGTGCGCCAGCAAAGAGTTCGCCATGTTGCGGAACATGGCGAGCCGGTGGCTGGTGGTGCGGTTGAGTTTCCTGAGTCCGTGACCGTGACGCATGGCGCTTTCCTGTTCTCTCTTTAGGTCCTGTGGTGCTCGAGTCCGGCCGGCGGCCAGTTCTCGAGTTTCATACCCAGCGTCAAACCCCTGGAGGCGAGCACTTCCTTGATTTCGTTCAGCGACTTGCGTCCCAGGTTGGGGGTCTTCAGCAGCTCGGTCTCGGTGCGCTGGATCAGGTCGCCTATGTAATAGATGTTCTCGGCCTTCAGGCAATTCGCCGAACGCACCGTTAACTCCAGGTCGTCCACCGGCCGCAGCAGGATCGGATCGACCACCACCGACTTCTTCTCCTCGGTGGGCAGGGCCGTACCTTCCAATTGCGCGAACACGGAGAGCTGATCCACCAAGATGCGGGCCGCATAGCGCACCGCTTCCTCGGGTTCGATGGCGCCGTTGGTCTCGATGTCGAGGATCAGTTTGTCCAAGTCGGTACGCTGCTCGACGCGCGCCGAATCGACCAAGTAGGACACGCGGCGCACTGGACTGAAGGATGCATCGAGCACGATACGGCCGATGCCCTTGGTCTCTTCTGGCAAATAGCGCATGTTGCCTGGCACGTAGCCACGGCCTCCTTCGACCTTGAGTTGCAGCTCGATCTTGCCGCCCGCCGAGAGATTGGCGATGACGTGGCCGGGGTTGACCACCTCGACGTCGTGCGACGGCTCGATGTCGCCGGCGGTGACCGGGCCCTCGCCCTTCTTCTTCAGCGTCAGGGTGGCTTCGTCGCGATTATGTAGACGGAACACCACGCCTTTCAGATTTAGCAGGATGTCCACGATGTCCTCGCGCACGCCGTCGAGCGTCGAGTACTCGTGCACTACGCCCGCGATCTGCACCTCGGTCGGCGCATAGCCGGGCATCGACGACAGCAGCACGCGACGCAGGGCATTGCCCAGAGTGTGGCCGTAGCCACGCTCGAAAGGCTCCATCGTCACCTTGGCGTGCGACGGGGACAGGTTTTGCACATCGACGATGCGCGGCTTCAGGAATCCGGTCTGGGGCATGTGGGGTTACCTTGTTACTTCGAGTACAGTTCGATGATCAGGCTCTCGTTGATCGTGGAGGACATGTCGGCGCGCGCCGGGAGCGACTTGAACTTCCCCTTCAGCGCTTTCGTGTCCACCTCGATCCACTCGGGAATGCCGCGCGACTCGGCCGCCTCGGCCGACGCCTTGATGCGCAGTTGCACCTTCGCCTTGTCGGCGACCTCGACAACGTCGCCGGGGCTAACCTCATAGGACGGGATGTTCACGCGCTTGCCATTCACCAGGATGCCGTTATGCCTCACCACCTGGCGCGCTTCGCTGCGCGAGGCGCCGAAGCCCATACGGTAGGTCACGTTGTCCAAGCGCGTTTCCAGCAGTTGCAGCAGCCGCTCACCGGTGACGCCCTTGGAACGCGATGCTTCGGCATAGGTCTTGCGGAACTGCCGCTCCAGCACCCCGTAGGTACGGCGCGTTTTCTGCTTTTCGCGTAGTTGCTTGCCGTAGTCCGAAAGGCGCGCACCGCTCTTCTGCCCGTGCTGGCCGGGTGCGTAGCTGCGCCTTTCGATGGCGCATTTGTCGGTGAAGCACTTCTCGCCTTTCAGGAACAGCTTCTCGCCTTCCCTGCGGCACTGACGGCACTTGGCGTCGAGATTTCGGGCCATACTTTCTCCTTGTTTCCTTTTCTGACGTGCCGGCTAGACTCTGCGCCGCTTCGGAGCACGGCAGCCGTTATGTGGCACCGGGGTCACGTCGGCAATCGAGCCAATTTTCAGACCGAGAGCGTTCAGCGCACGCACCGCCGATTCGCGGCCCGGCCCCGGCCCCTTGATGCGAACTTCGATGTTCTTGACGCCGCATTCCTGCGCCGCCCGCCCGGCGCGCTCGGCGGCCATCTGCGCAGCGAACGGCGTCGACTTGCGCGAACCCTTGAAACCGGCGTTGCCCGAGGTCGCCCACGACAGGGTATTACCCTGGCGGTCGGTGATGGTGACGATGGTGTTGTTGAACGAGGCGTGCACGTGGGCGATGCCCTCGGCGACGTTCTTCTTCACCTTCTTGCGCGCGCGCGCCGCGGCAGTCTGCTGCAGTTGTTGTCCGGAGGGGGTTGCTTTGCTCGCCATAGGCTGGTCTCGAATAGTCTGTAGGGTCTGAATCGTCTAACAGTCCGGCTGCTTAAATCTTGCCGGTTGGTGCGTTCTGCTTGACTGCGGCCTTGCGCGGACCCTTGCGCGTGCGCGCGTTGGTGCGCGTACGCTGACCACGCACCGGCAGCCCCTTGCGATGGCGCGAGCCGCGGTAACAGCCCAGATCAATCAGGCGCTTGACGGACATCTGCACCTCACGGCGCAGGTCGCCCTCCACCGTCAGGCGCGTAATGTTCTCGCGTAAGCGGTCCATCTCGGCGTCGCCCAGATCCTTGATCTTGCGTGCTGGCGGGATCCCGGAGGCAACGCAGATCGCGATCGCGCGCGAGCGACCGACGCCATAGATCGCGGTTAGCGCGATGCTGGCATGCTGGTGATTGGGAATGTTGATACCTGCGATTCGAGCCATGGCGTATGTCGTCCGGGGAACTTGAGATTATATCAATTTAGTCAAGGTCTTATCAAGCTACAAAGAAGCGCTACTGATGCGCGTCATCTCATCCTTGCCGCTGTTTATGTCGGGGATCAGTACAAATCACACGCACCACCCGCTTGCGGCGCACGATCTTGCAATTGCGGCAGATTTTCTTCACTGAAGCCATCACTTTCATGAGTCGTCCTCCTTTTCTTTATCGCGCCGGCATGCCGGCCTTGAAGCTGGCCTTGCGCAGCAGGCTCTCGTACTGGTGCGTCATTACGTAGGACTGCACCTGAGCCATGAAATCCATCGTTACCACAACGATGATCAACAGTGAGGTGCCACCGAAGTAGAACGGCACGTTCCAGCGCAGGATCAGGAATTCAGGCAGCAGGCAGACCAGCGTCACGTAAACCGCGCCGGCGAGCGTCAGCCTGGTCAGGATCTTTTCCAGATAGCGCGCGGTCTGTTCGCCGGGACGGATGCCGGGCACGAAGGCGCCAGACTTTTTCAGGTTGTCCGCGGTCTCCTTCGGGTTGTACTGCAAGGCCGTGTAGAAGAAACAAAAGAACACGATCAACGCCCCGTACAGCAGCACGTAAATCGGCTGCCCAGGCGAAAGCGTACCGGCGAGATCGCGCAGCCAGATGAAGCCCTCGGCGGAGCCGAACCAGCTAAGCAGCGTGGCAGGGAACAGGATCAGGGAGGAGGCGAATATCGGCGGAATCACGCCCGACATATTGAGCTTGAATGGCAGGTGCGAGCTCTGCCCGCCGTAGACGCGGTTGCCGACCTGGCGCTTGGCATAGTTGACCAGTATTTTCCGCTGCCCGCGCTCAACGAAGCAGACCAAGGCCGTGACGGCAACCACCGAAACCGCGATCAGCAACGCGGTCAGCGGATGCATCGCGCCAGTGCGCACCAGTTCCAGTGTGCCGGCGATCGCGTTCGGCAAGCCCGCGGCGATGCCCGCGAATATGATGATCGAAATACCGTTGCCCAAGCCGCGCTCAGTGATCTGCTCGCCCAGCCACATCAGGAACATGGTGCCGGTCACCAGCGTGGTCACCGTCGTGATGCGGAACATGAGGCCCGGTTCGAGCACCAGATTCGCCTGCGATTCGAGGGCGATCGAGATCCCGGTCGCCTGGAACAGCGCCAGCGCCACGGTGCCGTAGCGGGTGTACTGGGTAATCTTGCGCCGGCCGGTCTCGCCTTCCTTGCGCAACTGCTCCAGTTGCGGGCTGACCGAGGTCATCAGCTGCATGATGATCGAGGCCGATATGTACGGCATGATCCCCAGTGCGAAGATAGTGAAGCGCGAGAGTGCGCCGCCAGAAAACATGTTGAACATGCCCAAGATGCCGCCCTGTTGCCCCTTGAACAGTTCCGCCAGCACGTTCGGGTCTATGCCCGGCACCGGGATGTGGGCCCCGATGCGGAACACGAACAGCGCACCGAGAAGAAACAGCAGTCTCTTCTTCAGGTCACCGTATTGGGCGCTCTTGCCGGCGCCGGGGAGTGCAGTCGCCAAAGCGGGCTTACTCCTTGGCCTGCTTGACTTTTGCCACCAGCTTCGCCAGCGGTGCAGGCGCCGCCGCGGGCGCCTCATACGTACCACCAGCCGCTTCGATCGCGACACGCGCGCCTTTGCTTGCCTTAACGCCCTTCAGCGTGAGCTTGCGCGAGAGCTTCCCCGACAGGATCACTTTGGCATTGAGCGCCGCGCGCGGCACGATGTGCTCCGCGCGAAGCGCGGCAAAATCGATTTCAGTCGCCTTCATGTTCTGCAGATCGGACAAGCGCACCTCAGCGGTCGCGTTGCGCGTCAGCGAGGCAAAGCCACGCTTGGGCAAACGCCGGTGCAGCGGCATCTGGCCGCCTTCGAATCCGACCTTGTGGAAACCGCCGGCGCGCGCCTTCTGACCCTTGTGGCCCAAGCCCGCAGTCTTGCCCCAGCCCGAGCCGATGCCGCGCCCGACCCGGTGGCGTGGCTGCCTGGAGCCCGGCGCCGGTTTCAGTCCATTGAGTCGCATGCTAGCTCTCCAATCTGACGAGATAGGCTACGCGGTTGATCATGCCGCGCACCTCGGGGGTGTCGACGAGTTCCACCGTGTGGTTCAGATGCCGCAAGCCCAGACCGCGCACAGTCGCCACGTGCCCAGTCTTGCAGCCATTGGTGCTCTTCACCAGTTTCACCTTGATTTTCTTGTCCGCCATGACCCGTCCTAGGTAAGGATTTCCTCGACCTTCTTGCCGCGCTTGGCGGCGATCTCGGCCGGCGTGTTCATTGCCTGCAGGCCCTGCAGCGTCGCGCGCACCACGTTGTACGGATTGGTCGAACCGAAGCACTTGGCGAGGATGTTGCTAACCCCCATGACCTCGAACACTGCGCGCATCGGGCCACCGGCGATGATCCCGGTTCCCTCGGAAGCCGGCTGCATCAGGACCTTAGCCGAACCATGGCGGCCGATGACGGTGTGGTGCAGCGTGCCGCTTTTCAGCTTCACTTTGAACATGGAGCGGCGTGCTTCTTCCATCGCCTTTTGCACCGCGACCGGAACTTCGCGCGCCTTGCCCTTGCCCATGCCGATGCTGCCGTCGCCGTCGCCCACCACGGTAAGCGCGGCGAAGCCGAGCACACGACCGCCTTTCACCACCTTGGTGACGCGATTGACCGCAATCATCTTCTCGCGCAGCCCGTCGCCCCGCTCTTCTTGCTGCTGCATCCGTCTTGCCTGCATTTTGACCATTGCGAATTCCTTAGAATTTGAGCCCGCCGGCCCGTGCTGCCTCGGCAAGCGCTTTTACCCGGCCGTGGTACCTGTAACCCGCGCGATCGAAGGCCACACTCTCGATGCCGGCCGCCCTGGCCTTCTCGGCGATACGTTGGCCGACGATTTCGGCTGCTTTCTTGGTGCTGCCGCTTTTGCTATTGGCGCGCAATGCCTTCTCCAGGCTGGAAGCGCTCGCCAGCACCTTGTCGCCACCGGCAGAGGTAATCTGCGCGTAGATGTGAACATTGCTACGGTGCACCGTGAGGCGCAGCACGCCGATTTCGCGGATCTTGAGTCGCGTCTGACGCGCGCGGCGCAAGCGGGCGGGATTCTTGTGGATCATGTATGGTTCTCCGTGCTCTGTCTGTACTGTCCGTATCGCCGACGTCGCGTTACTTCTTCTTCGTCTCTTTGAGGGTAATGGCCTCGCCCGTGTAGCGCACACCCTTGCCTTTGTAAGGCTCGGGGGGTTTCACGTCGCGGATCTCGGCCGCGATCCGGCCCACCAGCTGCTTGTCGATGCCGCTAACCACGATCTCGGTCTGCGTCGGCGTCACCACCTTGACGCCCATGGGCATCTGCTGCACCACCGGGTGCGAGAAGCCGAGCGACAGGTTGAGCTTGTCGCCCTGGGCTTGCGCCCGGTAGCCGACCCCGATCAACGAGAGCTTCTTTTCCCAGCCTTTGGTGACACCAGTAACCATATTGGCCACCAGCGCCCGCATGGTGCCGGACATAGCGCCGGCGTGACGCGAGTTTCCCAAAGCCTTGCACTTCAGCGTATCGCCGTCTTTCTCGACGCCAACGTTCGGGTCCATCGGGCGCGCGACAGTGCCCAGCGGCCCCTTGATCGAAATCAGCACCGGTGTGATATTCACTTCGACGCCCTTGGGCACCGGAATGGGATTCTTTGCAATGCGCGACATGGCCGTTGTCCTCAGGCGACGATGCAGAGAACTTCACCACCGACTCCGGTGGCGCGCGCCTTGCGATCGGTCATCACTCCTCGCGAAGTGGAAACGATCGCCACGCCCAAGCCATTCATGACCTCCGGCAGGCTGTTGCGGTCCTTGTAAACGCGCAGGCCCGGCTTGGAGATGCGCTCCAGTCGCTCGATGACCGGCCGGCCGGCGTAGTACTTCAGACCGATGCGCAGTACCTTCTTGGGGCCGTCTTCGCGCACTGCGAAATTCTCCACGTAGCCCTCGTCCTTCAGCACCTGGGCAATGGAAATTTTTAGTTTGGAACAGGGCATGCCGACCTCCACATGCCCGACCATCTGGGCATTGCGAATGCGGGTCAACATATCTGCGATCGGATCGCTCATGCTCATCGCGGACTCCTTACCAGCTCGCCTTGATCACACCGGGCACCTCGCCGTTCATCGCCAGATCGCGCAACTTGCTGCGCCCAAGGCCGAACTTCCGGTACACGCCACGCGGGCGCCCGGTCAGCGCACAGCGGTTGCGCAGGCGCACCGGCGAAGCGTCACGCGGCAGCCTCTGCAGCTTGGCGCGCGCGGCATCGCGATCCTCGTCGGCGGCCTTGGCATTGTTGATCACCGCCAACAGCGCAGCGCGCTTGACTTTGAACTTCTCGACGGTCTGGCGGCGGTACTTGTCACGCAACTTCACTGAGAGCTTGGCCATGTTGGTCAGCCTTTCTGTTCTTGCTTGTTCGGTTCTTGCTTGTTCGGTTCTTGCTTGCTCTGTTCCTGCCTGAACGGAAAGCGGAACGCGGTGAGCAGCGCGCGCGCCTCGTCGTCATTTCTCGCCGTCGTGTTGATGGCGATGTCGAGCCCGCGCAGGGCGTCGATCTTGTCGTACTCGATCTCGGGGAAGATGATCTGTTCCTTGACCCCCAAGCTGTAGCCGCCGCGACCGTCAAAAGCCCGGTTGGACACGCCCCTGAAATCACGGATCCGCGGGATCGCGATGTTCACCAAGCGGTCGAGAAATTCGTACATCCGCGCGCCGCGCAAAGTCACCATGCAGCCGATGGGATATCCGGCGCGCACCTTGAAGTTTGCGATCGACTTGCGCGTCTTGGTCACCACCGGCTTTTGTCCCGCGATCTTGGTCATGTCGCTGACCGCGTGGTCGAGCACTTTTTTGTCGTTCACCGCTTCGCCGACGCCCATGTTGAGCGTGATCTTCTTGATGCGCGGCACCTGCATCACAGTGGTGTAACCGAATTTCTTCATCAGATCGGGCACGATCTTGTCGCGATACTGGATCGCCAGCCGCGCCGGCGGCGCCGGAATCTGCGGGCCAGCTTCTTGTACCGGGGCTGGCGCAGCGACCTTCTTTGCCCGCGGCTCTTTGCCGGGCGCTTTGGGCTGCTGCTGTTGCGCTTCCCGCTGCTTGGGTTTTACGTCTTTGTCTTTATCCTTCGCCATGGCCTGTCCTTACGCTTCCACCTGTTCGCCGTTCGACCTGAATACCCGCACCTTGCGTCCATCACCCAGGACCTTGAAGCCGATCCGGTCGGCTTTCTGCGTCGCAGGGTTGTAGAGCGCGATGTTAGAGACGTGGATCGGCATGTCCTTATCGACGATGCCGCCAGTCTGATTTTTCATCGGGTTCGGGCGTTGGTTCTTCTTCACCCGATTAACGCCCTCCACTACCACGTGCTCGGCGTCCACCCGACGCAGCACCGTGCCGCGCTTGCCTTTGTCGCGACCGGTGATCACCACCACCTCGTCGCCCTTCTTGATACGGTTCATGTTCTGTGAGTTCCCTTACCGGTCCGGATTACAAGACTTCAGGCGCCAGCGAAACAATTTTCATGAAGCGCTCAGTGCGCAGCTCACGCGTCACCGGCCCGAAGATACGGGTGCCGATCGGCTCCAGCTTGGCGGTAAGCAGCACCACCGCGTTGTTGTCAAAACGTACCAGCGAGCCGTCGCTGCGGCGCACGCCCTTGGCGGTGCGCACCACCACCGCGTCGTAGACCTCGCCTTTCTTCACCCGACCGCGCGGCGCCACATCCTTGATACTCACCTTGATCACATCACCGATCGAGGCGTAGCGTCGCTTCGAGCCGCCCAGCACCTTGATGCACATAACGGCGCGCGCGCCGGTGTTATCGGCGACATCCAGCACGGACTGCATCTGAATCATGGTTCTTTCTCCATCCAACTTAGGCGCTCAGCTTGCCGCTCTGGCGCGCAGTTTTGGACCCCGTAAGGGGAAAAGGGAGGCGGATTCTATACTGAAATCCGCATCGTGTGCAATCTCAAACGAGCACTAGCTTCGACTTTTCCACCAGACGAGTTACCGTCCAGGCCTTGGTCTTGGAGATCGGCCGGCATTCGGCGATTTCAACCAGATCGCCCTCCTGGAAGGCGCCGCTGGCGACGTGCGCGTGGTACTTGCTCGAGCGAGTGATGATCTTGCCAAAGGTCGGCTGTTTCACCCGGCGCTCGACCAGCACCACCACGGTCTTCTGCATCTTGTTGCTCACCACACGGCCGACCAGCTTGCGCTGGTTCTTGGCCGGGACGGCCGCTGGCGCGCTGTTTCCAGTACTGGCTGTCGAATTCATTTTGCGGCCTTCTCTCTGATGATGGTGCGCGCGCGCGCGATGTCGCGGCGCACTTTCCTGATCTGGCTGGTGTTAGCCAGCTGTTGCGTCGCATGCTGCATGCGCAGCCCGAACTGCGCTTTCAGCAGTTCATGTAGTTCCTTTTGCAGATCGTCGCCGTTCTTGGCGCGAAGTTCACTGGCTTTCATGGCACATTTTCCTTGGCTACTTATCCCAGCATCCGGTGCACAGCTACAGTCCTGAACGGCAACTTGGCCGAGGCCAGCTTGAAAGCTTCCTTCGCCAGCGCCGCATCCACTCCGTCCATCTCGAATATCATCTTGCCTGGCTGAATTTCGCAGACGAAATACTCGGGATTGCCCTTGCCGTTGCCCATGCGGACCTCGGCTGGCTTGCGCGAAACTGGCTTGTCGGGAAAGACGCGGATCCAGACCCGACCGCCGCGCTTGATGTGGCGCGACAGCGTGCGGCGCGCCGCTTCGAGCTGGCGCGCGGTCAAGCGACCGCGGCCGAGGGCCTTTAGCCCGAACTCGCCGAAGGAAACCTTATTGCCGCGCGTGGCAATGCCCGTGTTGCGGCCCTTTTGCTGCTTGCGGTACTTAGTGCGTGCGGGTTGCAGCATGGCTTATTTCTCCCCGTCCCCGGCGCCCTTGGCGCCAGACGCATCGGATTCCTTGACGATTTTCCTGACCCGCTTGACGGTGGTCTTGGGCGCCGCAGCGTCGGTTTTCCTGACAGCTTTCTTCTCGCCTTCGGCCTTGGGCCCGGCCGCAGCGCGCCTGGCGCCTACTTTGGGGGCCGGCTTCTTGGCTCGCCTGGGTTCGCCGGGCGCATCGAGCTGCGCCGCCACAGGCGCCGTCGTCGTCAGCACCACTTGCGCCTCGTTCTTGGGCGCTACCTCGCCCTTGTACACCCAAACCTTGATGCCGATGACACCGTAGCTGGTTTTCGCCGCGCCCATACCAAAATCGATATCGGCGCGCAGTGTGTGCAGCGGTACCCGGCCCTCTCGGTACCACTCGGTGCGCGCAATCTCGTGGCCATTGAGGCGCCCTGCGCTCATGATCTTGATGCCCTGTGCCCCCAGACGCATGGCGTTTTGCATCGCGCGCTTCATCGCGCGGCGGAACATGATGCGCTTCTCGAGCTGTTGGGCGATGGAATCGGCGATCAATTGCGCGTCGGTCTCTGGCTTCCTGATTTCCTCGATGTTCACGTGCACTTGCTGCACGCCCATGATGCTGCGCAGCTCGGCCTTGAGCGCCTCGATCTCCTCGCCCTTCTTGCCGATCACCACGCCCGGTCGCGCCGAGAAGATGGTGATGCGCGCATCCTTGGCCGGACGTTCGATCAACACCCGCCCGACGGAAGCGTGTGCGAGCTTTTTCTTGAGGAAGGAGCGAACCTTGATGTCCTCGGCCAACATCGCCGCGAAGTTGCGATTGTTCGCATACCACTTGGAGCTCCAGTTGCGGTTGACCGCAAGCCGGAAACCGGTCGGATTAATCTTCTGTCCCATGGGATTCTCTCTAATCTCCGACTGTCAGGTAGATGTGACACGAGTGTCTCAATACCCTGGTGCCACGGCCTTTGGCGCGGGCGTGGAAGCGCTTCTGGAAAGAGCCGCGCTCGACGTGGATGGTCTTCACCTTGAGGGCGTCGATGTCGGCGCCGTCGTTGTGTTCAGCATTGGCGATCGCCGACTCCAGGAGTTTCTTTACCAGGGTGGCGCCCTTTTTCGGCGAGAAGGCGAGGATATTGATCGCCTGATCGACTTTCTTGCCGCGCACCAGGTCCGCCACCAAACGGCCCTTCTGTGCTGAGAGATGTGCGCCGCGCAAGCTCGCTTTCGTTTCCATGTCGGCTCCTTACTTCTTCGCCGCCGGCTCTGCTGCCGCAGCACCCGTGCCTATGCCGCCGCCCGGTGGCGGCGATTTACCCGCCGCCGCTTCCGCGGTCCGTTTGCCGGCGGCCGAGTGGCTCTTGAAGACGCGCGTCAACGCGAATTCGCCCAACTTGTGCCCGACCATGTTCTCGCTCACATACACAGGAATATGCTGCTTGCCGTTGTGCACCGCCAGCGTCAGGCCGACGAAATCGGGCATCACCGTAGAGCGCCGCGACCAGGTCTTGATCGGGCGCTTGTCGTTGCCGCCGCGCGCCTTATCAACCTTCTGCATCAGGTGGTAGTCCACGAAGGGACCCTTCTTTATTGAGCGTGCCATAGCCTAGTGTTCCCTATTTGGTGCGTCGGTCGCGGACGATCATCACCTGCGTCCGCTTGTTGCGCCGAGTCTTGAATCCCTTGGTCTGGACACCCCAGGGCGAAACCGGGGGTCGCCCCGACGAGGTGCGGCCTTCACCGCCGCCGTGCGGGTGATCTATCGGGTTCATCGCCACGCCACGCACGGTGGGACGCACGCCGCGCCAACGCTTGCGGCCCGCCTTGCCGATGGATTCCAGGTTGTGCTCATCGTTGCCGACTTCGCCGATGGTGGCGCGGCAGTCCACATGTACCTTGCGGATCTCGCCCGAACGCAGCCGCAACTGCGCGTAGGAACTCTCGCGCGCTAACAACTGCGCCGAAGCCCCCGCCGAGCGCGCCAACTGCGCACCCTTGCCCGGCAGCATCTCGATGCAATGCACCGTGGTGCCGACCGGAATGCTCTTCAGCGGCAACGTATTGCCCGCCTTGATCGGCGCTTCCACGCCCGAGGCCAGTTGCGCGCCGGTGGTGATCCCCTTGGGCGCAATGATGTAGCGGCGCTCGCCGTCGGCGTACAGCAGCAGCGCAAGGTGCGCGCTGCGGTTCGGATCGTACTCGAGGCGCTCGACAGTAGCCTGGATGCCGTCCTTGTCGCGGCGGAAGTCCACGAT
The DNA here is from genome assembly GCA_009693335.1 of Betaproteobacteria bacterium. Taxonomy (GTDB): domain Bacteria; phylum Pseudomonadota; class Gammaproteobacteria; order Burkholderiales; family SG8-39; genus RBG-16-66-20. Next base: position 2,288 of record SHXK01000016.1, on the reverse strand, counting down.
GCGGTAGTGCTGCTTATGGCCACCGCCCTTGTGCCGCACCGTGATGCGGCCCAGATTGTTGCGGCCGCTGCCCCTGATCTGCCGCTCGATCAGCGGCCAGTGCGGTTCGCCCTTGTGCAGATCGGGCGAGACCACCTTGACCAGTGCGCGCCGGCCTGGCGAAGTCGGTTTGACTTTCATCAATGGCATGGTTTACCCCGTCGCCGCAAAGTTGATTTCCTGGCCGGTGGCGAGACGCACGTAGGCCTTTTTCCAGTTGTTCCGGCGGCCAATGAAGCGACCGAAACGCTTCTTCTTGCCCTTCACCCGACTTACCGTGACCGCATCCACCTTGGTCTTGAACAACAACTCCACCGCCGCTTTGATCTCGGGCTTGGTGGCGGCATCGGCGACACGGAACACGTACTGGCGGTTCTTGTCAGCGACGCGGGTGCTCTTCTCCGAGACCACCGGCGCGAGCAATACCTGCATCAGCTGCTCGGCGTTGTATTTGCGCGGCGCGGTCATTTGAACATTTCCTCCAGCTTGGCGACCGCCTTCTTGGTCAGCAGCACGTTCGGATAACGCACCAGCGCTACCGGATTGGCCTGCTGCACCGCGATCACCTGGACGTGATGCAGGTTGCGCGAGGAAAGCGTCAAGTTCGTGTCCATGGCATCGGTAATCACCAGCAGCTCGTCGAAGCCCATCGCCTTCACTTTTTGCGCCAGCAGCTTGGTCTTGGGCTGCTCGAGCTTGAACTCCTCGACCACGCGGATGCGGTCCTCACGCGCCAGCTGCGACAGGATCGCCGCCATGCCAGCGCGATACATCTTGCGGTTCACTTTTTGCGAGAAATTCTCATCCGGTGTATTGGGGAAGATCTTGCCGCCACCGCGCCACAACGGGCTGGAGCTCATGCCAGCGCGCGCGCGGCCGGTGCCCTTCTGGCGCCACGGCTTCTTGGTCGAATGGCGCACTTCGCCACGGTCTTTCTGCTTTCTGCTGCCTAAGCGCGCGTTCGCTTCGTAGGCGACTACCAGCTGGTGGACCAGCGTCTGGTTGAAGTCGCGCCCGAAAATTTCGTCTTTGGCAACCACCGTTCCGGCAGCACCCTGGTCATTGATCAGTTTCAGTTCCATGGCGAGCTCCGCTAGACCTTGACTGCGGCCTTGACCGCCGGTCGTACGACGATATCGCGGCCCGCATAACCGGGGACCGAGCCCTTGACGAGCAACAGCTGGCGCTCGGCGTCTATGCGCACCACGATCAGGTTCTGGATCGTCCGACGCTTGTCGCCAAGATGGCCGGCCATACGCTTGCCGGGAAACACGCGGCCCGGATCTTGGCGCTGGCCGGTCGAGCCCTGGGCGCGCGTCGTAATCGAGTTGCCGTGGGTTTCCCGGTTGGAGGAGAAATGGTGGCGCTTGATAACCCCGGCGAAACCCTTGCCCAGCGTGGTGCCCTGCACGTCCACCTTCTGCCCAACCTTGAAGATCTCGACGCCGATCTTACCGCCGACCTTGAGGCTGGCAAGCTCGCCCGCCTGAGCACGAAATTCCTTCAGCGTGTGGCCGGCTTCGACCGCCGCCTTGGCGAGGTGCCCTTGGAGCGGCTTGCGCACACGACTTGCCCGCCGCTTGCCGAACGCGACCTGCACGGCAGAGTAGCCGTCCTTGTCGGCGGTCTTGATCTGCGTAATCCGGTTGTCGGAGACGTCAAGCACGGTCACCGGTTGGGCATCGCCCTCGTCGGTGAAGATGCGCATCATGCCAACCTTGCGGCCGACCAGTCCTATCGTCATACGATCCTCTTCTCGTTAATCCGGCGCCATGTTGCGCGTCCCCGGACGCCGGCTCCTATTGGCCGACACTGCACTCAATACAACGGCACCACTAAATCTATAGCGATTGAATCTAAACCTACTGAACCTTGATCTCCACGTCCACGCCCGCTGGCAGATCGAGCTTCATCAGCGCATCCACCGTCTTGTCGGTCGGATCAATGATGTCCATCAACCTGAGATGGGTCCGGATCTCGAGCTGCTCGCGCGAAGTCTTGTCGGCATGCGGCGAGCGCAACAGATCGAAGCGCGCTTTGCGCGTCGGTAGCGGCACCGGGCCGTGCACTACCGCGCCAGTGCGCTTCGCCGTGTCGACGATCTCGAGCGCCGAGCGATCGATCAGTCGGTAATCGAAGGCCTTCAAGCGAATACGAATACGTTGGCTTTCCATGTTCCTAAGCGGCCTTCAGGCCGCGCTCCTTGTTCATTCGATGACTTTGGCGACCACGCCGGCGCCCACGGTCTT
>SHXK01000124.1 GCA_009693335.1 Betaproteobacteria bacterium | reverse complement strand
CCTATGCAAAAGTCACGCTCGATGAACACGTACTGATTCCCGGCCTGGTCAACGCGCACACGCACGCCGCGATGTCGCTGATGCGCGGGCTGGCCGACGACCTGCCGCTGATGCGATGGCTGGAAGAGCACATCTGGCCCACGGAGATGAAGCATGTCTCGCCGCAGTTCGTGAAAGACGGCAGTCTGCTCGCCTGCGCCGAGATGCTGCGCGGCGGTGTCACCTGTTTCAACGACATGTATTTCTTCCCCGAGGCGACACTGGCAGCGGCACTCGAAACCGGCATGCGGGTGTCGATCGGCATGATCGTGTTCGACCTGCCCACGGCCTACGGCTCCGACCCGGACGACTATCTCAGCAAGGGCCTGGCGCTACGCGACCGCTGGGGCGAGCACCCGATGGTGTCCTTCTGCCTCGCACCGCACGCCCCCTATACGGTGTCGGACGCCACCTTCCGCAAAATCGCCAAGCTGGTCGGCGAAGTGGAGATGCCGGTGCATATCCACTTGCACGAGACCGCGGACGAGATCGCGCGCTCGCTTGCCGAGCACGGCGTTCGACCGCTCGAACGCCTACGGCGTTTGGACTTGCTCGGCCCCGGCCTGATCGCGGTGCATGCCGTACACCTGAACGACGCGGAGATCGCGCTACTGGCGAAACACGGCGCCTCGGTAGCGCATTGCCCTTCGTCCAATCTGAAGCTCGCCAGCGGCTTCGCACCAGTGGCAAAAATCGTCGCGGCGGGCATCAATCTCGCCATCGGCACCGATGGCGCGGCCAGTAACAACCGCCTGGACATGTTCGAGGAAATGCGGCTCGCCGCCCTCCTCGCCAAAGCGGTGGCCAGCGACGCCGAGGCGATGCCGGCACATGCCGCCCTGCGCGCCGCGACTCTCGGGGGCGCTGCTGCCCTGGGGCTGGAAACGCGTATCGGTTCGATCCGCCCGGGGAAAGCCGCCGACCTGGCCGCCGTACGCATTGCCGGCCCGGAGCTCTCCCCCTGCTACGAACCGGTTTCCCATCTGGTCTACGCCGCCGGGCGCCAGCACGTGAGCGACGTCTGGGTCGCGGGACGGCACTTGCTGCGGGGGGGAATACTCCTGGATTCGGCCCCGCATTTCCCCTTCAAGGATTTGGACACCCGCAGCAAGATGTGGCAGAATAGTTTGAGGACTCGTGCAGAGTCTTGATTCCAATAATTTTTCCAGGGGCGTGCAAATGTTCCGGAAATTCAGCGAGGAGGGAAGCATGAGCAAAAAAACTTGGATACCACTGCTGATCGCCGCAGGTTTCGCGATGAGCGCGATGCCGTTCACTGCGTCGGCGCAGTCGAAGGAAGGCTACTGGACGCAAAGTGGCGACGGCGCGGTCTGGAAGAACGGTACCGGCCTGTGCTGGCGCGCCGGTTACTGGACGCCCGCGATGGCGATCGCCGAATGCGATCCCGACCTGATGCCCAAGATGGCGCCGAAAGTGACCCCGCCGCCACCGCCGCCTGCCGTCAAGCCTGCTGAGAAACCCGCGGCGCAGCCTGCTGCGAAACCCGCGGCGAAGCCCAAGCCCGTTGTCCAGAAGGTCACGCTCGCGGCCGACGTGCTGTTCGACTTTGACAAGGCGATCCTGAAGGGCGAGGGTAAGAACAAGCTCGATGACCTCGCCACCAAGGTAAAAGCCGTTAACCTTGAAGTCGTGATCGCGATCGGCCACACCGATTCGATCGGTTCCGACGCCTACAACCAGAAGCTATCGGTGCGTCGCGCCGAGTCGGTCAAGGCTTACCTGGTATCCAAGGGCGTGGAGCCGAACCGGATCTACACGGAGGGCAAGGGCGAGAAGCAGCCCGTGGCGAGCAACAAGACCAAGGATGGCCGCGCCAAGAATCGCCGCGTGGAGCTCGAAGTCATCGGCACAGCAAAGTAAGCGGGCATTTGTCCCACAAAAGCCCCGCCCAGGCGGGGCTTTTTATTTATGGCTAGCGCACCAGCAAACGTCGATCCGGTCGAGCTCGATAAATTCGGCGCGCTCGCGCACCGCTGGTGGGACCCGCAAGGCGAGTTCAGGCCGCTGCATGCGCTCAACCCGTTGCGCCTGGGATGGATCAACGGGCTGGCCAAGCTGGCCGGAAAAACAGTCCTCGACGTCGGCTGTGGCGGCGGCATTCTCTCCGAGGCGATGGCCGGCCTGGGCGCATCCGTGACCGGCATCGATCTTGCCGACAAACCTCTCAAAGTTGCGCAGTTACATTTTCTTGAGAGCGGAGTCGCCGTGGAATACCTGAAGATTTCAGCGGAAGAGCTGGCGATCAGAAAACCGGAGAGCTACGATGTGGTCACCTGTATGGAACTCCTGGAGCACGTCCCTGATCCGGCGAGCACCATCGCGGCCTGCGCAAAGCTCGTAAAACCCGGTGGCTACGTTTTTTTCTCTACTCTCAACCGCAATCCGAAATCCTACCTGTTGGCGATAATCGGCGCGGAGTACCTGCTGAAAATGCTGCCCAAGGGCACGCATGACTACGCACGCTTCATCAAGCCTTCCGAGCTCACGCGCTGGTGCCGCGATGCCGGCCTGCGAGCGCTGGAACTCAAAGGCATGACCTACAACCCGCTCACCGACCAGTACCGGCTTGGCGAGGACTGCAGCGTGAATTATTCACTGTGCTGCACCAAGGATGGATAATCAGGTTGTGATCGAAAGAACACGTCCCATGTTTGCAGGAACACGTGCCGTGTTGTTCGACTTCGACGGCACCCTCGCCGACACGGCGGCCGATCTTGCCCGTCCCGTGAACCGTCTACGGGCCGCGCGCGGCCTGTCCCCATTGCCGCTCGAGTCCTTGCGGCCCTTTGCCTCCTCGGGCGCGCGCGGTCTGCTCGAGGGAGGGCTAGGCATCCTGCCCGATCATGCCGAGTTCAAGCCGCTGCGTGAGGCATTCCTGCAGCACTACGCGGATGAAATCTGTGTCGACACCCGGCTCTTCCCGGGTATCGACAGCCTGCTCGCGGAGATCGAAACACGCGGCTTGCGCTGGGGCATCGTCACCAACAAATCCACCCTGCTCACGCGCAAGATCGTTGCCGCGCTGGGGCTCGAACAACGGGCCGCCTGCGTGGTCTGCGGCGACACCACAGCGCATCTCAAGCCCCACCCCGTCTCGCTGCTCCACGCCGCCAGCGAACTCGGCATCGAGCCCGCCCACTGCGTGTATCTAGGCGACGATCAGCGCGATGTCGACGCCGCACGCGCTGCGGGTATGCGCTCGGTGGCGGTCGAATGGGGTTACGGCAGTGGGCTGGAGAGTTGGCAGGCCGACGCTATCATCGCGCAGCCGATGGACTTGATCGGCCGGCTCCGAGCCCCTACATGAGATAATGCGCGTGTTTGACGGCGAATTGAAGCGCCGTATCGTCTAACGATTCGAAACGGGGGCGACCTGGTTTCGACGCGGGTATTGAAGCAGCACAGGGCATGCCGAGGACCAGAGCCCTCGTAAATCCATCTGGAAACACTCTAGACGCCAACGACGAGCGTTTCGCTCTCGCCGCCTAATACCGGCGAGACGCTGCACTAGCCTGCTGATGGGCTAGGCCCTCTAAAAAGGGTGCAGCGTCATTTTCATCAGCCTCTCTCCGGGGCTTGGCCGCTTGGCCCCGGGGATCCGTCGAAGCGGCTAGCCGAGGATCAGCCTGCCGGTTGGCGGGTCCAAAGCGAAGCTCAAACAACCAGGCTAAGCATGTAGTCCTGACTGTGGATGACTTGCGGACGCGGGTTCGATTCCCGCCGCCTCCACCATAAATACCCCCAACGGGGTTCAACGCCGTCCAAGTGACGGCGTTTTTCTTTTGTCATCAGTCTATTGACCGTCTAGCAGGATCTTGCACCGTCCCAAGACTTCCACGTATTATGGGGGTATTGACGGGGGTATTATGGAATATCGAACCGAAAGAAGAACTGCATCTGGGGGTATCGGAGGAAAGCTCACGGACAAGGCTGTCAAAGCCTTCGTTTCGAAAGCGGTCTGTGGCAAAAAGCTCGCTGACGGTGGCGGGCTGCACCTGTTCATCACCCCGGCCGGCGGCGCCACCTGGCGCGTGAAATACCGCATCGAGGGCAAGGAGAAAATCTACTCGGTCGGCCCCTACCCGCTCGTCAGCCTGGCGGCAGCGCGGGTTGAGCTGGGGGAGGTCAAGGCCCTCCTGCTGGAAAACAAGGACCCGGTGACGGCGCGGCGGGTAAACCGGGCGGCCACGGCGGCCGGATCGGACAACACATTCAAGGCGGTCGCTCAGGAATGGCTAGCTATGAAGCAGCGAGAATGGAGCGCCGTGCACTACTCCAAATCGCAACGTGCCTTGGAGCGAGACATCTACCCGGCCATCGGAAACCTTCCTGTCGCCAGTATTACCCCGGCCATCGTTGCCAAGGCGATCGAGGATATCCACAAGCGCGACGTGTTGGAAACAGCCATGCGTATCCTCCAGCATCTGAACGGCGTCTTTCGCTATGCCCAGGCCAAGGGCCTTTGCCGCGACAACCCTGCCGGACCGGCGCGCGAGATCCTTCCCCGCAAAAAGGACAGCGGGCGCATGCCCGCGTTGCTGGACTGGACTGCGCTGGGGGACGTGCTGCGGCGGGCGGAAATGGCACGGCTATCACCTTCGGTGCGCATGGCCCATCGCCTGTGCGCCTTCACGGCCGCGCGCATTGGTAACGTCGTGAATGCCGAATGGCGCGAGTTCCACCTTGATGATGAGCAACCCGTCTGGATCATTCCCCGCGCAAAGATGAAGGTCGCCACGCGCGACATTGACCACCGCGTCCCTCTGTGTCCGGAAATCACGGCCGAACTTCGGCAGTGGCAAGGAGTATTTGGCGGGCGCGGATTTGTGTTCCCCTCCCCCACCGGCAACAAGTACATCGGCCGCGAGTCGATCGAAAAAGTCTACCGCGTCACTCTCGGCCTAGAAGGCAAGCATTCGCCCCACGGCTGGCGCAGCGCTTTTTCTACCCTGGCTCGCGATCAGGGCTTCGCCCGCGACGTGGTGGAACTGGCCCTCGATCACGCACACGACAACGAGGTTGCCCGCGCCTACGACCGAGGCGAGCGATTCACACAGCGGGTGGAGTTGTTCAACTGGTGGGGCGAGCAGCTCGCCGCCGCACAGCGTGGCGCGAAAATTATTCCGCTGCCGGGGAATAAGGAAATAGCCGCATAACGACTTGCCTCGCGACACCGCCCGCAGCCCAACAGTGGACGGCCCGTCGCACCCGTCCGGGATGCCGCGGGGTTTTTTTAGATGTAATAGTTCCGACTTGGTCTGATGTTGACGCCGGCGCTGAATTGACCAGGAGTGCCGGTTTCGGTTTGACCAGGGTGCGCCCAATGAATGCGCTGGTCAGTCGCTGATCGGCACTACCCCTCTAAACTGGTCAATTTTCGGTCGGCGT
>SHXK01000123.1 GCA_009693335.1 Betaproteobacteria bacterium | reverse complement strand
TCGCGCTTCGACGGTGTGCGCTACGGCCACCGCGCCAAGGAATATGCCGATCTCAACGACATGTACCGGCGCACGCGCGCCGAGGGCTTCGGCGCCGAGGTCAAGCGGCGTATTCTGATCGGCACCTACGTACTCTCGCATGGCTACTACGACGCTTATTACCTGCAGGCGCAGAAAGTGCGGCGCCTGATCGCGCAAGACTTCAGCGAGGCCTTCGCCCACTGCGACCTGATCATGGGACCGACCTCGCCCACGACCGCGTTTGCGCTCGGCGCCAAGTCCGACGATCCGGTGCAGATGTACCTGAACGACATCTTTACCATCCCGGCGCCGCTGGCCGGGCTGCCAGGCCTGTCGATTCCCTGCGGTTTCGACGGCACGGGCCTGCCGGTGGGCCTGCAAATTATGGGCAAGCATTTTGCCGAAGCGATGATGCTCGGCGCCGCACACCGCTACCAGCAAGCGAGCGACTGGCACCTGCGCGCGCCGCATGACACGCCGCTATGAAATCGCCGACCTGGGAAATCGTCGTCGGCATCGAGAGCCACACGCAGTTGCTGACCAAGAGCAAGATCTTTTCCGGCGCCTCGACCGCGTTCGGCGCTGCGCCCAACACCCAGGCCTCGGCGGTGGACATCGCGCTGCCCGGCGTATTGCCGGTCTTGAACAAAGCCGCGGTGGAGTTGGCCATCCGTTTTGGTCTTGCGGTTGGCGGAAGCATTAGCCGGCGCTCCATATTCGCCAGAAAAAACTACTTCTATCCGGACCTGCCCAAGGGTTACCAGATCAGTCAGTACGAGTTACCGATCGTCACCGGTGGGGAGCTGGCAATCGAGCTGCCTGGTGGCGGCAAGACAATTCGGCTGACCCGCGCCCATCTCGAAGAAGATGCGGGCAAGTCTTTGCATGAATTGTCTGGCTCCCACGCGGTGCTCGGTCAGGGTATGACCGGCATTGACCTGAACCGCGCCGGTACGCCGTTGCTCGAAATTGTCACCGAGCCGGACCTGCGCGGCGCCCAGGAAGCGGTCAGCTATGCACGCGCGCTGCATGCACTGGTGCGCTGGATCGGCATTTGCGACGGCAACATGCAGGAAGGTTCTTTCCGCTGCGACGCCAACGTCTCGGTGCGTAAGATCGGGGACGACAAGCTGGGTACGCGCTGCGAGATCAAGAACCTGAACTCTTTCCGTTTCATGGAACAGGCCATCGAATTCGAGGCCAGGCGCCAGATCGAACTGATCCAGGATGGCAAGTCAGTGGCGCAGGAGACGCGCCTCTACGACTCGGAGCGGGACGAAACCCGCGCCATGCGCTCCAAGGAAGACGCGCAGGACTATCGCTATTTTCCCGATCCTGACTTGTTGCCGCTGGTGATTTCCGAGCAAGACATCGAGCGCGTGCGCGCGGCTATGCCCGAGTTGCCGACGGTGAGATTCAAGAGGTTTACCGACGCACTGGCGCTGCCAGCCTCGACGGCGAAGGTTCTGATTGGCGACCGGGAACTGGCCGACTACTTCGAACAAGCAAGCAGGCAGGCCAAGCCGGAAGTGGTCCGGCAGACCGCCAACTGGATTGCCGGGAGCACCAGCGCAAGGCTGAACAACAGCGGCATGGGTATTGCGCAGTCACCCGTCAGCCCAGCCCAACTGCGGGGTCTCATGGAACGGATTGTCGATGGCACGATCTCGGGAAAAATCGCCAAGGAAGTGGATGACGCCATGTGGGCGGGGGAAGGCGATGCCGATACGATCATTGAGCAGCGCGGTCTGAAGCAGATCAGCGACTCAGGAGCAATCGAGAAGATGGTCGACGAGGTGCTGGCGGCGAACGTCAAGCAAGTAGCGGACTACCGGGCAGGCAAGGAGAAAGCCTTCAACTCTTTGGTCGGGCAGGTGATGCAGCGTAGCCAGTGCAAGGCGAACCCGGCGCAGGTCAACGAGATCCTGCGCCGCAAACTGAAGGCAAGCTGAGGCGCCGGGCTATTTCGACGGGTTCTTGGTTAGTTCGCTGTAGCGCTTCTTGTCGGTGTCGTAGCGCGTGTTGATCGTGCTGACGTCCCTTTTCTTCGCCGCCAGGAGGTCTGCCTGTGTCTTGAGATCAAATTCGGCGCTCTTGATGTCCTGCTCGAGTTTGGCCGGCGCTTTGTTGTTGCCCTGGAAAAAACCGAGTTCTTTTTTCAATTCGTCCTGGCGTTTTTTCGTCGTGCCGATGCGCTGCTCAATGTCTTTTACGGCGGCCTCATTTTCCTTCAACGCCCGGGCGCGCGCATCCTCGATGTCCTGCTCGCTGGTGTAGGTGGCGAGCAGCGCCCGGTTGCGCCGGCCATCCTCCTTGCTGATCGCTTCGCGCTTCTTGCGTTCCTCCTCGTCAGCTGCTTTCTTCTCGCGCTCGGCGGCGGAAGCCGCGGCATCGAAACGCTTGGTCACCATGCCCTGCGCGTTCAACTGTTCGACTGGCAGTCCCAGGCATTGCGGCGGAACGATCGAACCGTAGTATTTTTTGCCATCCTTGCCGACGCAGCGGTAGGACTGCGCCTCGGCGGCCATTGGCAGGACGGCGATGACAATGGCGACGACCAGTGCGGTGCGCAGCATGAAACCCCCGATACGGTGTTGACCTGAATTTTAACGCGGCGTGGCCCCAGCAAGTTGACCTGCTAAAATCCGCCGCGCCACTTCAGCCCACGCCATGCATTCCGCAGACCCAGCCTTTATCGCCGATACCACCGCCAGGATGCTGCTGGAGGTGAAGGCGGTGCTGTTCTCCGAGGATAAGCCCTTTATCTTCACTTCCGGCTGGGCAAGCCCGGTCTACATCGATTGCCGCAAGCTCATCTTCTACCCGCGTATCCGTACGCAACTGGTGGACTTCGCCGCTGCGACGCTGTCGCGCGACGCCGGCTTTGAGCAGTTCGACGTCATCGCCGGCGGCGAAACGGCGGGCATACCGTACGCCGCTTGGATTGCTGACCGCTTCGGGCTGCCGATGCAGTACATCCGCAAGAAGCCCAAGGGTTTCGGCCGCAACGCCCAGATCGAGGGCGACATCCGCGTAGGGGCAAGGACCCTGCTGGTGGAGGACCTCACCACCGACGGACGTTCGAAAATCAACTTCTGCAAGGCGCTGCGCGACGCAGGCGCGGTGGTCGAGCACGTGTTCGTCAACTTCTACTACGACATTTTCCCCGATTCGAAGCAGGTGATGAGCGAGTTGGGGGTGCGCCTGCACCATCTCGCCACCTGGTGGGACGTACTGCGGGTGGTCAAGCAGGGCCATTACCTGGCGGCACAGCAGATCGATGCGGTCGAGAAGTTTCTTAACGCGCCGGCCGAATGGTCCGCGGCGCACGGCGGCGTCTCCAGTTTTCCTTCCTCTTGAGGGTTGTCACTCTCAACGTCAACGGCATCCGTTCGGCAGCCAAGAAGGGCTTGTATCCTTGGCTCGCGGCGCAGAAGGCGGATGTCATCTGCCTGCAGGAAGTGAAGGCGCAGGAAGCCGATCTGGACGCCGCGCTGCTCTCGCCCAGGGGCTTGCATGGATTTTTCTCCTGCGCCGAGAAAAAAGGCTATGCCGGTGTGGGGCTCTACAGCCGTCGCCAGCCCGAGGCCGTGGTCAAGGGTTTCGGGGCGCGCGAGTTCGACGCCGAAGGGCGCTTTCTTGAGGCGCAGTTCGGCAAACTGTCGGTGATCTCTGTTTACCTGCCTTCGGGCTCCTCCGGTGCGCACCGGCAGGCAGCGAAGTTCCGCTTTCTGAAAGTGTTTTTTGCGCATCTGAAGAAACTCAAAGCCAGAGGCAACGAGATCATTTTGTGCGGCGACTGGAACATCGCGCACCAGGAAATCGACCTCAAGAACTGGCGCGCCAACCGCAAGAATTCCGGTTTCCTGCCCGAGGAGCGCGACTGGTTGACGAAAGTGTTCGAGGAAGTCGATTTCGTGGATGTGTTCCGGCGTCTGAACGCCAAACCCGACCAGTACACCTGGTGGTCTAACCGCGGCCAGGCCTGGGCCAAGAACGTCGGCTGGCGCATCGATTACCAGATCGCTACGCCGGGCGTGGCGGCGAGCGCACAGCGCGAATCGATTTACCGTAAGGAGCGCTTCAGCGACCACGCGCCGCTGATCATCGACTACCGATGGGAGTTATAGACGGGGCAACTCAGGTGCTCCGTTGTCCTCTCTTGATCTGGGCGCCGCGCCGTCGCGATTACGGTTGCGGCGGCGATCGAGCCACCAGGCGAGCACCGGCAGGGCGGCGAAGCCGCCCGGCATCAAGATGATCAAGAGGTAGGGCGAGAGTTTCGATATGCGCAGGAGGTGGGCGCGAATTGCGTCCAGCTCCTCGGTTGTCCATTGCTGCTTGTTGCGCCGTCGCATCAGGATCGGCATCAGTCCCATGACTTGAGACATCTCTGCGAGCAGAAACTTGCGTTCGCGCTCGGCGAGCTCGAACGCGCGCCGGACGGGCGCGAGCCCTATCACGACTGATGCCTTGGCCTGCCGGCTGGTGCACCGGCGGTTGCTGCAAACCGCTGAATGACAGGGGCCAGGCCCCGGTACAGCTGATAGAGCGACCAGCCATTGGCAATCCAGCCAATGGTCCGCCGCGGGCGTATCGCCGCAAGGACCGCCCCGCCAGCGAGTGCGAGCAGCGGGTACTTCCTCGCTTCCTGGAATATCCGTCGCACAGCATGAAAAAAGCTTGTTGCCATGGACGACATTGCATCTGTGGGCGCGAGCAGCCTCGCGACGGACTCGCGCTCGGCCTGCGCACGCGCGACCAGGTGGGCCCGACGTTCGGCAAGGGCAAGCAGGCGTTCGCGCATCAGGGCTGGCCCAGCGTATCCCGGTCGCGCTCGAGCTCGGCAAGCGTTGCGGCGAGGAATTTTGGTCGCGCGCGCAAATGCCGGCGAGCGATTAGCGCAGCGCCCGTGCCGAAAGAAACGAACAGCGCCGCAAGCAGTCCCGCTGCCAGCAGGCGGTTTGAGTCCCAGAAGATCAGTACCACCAGCAGCGCAGTGAACACGATTGCAATGCCGAGGAAGAACAGCGCCACAGCGAGCCAGAAAAGGATTTCGATGAGGCGCAGCGCCTGCTCTTCCAGCTCGGTGGCGGCGAGCCGTGTCCGAGTCAGGACGAACGACAGCAGCGTACGCGCGATTTCCCTGAGCGGGCCGAACCGATCACTCATCCACCACAGCGCACCGGCAGCCAGCGCCACGGCCATGCTCGTGATCCCAGCAAGCGCCAGTTCCTGGGGCAAGCGCCCTTGATGCGTTCCAAAGGCACGCTCGGAGCGCCCTCGCGCCTCGGGGGAATAAGCCGCGATCATGTCGATATCCAACTGCTTCATGGCCACGGGCTGCAATCACCTCACGCACGCCCCGGAAACTGCTCGTCGTGCCTTCCGCCTCGACGAAGAACATCGAGTAGTGCTCGCCGTTGGCGTCGTCCATGGTGTCGATCAAGTCCCACTCCTGCCCAGCCACCCATTCGTGGGTG
>SHXK01000122.1 GCA_009693335.1 Betaproteobacteria bacterium | reverse complement strand
AACCGAGCGCCGTGGCGATGTCGTGGCAGTTGCGGTGACGGCTTTCCAGTCTTCCTGGAATCTGAGAACTATGATCGAGAAGTCGTTCCGTGAGGTCAAGCCGCAGGAGAGTTGATCTTCCGCCGGCGCCAGCGGCCTGTAGCTCGCGACCCCTCGTGCTCGCACAACCGGAGATGGGGCAGTAAAGTAACAATGGCCCTGGTACAAAAAAATCGGTCAGGCCACATCTGAAGATAAATATAATTTACAGATAATTTCTGAAAAAGAGGGGGTAAGCCAAATGATTCGCTTGACCATCAACGGCAAGACGCATGAAGTCGACGTCGATTCAAATACGCCGCTCCTCTGGGCGATCCGCGAGCAGGTCGGCCTGACTGGCACCAAATACGGTTGCGGTGTCGCCCAGTGCGGCGCCTGCACGGTGCACATCGACGGTTTGCCGATCCGCTCCTGTTCGATTCCTGCCCGCGTGGTCGCCGGCCGGAAGATCACCACCATCGAGGGCCTCGCTTCCGGCAACACGCTGCACAAGGTGCAGCAGGCCTGGATCGACCACGAAGTGCCGCAGTGCGGCTACTGCCAGTCCGGCATGATCATGGCGGCTGCGGCGCTGCTCAAGGAAAAACCCAAGCCCACCGACGCCGATATCGACGAAGCGATGACCAACATCTGTCGCTGCGGCACGTTCCAGGAAGTGCGCGCGGCGATCCACGCTGCGGCCAAGGCCGCTTAGTCCCCCGGGGAGATGAAACCATGATACTGAATCCGAAAATCAGCCGCCGCAGCTTCATTGCCGGCACCGCCGCCGTGGGCGGTGGTCTGGCGCTGGGCCTGCAACTTCCGTTTGGACCCACCGTGGTACGCGCTGCCGACGGCTCGCCGGAAATCGGCGTCTGGGTCGTGATCCGTCCGGATGACACGGTCGTCATCCGCGTGGTGCGTTCCGAGATGGGCCAGGGGACGATTACCGGTCTTGCCCAATTGGTCGCCGAGGAGCTGGAGTGCGACTGGTCGAAGGTGGTGACCGAATATCCGACTCCTGGCGAGAGCGTCAAGCGCAAGCGCGCCTGGGGCGACTTCTCCACCGGCGGTAGCCGCGGCATCCGCACCTCGCACGAGTACGTGCGCAAGGGTGGGGCAGCGGCGCGCATGATGCTGGTACAAGCGGCCGCCAATCAGTGGGGCGTTCCCGCCTCTGAGTGCGCCGCAGCCAACAGCATCGTCACCCACGGGCCCTCCATGCGTCGCGTCAGCTACGGCAAAGTGGCGGAAGCCGCTGCGCGCCTCCAGCCGCCGAAAGACGTGAAGCTGAAAGATCCGAAGGAATGGAAAGTCATTGGCAAGCCGATGAAGCGGCTGGACACGCGCGACAAGGTCAATGGCAAGCAGGTGTACGGTTTTGACTTGAAGCTGCCCGGTATGTTGAATGCGGCGATCAAGGAGTGCCCGGTGTTCGGCGGCAAGGTGAAGAGTTTCGATGTCGCCCGGGTGGCCAGCCTGAAGGGCGTGAGGAAAGTCGTACAGGTCGGCGATAGCGCAGTTGCGGTGGTGGCTGACACCTGGTGGCAGGCGAAGACCGCGCTCGAGCAGCTGCCGGTGGTTTGGGACGAGGGCCCCAATGCCAAGGTGTCCAGTGCCTCCATCGCCGAGATCCTCAAGGCCGGGCTGGATGCTGAGCAGGCTTTTGTCGGCAATCAAGCGGGCAACGCGAAACAAGCGCTGGCCGGTGCGGCGAAAAAGATCGAGGCGGTGTACGCCTATCCTTTCCAGAACCATGTCTGTATGGAACCGATGAACGCGACCGCGCGCTATACCGCCGACAAGTGCGAGGTGTGGGTGCCGACGCAAGATGGCGAGGCTAGCTTCGCCGCAGTGCTGGCGGCCTCCGGGCTGCCAGCCGACAAATGCGAGGTCTACAAGATCAACTTGGGCGGCGGCTTCGGAAGGCGCGGCGCTTTCCAGGACTACGTGACGCAGGCGATTCTGATCGCCAAGCAGATGCCCGGCACCCCGGTCAAGCTGCTCTGGTCGCGCGAGGAAGACATGGTGCAGGGCCGCTACCACCCGGTGATGCAGTGCAAACTGGTCGGCGGTTTCGATGCGGCCAACAACCTGACCGGCCTGCACATGCGTTTGTCGGGCCAGTCGATCCTTGCTGCGGTGCGGCCGGCGATCCTCGAGCAACAGAAAGGGCGCGATCCGCTTACCTTCCAGGGCGTGGCGGACGGTGGCGAGCATTCGATCGGCTACAGCTTCCCGAACTTGCTGGTGGACCATGCGATGCGCAATACGCACGTGCCACCGGGCTTCTGGCGCGGGGTCAACATCAACCAGAACGCGGTGTTCATCGAGTGCTTCATGGATGAACTGGCGGAAGCGGCCGGACAGGATCCGGTGGAGTTCCGTCGCAAGTACATGGCCAAGTACCCACGCAATCTCGCCGTGCTGAACGCGGTCGCCGAGGGCATCGGCTGGTCGAAGCCGGCGCCCGCCGGGACGTTCCGTGGCGTGGCACAGATGAAAGCGTTCAACAGCTACGTTGCCGCGGCTTGCGAGATTTCGGTGCAAGGCGGCAACAAGGTGAAGGTGCATCGCATTGTCGCCGCCACCGATTGCGGCTATGCGGTCAACCCGGCGCAGATCGAGCGCCAGGTGTCGGGTTCATTCGTGTACGGCCTGTCGGCCCTTTTCATGCAGGAGTGCACCGTCAAGGACGGACGCATCCAACAGGAGAACTTCAATACCTACCAGTCGATGCGCATCGCCCAGATGCCGAAGGTGGAGACGATCATCGTCGAGGGTGGTGGCGATGTCTGGGGCGGTATCGGCGAGCCGACCATCTGCGTCGCCGCGCCGGCGGTGCTGAATGCATTCTACAAAGCGACGGGCAAGCGCATCCGCACGGTGCCGCTGAAGAACCATGGCATAGAACTGGTTTGATGCGGAGGTTTGCAGCACTAAGTTTTTTGTTATGCATTGCTGTTAGTACCAGCGCCGGAGGTGACGAGATAACGGCCTCGCTGACCGGCGCCAAGGGCGATCCGGCGCGGGGCCGAGCCCTGGTCGCCAGCAGGCAGATTGGCTTGTGCCTGCTGTGCCACAGCGGACCGTTTCCCGAGGAGCGTTTCCAGGGTAAGCTCGCGCCCGACCTGAGTAGCGTCGCGCGGCTGAGCGAAGGGGAAATCCGGGCGCGCATCGTCGATCCGCGCCGGGCCAACCCCGAGAGCATCATGCCGGCGTATTTCAGTACCCAGGATCTGACGCGGGTGGCGGGCGGATTCCGCGGTAAGACGATACTCACGGCGGAACAGATTGAAGATGTGGTGGCCTATTTGCTGACGCTCAGATGACCAGCCGCCGCGCATTCCTGATCCGTGTCTGCGGCGCCGTATCTGTCGCCGCGGCGGGTACGGCGGCCGAGGCCCAGTTGCCACCCAACATCGCCGCACTGCGCAAGGCGGCGATCGAGGAGGCCGTGCGCAAGGTGGTGGGCGGTGCTCGGCTGCGCCGCGGCAGAGTGAAGCTCGAGCTACCGCCGTTGATTGAAAACGGCAATGCGGTGCCCCTTTCCGTGACGGTGGCAAGCCCGATGACGCCCGCCGATCATGTCAAGGCGATCCACGTCTTCACCGAGAAGAACCCGCAACCGAACGTGATCAGCGCCTGGTTAGGTCCGCGCGCCGGCCGCGCCGCCATCAGCATGCGTGCCCGCATCGCTGATACCGGAACCGTGATCGCCATCGCGCAGATGAGCGACGGCTCTTTCTGGTCGGACCGCGTCGAGGTGGTGGTGACACTCTCGGCTTGTCTGGAAGATGGCTTAATCTGATGGCGCGCGTCATCGTCAATCTGCCAAAGCAAGCGCGGCGCGGTGAGGTCATCGAGATCCGTACCCTTGTCGGGCATGACATGGAAACCGGTTTTCGTCGCACCCAGTTGGGCGAGTTGATTCCGCGCAACATCATCAGCCGCTTGGTCTGCCACTACAACGGCGTGGAGGTGTTCCGCGCCGAGTTGCATCCGGCGATCGCCGCCAATCCGCTGCTCACCTTTACTACTGTCGCCACCGAAAGCGGCAGCTTGGTGTTTCGCTGGAGCGGCGACCACGGCTTTACCACCACCCACACTGCCACCATCCTCGTCGTTTGATCTTTCGCCTTTTCTTTCTTTTTGGCGCCCTGATTCTTGTAGCACCTACAAGAGCGGAAATTCCTCTCGCCGAGCGCCGCTCGGGCTACGAGTTCATGGGCCGTGAGACGCGCGCCATGCAAGACGATGAGACCACCGGCCCGGCGGCGCTCTGGCTGCTGGACGGCGAAGCGCTGTGGGGTCGCAAGGCGGGCGCCTCGGGCAAGGCCTGCGCTGATTGCCACCAGGGCATGAAGGGAGTGGCGGCTCGTTTTCCAGTCTTTGATTTGTCTCAAAACAAATTAATAAATCTCGACCAGCGCATCAATATTTGCCGGGTGGAGCAGCAAAAGGCGCCTGCACTTGTACTTGAAGGCCGCGAGTTGCTCGCCTTGAGCGCCTACGTTGGGCGCCAGTCACGCGGGTTGCCGGTTGACATTCAGGTGAACGAGAAGACCAAGTCTTTCCTTGATGGCGGCCGCGCCGCGTTCCAGCGTCGCCAGGGCCAGCTCAACCTGTCCTGCGCGCAGTGCCACGACCTGAACTGGGGCAAGTCGCTTGCCGGCAACCCGATTCCGCAGGCCCATCCGACCGGCTATCCGCTGTACCGCCTAGAGTGGCAAAGTCTGGGCTCGTTGCAACGCAGGCTGCGCAATTGCTTCATCGGCGTGCGCGCTGAGCCCTACGCTTACGGCGCACCCGAATACGTGGAACTTGAGTACTACCTCATGTGGCGCGCGCGCGGCATGAGGCTGGAAGCGCCCGCGGTGCGGCCCTGAGGAATCAGGACTAGGGATTCCATGCGAGCGAGCGCTTGGCCAGCACGCCAAGCGCGGGTTCGAGAATGGATTATTTCGATGTCCTCGGCACAGTAGCTGATGGGCCGGTATTGAGTTGACGTCGATGCCTATGGCTCACACTATCCCACGTGTTGAATGTTGCCTCGAATTGACCCGCCTTTCCACAAACGTCTGACCCGCATTGAATCGTGACATCTAACTGACGATGCACGGGATACCGAACGTAAGAATGGGTCAGCGCAGGATGGAAATACGGGTAAATCCGGAACGGAAATCAAAACCTATACAAAACCCACACAAAACCAAACTAAACCCGAACTAAACCCGAACAAAACCCAAACTAAACCTACTTGATCAATACTGGTCCAGTACACAACGTCCACCAATTTACTGATCGATTTAACGCGTCGACAGCCCAAATCTTTCCTGTTGACTTCAACGCGTTGAATCTTGTATCTTAATTGCACGCCGCGAGTTAGCCGCGCAACAGCTCACGGTGTAGTCAGTGGTTGGTTGTAAGAGCGTCTTCACCACTGCCGCGGAAGCCAGAAAACTTTTGACTTTCCGCGAGCCCGAATGATCGGGCTCACTCC
>SHXK01000121.1 GCA_009693335.1 Betaproteobacteria bacterium | reverse complement strand
GTCGAAAGGTCGCTTGGCAAAGGGCTGGAGCAAGCATTCGGTAGTTTCGACAGGCAGCCAGTCGCCAGCGCATCCGTCGCACAGGTGCACTTTGCGGTGCTCAAGGACGGCACTGAAGTGGCGGTCAAGGTGCTGCGGCCAGGCGTAGAGCGGGCGATCGCCAAAGACGTGTTGCTGCTGGAGACCGCGGCAGGGCTGGTGGAGCTGCTGTGGCGCGACGGGCGACGGCTGAAACCGCGCGCAGTGGTGGCCGAGTTCGCGAGCCACCTCGAGGACGAACTCGACCTCATGCGCGAAGCCGCCAACGCGTCCTTGTTGCGGCGTAATTTTGCGTCTTCGCCGCTGCTCGCGGTGCCGGCGATGCACTGGGATTTCTGTTCGCGGCGTGTCATGGTGATGGAGCGTATGTATGGCACGCCGATATCACAAGTCAATATTCTCAGACAGAAAAAAATTGATATACCCGCACTGGGGCGGGCGGGCGTGGAGATTTTTTTCACTCAGGTATTTCGTGATGGCTACTTTCACGCTGACATGCATCCGGGAAATATCCTGGTGTCGGACGATGGTAAGTACGTCGCCCTCGACTTTGGCATCATGGGCACGCTGTCTGAAGTCGACAAGAGCTACCTGGCGCAGAACTTCCTCGGTTTTTTCAACCGCGACTATCGGCGCGTGGCGCAGGCGCACCTGGACGCCGGTTGGGTGCCGGCGGGCACGCGGCTGGACGATTTCGAGGCCGCGATCCGCGCTGTGTGCGAGCCGATCTTCGCGCGGCCACTGAAGGAAATCTACTTCGGCAAACTGCTCTTGCGCCTGTTCCAGACCTCGCGCCGCTTCAACGTCGAAATCCAGCCGCAGCTGGTGATGCTGCAAAAGACCTTGCTCAACATCGAGGGCCTGGGCCGCGAGCTGGATCCCGACCTGGATCTCTGGCACACCGCCAAGCCATATCTGGAGCGCTGGATGAGCGAGCAGATCGGCTGGCGCGGCCTGCTGCGGACCCTCAGGCGCGAGGCGCCGTACTGGGCGCAGACGCTGCCGGCGATCCCGCGGTTGCTGCACACGCTGCTCGCGGAGGATCACGCCGACGGATTGCGAGCGGCGCTCAAGCGTCTGGCTGAAGAAAATCGCCGTCGCAACTGGTTTCTTGCGGGCCTGCTGGTGCTGACCGCCGCGGTGCTGATGCTGCAGCTACAGCAACTCGTGTTTTTTCCGTTCTAGTATTATTCTAGGCGCCATGCTGGCTGCCTCCGTTATCCTCTACTTCATCGTCACCATCGCCATCGGTCTGTGGGCGGCGCGGCGGGTGCACAACTCGAAGGATTTCCTGATTGCGGGCCGTAGCCTGCCGCTGTACATGAGCGCGGCCACGGTGTTCGCCACCTGGTTCGGCGCCGAAACCGTGTTGTCGGTTTCCGCCACCTTCGCCAAGGACGGCTTGGGTGGCATCGTCGCCGATCCCTTCGGTTCCTCGTTCTGCCTGTTGTTCGTGGCGCTGTTCTTCGCGCGCGCGTTCTACCGCATGGACCTGCTCACGATTGGAGATTTCTTCCGCAAGCGCTATAACAGGCCGGTCGAAGTGATCACCAGCCTGGCGATTACCGCCTCCTACCTTGGCTGGACCTCGGCGCAGCTCACTGCGCTGGGGTTGGTGATCTCGGTGCTGTCGGACGGCGCCATCAGCCTGAATGCCGGCATCGTCATCGGTGCGGCGATCGTGGTCGGCTACACCATTTGGGGCGGTATGTGGTCGGTGGCGATGACGGACTTGTTCCAGTCGGTGGTGATCCTGGTGGGTCTGGTCGCGGTGGCCTGGCTGGTGGGCGATATGGCGGGTGGCGCCGACAAGGTGATCGCCGCCGCTGCCGAGGCGGGCAAGTTCGAGTTCTGGCCCAAGGGCGGCGCCAAAGAATGGCTCTGGTTCGCGGCGGCCTGGATGACGTTGGCGATCGGCTCGATCCCGCAGCAGGACGTCTTTCAGCGCGTCACCTCGGCGAAGGACGAGAAGACCGCGGTGCGTGGTTGCCTGGTCGGCGGTGCGGTTTACTTCTGCTTTGCTTTCGTGCCCATCTTCATCGCCTATGCCGCGCTGATGATCGAGCCGGAGTACGCGAAACTCTTCGCCAGTGAGGACGCGCGCGAAATCCAGCGCATCCTGCCGAACCTGATCCTGGAGCGTACGCCGCTGTGGACGCAGGTGCTGTTTTTCGGCGCGCTGCTCTCGGCGATCCTGTCCACGGCTTCGGGCGCCTTGCTCGCGCCGGCGGCGCTGTTTACCGAGAACGTGATCCGGCCGTATGCACCGCGCATGGGCGACCAGCAGTTTCTGTTGCTGTTGCGAGTGGTGCTGCTTGCCTTCATGCTCGCGGCCCTGCTGTTCGCGCTGAATTCGAAGAGCACCATGTACGAGATGGTGCAGAACGCCTACAAGGTGACGCTGGTGTCGTGCATCGTGCCGCTCGCCGCCGGCATCTTCTGGCGGCGCGCCAACGTGCCGGGCGCGCTGCTGTCGGTCGCCTTTGGCCTCGGTGCCTGGGCCGTGGCCGAAGCGATCGCCGGAGACGCCACCGTGCCGCCGCAGCTGGCAGGTCTCGCGTTCTCCGTGTTCGGCATGGTGATGGGTTCGTTGGTCCCGCGCGCGCGCACGGCAGCGCCTGCGCACGGGGTGCAGGATGGCCATTCGCAGCACAAACCCTAGCTTGCGAGAGTCTTCACTAGCGCCCGCGCGCGAGCCCTCACCGACGCATTTTTTCCTTGCGGTCTACGTCCTGCTCGTCATCTATGCCACGCTCTACCCGCTCATAGGCTGGCGCGCGCCGGGCGGTTCGGCGTTTGCCTTCCTCACCGCGCCCTGGCCGCGCTACCTCACCGCTTTCGACTTGGCCGTCAACTTCTTCGGCTATGTTCCTTTTGGCTTGTTGTGTGTGCTCGCGGTCCAGGCGCGCTCTTCCGGTGGCACGGCGCTGGTGTTTGCCATTGTTAGCGGCGCGGTGCTGTCACTATTGCTCGAGTCCACACAGAGTTTTCTGCCGGCGCGCGTTTCGTCTAACGTGGATCTGTTCGCCAATGTCGCTGGCGCCGCCGTGGGCGGGCTGGTCGCCGCGATTCTTGCCCGCTGGCGGCCTGGCGGCGGACCGCTGCGACGCTGGCGCGCACAGGCACTGACCCCCGGCGCCGCGGCTGACCTGGGGCTCGCCTTGCTCGGGCTATGGCTGTTCGCCCAACTCAATCCGGCGACCCTGCTGTTTGGCAGCGGCGATCTGAGAGATCTCTTTGTCAGCGCGGTGGGAGAGCGGCACGAGGCGGAGCTGTTTGTCTCGATTGAAGCAACGATCACGGCGGTGAATCTGGTGGTGGTGGCGCTGCTCGCTTCAGCGGCCGTGCGGCCAGAGGTGTCGATACCTGGTCTGGTGGTCGCGCTCGTGGTGGTGGCGCTGGGGGTGAAGACTTTCGCCTTCGCGATCCTGATGCGCGCCGAGCACGTATTCGCCTGGCTGACGCCGGGCGCGCAGTTGGGCCTGGTGGGGGGCGCCGTGCTGGCATTGGCGGTGCTGTGGCTGCCGTACGCGGTGCGATTGACGCTGGCCGCGATGCTCGTCATGGTGGCCACGGTGCTGGTCAACCTGGCGCCGCCGAATCCCTATTTATCAGCCACCCTCAAGGTCTGGGAGCAGGGGCACTTTCTCAATTTCAATGGGCTCACCCGGCTGGTGTCCGCGGCCTGGCCGTTCGCGGCGCTGGGCTATCTGGTTTACCTGTCCGCCGCGCCACGGCGTAAGCCGCTCCGGTAATATCCTGGGCCATGGCGTATTACGAGAGGCATGTCTTTTTCTGCTGCAACCAGCGCGATGGCGGTAAGACTTGCTGCAACGACAAGGGCGCGGCAGAAATTCGCGACTACGCCAAGACTCGCGTCAAGCAACTCGGGCTCGCGGGTCCCGGCAAGGTCAGGGTTAACCAAGCGGGCTGTCTGGACCGCTGCGAGGAAGGGCCCTGCATCGTTGTCTATCCGGAAGCAGTCTGGTACAGCTACGTCGATCGCGCTGACGTGGACGAAATCATCGAGCAGCATCTGCAGCAGGGCCGCATCGTCGAGCGACTGCGCATTTGATGACCCTCACGTGATGCGCGCCATCATCCGCAATCACTGGAAATGAGTTGAGCGTGCTGATACACCAGAGATTTTTCAAATAGCCATGCTGCTGGTAAAAAGCCTGCATCTCATCTTCATGGTGACCTGGTTCGCAGGGCTGTTCTACCTGCCGCGCCTTTTCGTTTACCACGCGCAGGCCAGCGACCGGATTTCGCTCGAGCGCTTCAAGCTCATGGAGCGAAAACTCTACTGGGGCATCGCCACGCCGGGCGGTGTGCTTAGCATGGGGTTCGGGCTATGGCTGTGGCTGGGCTGGTTCCAGGGGGCGGGCGGCTGGCTGCATGCCAAGTTGGCCCTGGTCGGGGTGCTGGTTGCGTATCACCTCTGGTGCGGCAAGTTGATGCTCGACTTGCGCCACGAGCGCAACACCAGAAGCCATGTCTGGTTCCGCTGGTTCAATGAAATTCCGGTGGTGATCCTGTTCGCGGTCGTGATGTTGGCCGTTTTCAAGCCGTTGTAGCAGCGCCAGCCGATGGAGCAGTTCTTTGCCTCTTCTCCGCGCGGTCTGGAGTCGTTGCTGGCCACCGAGCTCGCGTCCTTAGGCGCGAAGCATGTAGTCGCGGTACCGGGCGGCGTCGCCTTCTCCGGTGACTGGCAGGTCTGCTACACGGCAAATTTGTGGTCGCGCCTTGCCTCGCGCATTCTCTGGCGCGTCGCCGAATTTGACTATGCCGGAGACGATGATCTCTACGAAGCGGCGCGCAATGTGGACTGGCCGCGCCTGTTCGCAGTGGAGCGCACACTCAGGGTCAATGTATCGGCGCACAAGAGCCCGCTGAAAAGCCTCGATTTCGCGACCTTGCGGATCAAAGATGCGGTTTGCGACCGCTTTCGCGACGCGCTCGGCAGCCGGCCGAGCGTGGACCGCGTCAATCCCCAGGTGCGCGTGCACGCTTTCCTCGAGTCGGCGCGTGGCGCGCTCTATCTCGACACCTCCGGCGAGCTGCTGTTCAAGCGTGGCTGGCGCGCGGGCGCGGTCGATGCACCGCTGCGCGAGAACTTGGCGGCAGGGATCTTGATGCTGTCGGGCTGGAAGCCGGAAGAACCCTTGCTAGACCCGATGTGCGGCGGCGGCACTTTGCTGGTCGAGGCCGCCGCGATGGCGCGCGGCCGTGCGCCCGGAGCGCGAAGAGAATTTGGTTTTGAGAAATTGAAGATCTTTGATGCAAATCTCTGGAAAAAAGTAAAAGGTGAAGACCTGAAATCCAGCCCCACCCCAAGCAAACTTGAAATCTTCGGCAGCGACAACGACCCGCGCGCGCTGAACGATGCGCGGCGCAATCTTGCCGGTGCAGGGGTAGAGCGCTGGGTGAAGCTGGAGCAGGCCGACGTCCTCGAACGCGCCGCGCCCGCCGCCGCCGGCGTCATGGTGGCCAATCCACCCTACGGCGAGCGCATCGGCTCCAAGGAGGAACTGGCGCTGTTCTATCCCAAGCTGGGCAGCGCACTGAAAAGGAATTTCGCCGGCTGGCGCTGCCATTTCTTCAC
>SHXK01000120.1 GCA_009693335.1 Betaproteobacteria bacterium | reverse complement strand
TACTGGGGCGGCCGGCGACCGAAGGACCTTTACCTGCACGCGCTCGCCGAACAATGGGCCACCGAACATCCCGGCGTCATCAACTACGTCCCGGTGATCTCCGATGGCCTGCCCGAGGATCACTGGAACGGGCGTAGCGGCTTGGTGCACCATGCGGTAATGCAGGATTTCCCGGACCTCTCCGGCCACCAGGTCTACGCCTGCGGCGTGCCGATCATGGTGGATTCGGCAAAGCGCGATTTCATCGCACAGTGCAAGCTGCCGGAAGACGAGTTCTACGCCGATAGCTTCACCACCCAGGCAGATCTGGCGTCACCTCAGACGGCTTCTCCTAAATAGGCTTCGCGTACTTTCGGATCCGCGAGCAGCTCTTTCGCCTCGCCGGCAAGCGTGATGCTCCCCGATTCCATGACGTAGCCACGGTTCGCCACTTCCAGCGCGCGGCGCGCGTTTTGCTCAACCAGTAGGATGGTGACGCCTTGTCTTGCGATCTCGCGCACAATTTCGAAAATTTTCGCCACCAGCCGAGGCGCCAGCCCCATTGAAGGCTCGTCCAGCAACATCAGCTTCGGGCGCGCCATCAAGGCGCGGCCAATGGCGAGCATCTGCTGCTCGCCGCCCGACAGGGTGCCGGCGGTCTGCGTGCGCCGTTCCTTCAGGCGCGGAAATGTCTCATACCTGCGCTCTAGGTCGCGGGCGATATCGTCGTCGTTTCGAGTGAACGCCCCCATGGCGAGATTTTCTTCCACGGTGAGCTGCGCAAAGATGCCGCGGCCTTCGGGCGCCATCACCAGACCGCGACGCGGCAATTCATGCACCGGGGTGCCCGCTGTGTCTTGGCCGGCATAACGGATGCTGCCCGCGGCGGCCGGCAGCAAGCCGCATATCGCGCGCAGCGTGGTGCTCTTGCCCGCGCCGTTGGCGCCGATCAGGCAAATGAGTTCGCCTTCACGCACCACCAGATCGATGCCCTTTACCGCGCGGATGCCACCGTAGTTGACCTGCAGGCCCCTCAACTCAAGCAGCACTGGCAACCCCAAGGTAGGCTTCGATGACCCGTGGATCGCGCTGCACAACGGCGGGCGGGCCTTCCGCGATCTTCACGCCGTAATCCAGCACTAGCACCCAGTCGCAGACGTTCATCACCAGGCGCATGTCGTGTTCGATGAGCAGGATCGTGGTCC
This sequence comes from Betaproteobacteria bacterium, assembly GCA_009693335.1. Classification (GTDB taxonomy): domain Bacteria; phylum Pseudomonadota; class Gammaproteobacteria; order Burkholderiales; family SG8-39; genus RBG-16-66-20. The sequence continues at coordinate 4,487 of SHXK01000120.1, read as the reverse complement.
CGTCCTTGCGGACATCCTGCAGCAGCTTGCGTAGTGACAGCGTTTCGGCGGCGTTCATCCCGGCCGCCGGCTCGTCCAGCGCGAGCAATGTGGGTTCGGTGGCGAGCGCCCGCGCGATTTCCAGGCGCCGTTGGTCGCCGTAAGGCAGGTTGCCAGCCGCGTCGTTGGCGCGCGCGCGGATGCCGACATAGTCGAGCAGCTCCAGCGCGCGCTTTTCGATCGCGCGCTCCTCATCGAGCGTTCGCCTGGTTCGGAGAATCGCAGCAAGCACACCGGCGCGCGTGCGCACGTGCCGACCAATCATCACGTTCTCGAGCGCGGACAGACTGGCGAAGAGGCGGATATTCTGGAAGGTGCGCGCAATTCCTGCAGCGGCGATCCGATCGGGTTGCAAACCGGTGATATTTTTTTTATCCAGTATAAAAAACCCATCATCCGGCGCGTAAATGCCGGTCAGCAGGTTAAATAGCGTCGTTTTGCCAGCACCGTTGGGGCCGATCAAGCCATAGATCTCGCCTTTCGAAACGGCAAACGACACCCCCGCGAGCGCCTGCACACCGCCGAAACGCTTGCCCACGCCGTTGGCTTCGAGGAGCAGCGTCACGGCGCGCGCTCTTGCGTCAGCTCGCGCTTGCGCACGGTGGAGGGCAGCAGGCCGGCGGGGCGAAACAGCATCACCAGCACCAGGGCAAGACCGAAGATCAGCATGCGGATCACCTCCGGTTCGATGAGCATCTTGCCGAACAGCGCTTGCTGCGCCGGCTCGACCGTCCAGCGCAGGATCTCAGGAACGAAAGCCAGCAGCACCGCGCCGAGAATCACCCCCGCGATGTTACCCATGCCGCCCAGCACCACCATCGAAACCACCATCACCGATTCGACCAGTACGAAGCTTTCCGGCGAGATGAAACCCTGGATCGCGGCGAACATGCCGCCGGCGACGCCACCGAAGGAAGCGCCCATGGCAAAAGCCAGCAGTTTCATGCCGGTGGTGTCTATCCCCATGGCGCGTGCCGCGATCTCGTCCTCGCGAATCGCTTCCCAAGCGCGTCCGATGCGCGAGTTCTGCAGCCGCACATTAATCAGGATGATGACCAACATCAGGCCAAGCAGCAGGTAGTAATACTTCATCGGCCCGCTCAGCACTACGCCCAGCACGCTGTCGCTGCGGGAGAAATCGATCCCGCCGATACGCACCGGATCGATGCCGGTGATCCCTTGCGGACCGCGCGTGATATTCACCGGCTGCGACAGGTTATTCAGAAAGATGCGCACTATTTCGCCGAAGCCGAGGGTAACGATGGCGAGATAGTCGCCGCGCAGCTTGAGCGTGGGCGCACCAAGCATGACGCCGAACAGGGCAGCCACCGCGGCGCCGATCGGCAAGATCGCCCAGAACGGCAGGTGCAGACCAAAATGGGGACTGGCGAGGAGGGCATAAACATAGGCGCCGACGGCATAAAACGCAACGTAGCCCAGGTCCAGCAACCCGGCGAAACCGACCACGATGTTGAGCCCTAGCGCGAGCAGCACGTAGAGCAGCGCGATATTGGTAATTCGCACCCAGGCCGTACCGGCCTGGGAGAGCGCAAAGGGAAGCAGCAGCAGCGTGAGCGCAATCATGGCCACACCGGCCCAGAGAGTGCGCCTGCTCTTTTTCATGCCCGGTCGCCCACGCGCTCGCCCAACAGGCCAGAGGGCCGGAACACCAGCACCAGGATCAGCACTACGAAGGCGAACACGTCCTGATAGTTGGAACCGAACAGCACGAAATGCCCGCCGTCGGCGCAACTGGCGGCAGGACCCAAACCGTAGCGGCACAGGTCGGTCAGGTCGCCAATGTAGCCCGCGCCCAGCGCCTCCACCACGCCCAGCAACAACCCGCCCACCATCGCCCCGGGAATGTTGCCTATACCCCCCAGCACTGCTGCAGCGAACGCCTTCAAGCCCAGTACCGAGCCCATGGTGTACTGCGCAACGCCATAGTAAGTGCCTACCATCACCCCGGCGACCGCGCCCAGTCCGGCACCAATGATGAAGGTGGCGGCAATGACTCGATTCACGTCCACGCCCATCAACCGCGCCACCTGCGGGTTCTGCGCAGTGGCGCGCATGGCCGTCCCCAGCCGCGTACGGTAGACCAGTAGCGCGAGGCCCGCCATCATCGCCAAGCACAGGCCGAGGATGGTGATCTGCACCCCCGTGATGGTGGCGCCGAGGAAGGTATAGGTGGTGAGCGGGATGATCTGCGGAAAGGCAAGCACATTGCGGCTCCAGACCAGCATCGCCAGATGCTGCAGGATGATGGAGACGCCGATCGCGGTAATCAGGGGTGCGAGACGCGGCGCGCTACGCAGCGGTCGGTAGGCCATCCGCTCCATTGCGTAACCCACCAGCATGCACACCGGGATCGCGCAGCCGGCACCGATCAGCACCACCGCCAACGGCGGCAGGCCCGCTGCGGCGAGCGCGTTGATGACGGTGAAAGCGACCATGGCGCCTATCATCACCACTTCGCCATGCGCGAAGTTGATCAGCTGGATGATGCCGTAGACCATCGTGTAGCCCAGCGCCACGATGGCGTATACGGCCCCCAGCGTCAGGCCATTGATGATCTGCTGGACAAAGATGTCCATTCCCGCGGCCCCTCCTGCCTTGCAGGAGCGTAAACGAAAACGGCGCCCGAAGGCGCCGTTCCGTTGCTTCTTTGGATGGTATTACTGCTTCGCGGCTTCCTTCGCCGGTTCCGCCGCAGGGGCGGGTGCCGCGACCGGCGCCGCCATCTTCATGAACTCGGCGTAATCGGTCGTCTTGCCGCTCTTGATGATGGCGATGGGAGCTAGCTTGCCGTCCTTCATGGTGAAGATCGTCATCTCGGCGTCCTTGCGGTCGCCCTTGTCGTCAAAGGAAATCTGGCCGGTGGCACCCTTATAGTTGCTCTTGGCCAACTCAGGCAGGTACTTTACCGGATCGGCAGAGTTGGCCTTTTTCATTGCCTCGATCAACAGGTTCGCGCCATCGTAAGTGAAGGGCGCGTAAAGGATCGGTTCGACGTTGAATTTCTTCTTGTAGGCGTCAAGGAATTTCTTGTCCGCCGCCTGCGGCGGCAAGCCGGCCTGCGAACACAGCAACCCATCGGCCGCCGCGCCGGCAAGCTTGGTCATGTCGTCGGTACAAGCGCCGTCGCCAAACGAGAACACCGCTTTGAGACCCAACTCGCGCCCCTGCTTGAGCAGCGGTCCGCCGGTAGCGTCCATGCCGCCGTAGAACACGGCGTCGGCTTTCTTGCCCTTGACCTTGGTCAGGATCGCTTTCCAGTCCGTGGTTTTGTCGGTGCCCTTCTCGCGCGGCAACACTTTGATATTGGCCGCTTTGAGAGTTTTCTCGACCTCGTTGGCGATACCCTCGCCGTAGGCAGTGGCGTCATCAATCACTGCCACCAGTTTCGGCTTTTTCGTGTCCGCCAGATAGCTGGCGATCGCCGGACCCTGCTGGTCGTCGCGCCCGACGGTGCGGAACACCACCTTGAAGCCCTGCTCGGTCAGCTTGGGATTGGTGGCCGAACCCGTAATCACCGGCAGGCCGGCCTGGTTGTAGATCGCGGAGGCGGGAATCGTGGTGCCGGAATTCAGATGGCCAACAATGCCGGCCACCTTGGCGTCGACCAACTTCTGCGCCACGGTGGTGCCGACCTTGGGATCGGCCTGGTCGTCCTCTGCCACCAGCGTGAATTTCGCCTCCTTGCCGTCGATCTTAATTTTCGCCGCGTTGGCTTCCTCGATGGCCAGCCGCGCGCCGTTTTCGTTGTCCTTGCCCAGATGGGCGATGCCGCCGGTCAGCGGGCCGACATGGCCGATCTTGATTTCGATCGAAGGCGGCGGCGCAGCCTCTTTTGGGGCTTCAGCCTTCGGGGCCGGTTTCTTTTCTTCGCCACAACCCATCAGGCCGATCGCAGCAGCAAGCAGGGTCAATGCAAGTTTCGAGTTTTTCATGGTTCCTTCCGGGAAGCGCGAATGATACCGTTACTACAGGAAATGAAAAGGGCCGGTCGACCGGCCCTTCTCGACGACAGGTCGCCCCGGCTTACTTAACCGACAGGACCCATTTCACCAAGGCCTTGAGATCGGCGTCGGGCACCGTGGCGTTGGGCGGCATCGGTATCTGGCCCCAGATCCCCTGCCCGCCCTTTTTCACCTTGTCGGCAAGGTTGGCCTCCGCGCCCTTCTGGCCGGCGTATTTTTTGGCCACCTCGACATAGGCAGGGCCGATGGTCTTCGCGCCCTTGGTTACGTGGCAGGTGGTGCACAGGTATTTCTTGGCAAGGTCTTCACTCGCTTGCGCCGGCAGCGCTGCGGCCAAGGCCAAAGCGGCGGCAGAAAAAATCAGTGATTTCATGGGGTTCCTATGTCGAAACAAGGTGCGGATGCTACCTCAGTCCAGCTTCTTTGCAATCGACGCGCAGATCCTCAGCTTTCCGAGTCGGTGAT
>SHXK01000119.1 GCA_009693335.1 Betaproteobacteria bacterium | reverse complement strand
TGCCCTACGTTGATCACCGCTGGCTGGGCGGCATGCTGACTAATTTCAAGACGGTCAAGCAGTCGATCAAACGGCTGAAGGAAATGGAGGGCATGGTCGAGGACGGCTCACTCGAGCGCCTGTCGAAGAAGGAAGCCCTGGGCATCCAGCGCGAGCTGCTGAAGCTACAGCGTTCCCTCGGCGGGATCAAGAATCTCGCCGGCCTGCCCGATGCGCTATTCATCATCGATGTCGGCTATCACAAGGGCGCGGTGACGGAAGCCCTCAAACTGGGCATACCGGTGGTTGCGGTAATCGATACCAACCATTCGCCGGACAAGATCGCCTACGTCATTCCCGGCAACGACGATTCGAGCGGGGCGATCCGGCTCTATGCCCGTGGCATGGCCGATGCGGTGCTGGAAGGCAGGTCGCAGGCGGTGGAGGAAGTCGTCGCCGCGTCACGCGACGAGTTCGTCGAAGTGAATGAAGAGGGCGGGAATTGAGCGGCAGCGGTTGCCATTTTCAAGAAAGGGGCCTTACTGGGCCCTTTTTTTTAAATCTGAGACAAGAAGCGATAGGCGGAGAGCATGGCTGAGATTACTGCGGGCTTGGTGAAAGAACTGCGCGAACTGACCGGGCTTGGAATGATGGAATGCAAGAAAGCGCTCACGGAAGCAGGGGGTGACCTGAAGAAGGCCGAGGAGCTGCTGCGCATCAAAAGCGGCGCCAAGGCGGGGAAAGCCGCTTCACGCCTCGCCGCCGAAGGTGTGATCGGCGCTTATCTGAGCGCGGATGCGAAGGTCGGTGCGCTGGTGGAACTCAACTGTGAGACCGATTTTGTCGCCAGGAACGAGGCTTTCCTGGCTTACTCGCAGCTGCTGGCGGAGCTGGTAGCCAGCCAAAATCTGCTTGACGTCGCTGCCTTGGTGGCCTATCCGGGCGTCGAGACCCAGCGCCAGACCCTGGTGCAGAAAATCGGTGAAAACATCTCCATCCGACGCATCGCGCGTATGCAGACCGAGGCCAAGCTGGCGCGCTATGTGCACAGCGGCCGCATCGGGGTGCTGGTCGAATACGAAGGCGCCGAGGCGATGGGCAAGGACCTGGCAATGCATATTTCTTTCTCCCGGCCCGCCTACCTGACCAAGTCCGAGGTGCCAGCCGATCTCCTCGAGCGCGAGCGTGGCATCCTGGAGGCGCGCGCCAGGGAATCGGGCAAACCGGCCGAAATCGTTGCCAAAATGGTGGCGGGCGGGCTGAACAAGTTCCTCGACGAAATCGTGCTGCTTGGCCAGCCGTTCATCAAGGATGACAAGCAGAGTGTCGAGAAAATGCTGGCGACCCTGAAAACCAGGGTGCTTGGCTACCGCTTTCTGGTTTTGAGTGAAGGCCTGGAAAAGAAACAGGCGGCGTGACAGCAAAATACAAACGCGTTCTCCTCAAGCTCTCCGGCGAGGCGCTGATGGGCGAGGGTAGCTACGGCATCAGCCGCACGACCATCGAAGCGATCGTGGCCGAGATCGCCGCAGTGACGCGCCTCGGGGTCGAGATCGGGGTGGTGATCGGCGGCGGCAACATCTTCCGCGGCATCGCCCTGGGCGCCACCGGCATGGACCGCGCGACGGCGGATTACATGGGGATGCTGGCCACCATCATGAATGCGCTCGCGCTGCAGGATGCGATGCGTCAGGCAGGCGTCGCCAGCCGCGTACAGTCGGCGCTGAACATCGAGCAGGTGGTCGAGCCCTACATTCGCGGCAAAGCAATTCGCTACCTGGAAGAAGGCAAGGTGGTGATATTTGCCGCCGGCACCGGCAATCCGTTCTTCACCACCGACACGGCGGCGGCCTTGCGCGCCAGCGAAATGGGGGCCGAGATCGTGCTCAAGGCCACCAAAGTAGATGGCGTGTACACTGGCGATCCGATGAAGGATCCCAGCGCGAAACGCTACAGCCGCGTCAGTTTTGACGAAGCCATCCAGCGCAATCTGAAAATCATGGATTCGACCGCCTTAGCCCTTTGCCGCGACCAGAGACTGCCGCTCAAGGTGTTCAGTATCTTCAAGCCGGGTGCACTGGGACGCGTGATCGCCGGAGAAGACGAAGGCACTCTGGTACACGTATAAGCGGGAACGGAGACCACCATGATCGCAGAGTTAAAGAAAAATACTGAAGCGAGGATGCAGAAGAGCATCGAGGCCTTCAAGGTAGATCTCAGCAAGGTGCGCACCGGGCGCGCGCACAGCGGGATCCTGGATCATCTGACCGTGGACTACTATGGCAGCCAGACGCCGATCAACCAGGTGGCTAAAGTAAGCCTGCTGGACGCTCGTACTATCGGCGTCGTGCCTTTCGATAAAAAGATCGCGCAGGCAATCGAGAAAGCGATTCGAGAATCCAACCTCGGACTCAATCCCGCTGCCGCCGGAGACATGATCCGCGTACCGATGCCCGCTCTCACCGAGGAGCGGCGCAAGGAGCTGACCAAGATCGTACACAAAGAAGCCGAGAGCGCGAAGATCTCGGTGCGTAACGTGCGGCGCGATTCGATTCACTCGCTCAAGGAAGCGTTAAAGGAAAAGAATATTTCCGAGAACGATGAGCGGCGCGCGGCAGACGATGTGCAGAAGCTGACCGACCGGCACATCGCCGAGATCGACAAGCTCCTCGCGCACAAGGAAGCCGAACTGATGGCAGTGTGAGGACGGCTGCATGGAACCCCAGGCCGCCCACACCAGTTCCACCGCCGGCATTCCCTCGCATGGCGAGATGCCACGGCACGTCGCGATCATCATGGACGGCAACGGGCGCTGGGCCAAGCGGCGCTATCTGCCGCGCTTTGCCGGCCACCGGCGCGGCGTCGATGCGGTGCAGAAAATCGTGCAAACCTGTGCCCAGCGCGGCGTCGGCTTCCTCACCTTGTTTGCTTTCAGTTCGGAGAACTGGCGTCGTCCACTCGACGAAGTAACGCTGCTGATGCAGCTTTTCATCGGTCTGCTGGAAACTGAAGTGCGGAAACTCCATGACAACGGCATCCGCTTGAGGTTCATCGGCGAGCTGGGGCGTTTCGAGCCGAAAATCCAGGCCTTGATCACTGCGGCCGAGCAACTGACGGCAGCCAATCGCGGGCTGACGCTGACCATTGCGGCGAATTACGGCGGGCGCTGGGACATCCTGCAGGCGCTGTCGCGTTTCGCCCGGGAGCAGCCCGAAGCTCTCGCCGCCGAGATCACTGAGCAGCAACTCGCCCCCTATCTGTCGATGAGCCATGCACCGGAGCCAGACCTGTTTATCCGCACTGGCGGCGAGCGGCGCGTGAGCAATTTCCTTCTCTGGCAGCTCGCCTATACAGAGTTGTACTTCACCGACACCCTCTGGCCGGACTTTGATGCCGCTGCGCTCGACACGGCTTTCACCTCCTACCGAACGCGCGAGCGGCGCTTCGGACGAACCAGCGAGCAACTCGAGGCAGCCAAGTACGGCAAGTCCGAGCTTGCACCGTTGCGCGTCGCCAACGACGCCTGATCGCTTGTCCCTCACCCGAGCGCTGACCGCCACGGTATTGCTGGCTGTATTCCTGGCGGCCTTGCTGCTGCTCGAGCGCGCGTCTTTTTCCGTACTCGTGGCCGTGGTGATCGGGCTTGGCGCCTACGAATGGGGCCGTCTGCTGAACCTGGGACGCGGCGTCTTAGTGGCCTATATCGCCCTGTGCGTGTTCTTGTTCGGCTGGTGTTGGAGCGGCCCCATGGTCGAACCTGCGCTTTGGGCAGCGGCATTGTTCTGGATCGTGGTGGTGCCATGGTGGCTGACGGCGGGTGTGAGCTCGAAAGCTAGGCTCTGGCTGCTGGCAGCCGGTATCGCGGCACTGGTACCGGCGGGGCTGGCAATGACCGAGCTGCCGCCCCGGTATCTGCTGATGCTGCTCGGCTTGGTGTGGATCGCAGATACCACGGCCTATATCGTCGGCAGCGCGATCGGCAGGCACCGGCTGGCGCCGTCCATCAGCCCCGGAAAATCCTGGGAAGGCGTCGGTGGGGCCGCCGTGGGAGGGATTATCTACGCTAGTGTTTGTGCGCTTGTCGATCCGGTACTAGCAGTGCGGGTACAGGGTGTCGTTTGGGCGCCTTATCTTGCCGGTGCGACCTTACTGTGTGCTGCCAGCATAGTCGGCGATCTGTTTGAGTCCGCCTTGAAGCGGCAGGCAGGCGCGAAGGACAGCGGCAAGCTGTTGCCGGGCCATGGGGGGGTGCTGGACCGTATCGACAGCGCTACAGCGACACTACCAGTGGCGCTGCTGCTGATGCAAGCGATAGGCGCGACATGACACAGGGGCTGACACTGCTGGGCGCGACCGGTTCGATCGGGGCAAGCACCCTTGACGTTGTCGCGCGCCATCCGGATCGCTATCACCTGTTCGCGCTCACCGCGCACCAAGCGGCCGATGCCTTGCTGGCGCTGTGCCTGCGCTATGCCCCGCGCTATGCCGTGCTCTCCGGAGTGGTCGAGGATCAGGACCTGCGGCGCCGCTTCGCGCAGTCCGCTGGCGGGACCGAACTGCTGTTCGGCGCGCCGGCGCTCGAGCAGGTAGCCTCAGACCGGGAATGCGAGGTTCTGATGGCGGCTATTGTCGGTGCGGCTGGACTCGCCCCCACGCTTGCGGCTGCGCGTGCCGGCAAACGGCTGTTGCTCGCCAATAAGGAAGCGCTGGTGATGGCGGGTCCGCTGTTCATGCGCACGGTGCGTGAACACGGCGCCACTTTGCTGCCCATCGACAGCGAACACAACGCGGTGTTCCAGTGCTTGCCGCAGCTTGGCGCCGGGACCTCCACCCGCGCGGTGCGACGCATCCTGCTCACCGCATCGGGCGGGCCGTTCAGGTCGGCGCCTATCGAGCGCTTGTCGCAGGTAACGCCGCAGGAGGCCTGTGCGCATCCCAACTGGGTGATGGGGCGCAAGATCTCGGTGGATTCGGCGACCATGATGAACAAGGGGCTGGAGGTGATCGAGGCGCGCTGGTTGTTTGATGTTGCACCCGAGCGCATCGAGGTGCTGATCCATGCGCAGAGCATCATCCATTCGCTGGTTGAATTCGTCGACGGCTCGATGATCGCACAGTTGTCCAATCCCGATATGCGGGTGCCGATCGCCCACGCGCTCGGTTTTCCGGAGCGCATAGAATCGGGCGCGACGCCGCTCGATCTTGCCGCCATCGGTCAGCTTTCCTTCGAGCGTCCGGATGCGCAGCGCTTTCCATGCCTCGGACTCGCCTATGCGGCGCTGCGCGACGGTGGCACTGCACCGGCGGTGCTGAACGCAGCCAATGAAGTGGCGGTCGCTGCTTTCCTGGAGGGCAAGCTGCGCTATACCGCGATTCCGCAGGTTATCGAACAAGCGCTAGAGCGGACCCCCGCGACCCAGGTTGATGGTCTGGCAACGGTGCTCGAAGCGGATCGGGGTGCACGCCGTGCCGCTGCGCAAAGTGTCGCGCTGCTGATGGGCAAGGCCCCATGAACTTTCTGCATACCGTGCTCTCGTTCATCGTGGCGCTGAGCGTGCTGATCGTGGTGCATGAATACGGCCACTATCTTGCTGCCCGTTTGTGCAAGGTGCGGGTGCTGCGGTTTTCGGTTGGTTTCGGCAGACCGCTCGCCACCTGGCGCCTCGGGCGTGACGCCACCGAATGGAGCATCGCCGCCATTCC
>SHXK01000015.1 GCA_009693335.1 Betaproteobacteria bacterium | reverse complement strand
CTGCTTACCGAACGGGCGATACTCAGGCCGGACGGCAGGCTGCCCGCGCAATTCACCGTAGCCAAGGAATAACCAGCCAGGCGAGCGGCGTCCGTTGCGTATTCCGGTGGCGAGCGACAATTATCTAGACCGGTTGACGCACGCCGCCGTGGTAGCTACAGCAAGCTCGCCGATTCACTGGCGATGCTCAAAAAAATGGAGCTGGGTGAAGTGCCCAGCTCCGTACCTGTCTGGCGCGCCCGGCGGGATTCGAACCCACGACCCTTGGCTTCGGAGGCCAATACTCTAATCCGCTGAGCTACGGGCGCTGTACTGAGATTTCGGTGTGCCGAAACTACGGTTTTCGCGCTAAAATCAACATTTTACCAGCACAATAATTACGGGACACCTGCATGGCTGAGCATCATCATTCCTCCTTCATCAAGACGCCGCAGCAACTGCTGACGGTGGTATTGCTTGCTTTCGTAGTGCCGATCATCGGCATCGTATTGACGGTGCAGTTGGTGCTGAGCCGCCCCCGCGTGGACCCGGCAGCACTCTTCCCAGAGGCGGTAAGCGCGCGCATCCAGCCAATCGGCAGGGTCGAATTCGGCGCTGCCACCGACGCACTGCGCACCGGCGAACAAATCACCAAGGAAGTCTGCGCCGGCTGCCATCAGGCAGGGATCGCCAACGCCCCCAAACTCGGCGACAAAGCGGCTTGGGCGGGGCGCCTGAAACTCGGCACCAACGGCTTGCTGCAATCGGTGATCAAAGGCAAGGGCATGATGGCGGCACGCGCCGGCACCAAGCTCAGCGACCAGGAACTGGCCCGGGCAGTGGTCTTCATGGCCAATCAGGCGGGCGGCAACCTGAAGGAACCCGCGGCGAAACCCGCGGTTGCTGAAAAGAAGAAGTAGCCCCTGGCGGCCTGCGCGCCGTCCCCGGAATAGAGCCGACTCGGATCGCACCAAGCGTGAAGCTGCTTTTCGTCCTCGACCCCCTGGATACGCTTAAAGCCTACAAGGATACGAGCGTCGCGATCATGCGCGCTGCGCAGGCACGCGGCCATCAGATTTTCTTCTGCCAGCAAGGCGAGCTGCACTGGCAGGGCCAGGTCTTGGCGCGCGTGCGGCGCCTGTCGCTCACCGCCAACGACGAGGCCTGGTACCAGGTAGAGGGGGAAGAGGCAACGCCGCTCGCGCTGGCATCCTTCGATGCGGTGCTCAACCGCAAGGATCCGCCCTTCGATCTGGAATATCTGAGCGCCAGCTGGCTGCTGTCGCAGGCCGAGCGCGACGGCGCCCGCGTGTTCAACCAGCCCGCCGCGGTGCGTGACCACAACGAAAAACTCGGCATCCTGGAGTTCCCGCAGTTCGTGGCGCCGACGCTGGTGACCAGCGACCAGACACGGGTGCAGGCCTTCATCGATGCGCAGCGCGACGTGATCGTGAAGCGCCTGGACGGCATGGGCGGCGAAAGCATCTTCCGCGTGCGGGTGGACGACCCCAACCGCAATGTGATCGTGGAAACGATGGTGCAGGGCGGCGCGCGCACGATCATGGCGCAGCGCTACCTGCCAGCGATCAAGGACGGCGACAAACGCATCCTGCTGATCGGCGGTAAGCCCGTGCCCCACGCACTCGCGCGCATCGCCAAAGCAGGCGAATCACGCGCCAATCTGGCCGCCGGCGGCCGCGGGGTTGCACAACCACTGTCGGCGCAGGACCAGCGGATCGCCGCGACGCTCGGGCCGGTGCTCGCCGCCCGGGGACTGCTGCTCGTCGGGCTGGACGTGATCGGCAATCACCTCACAGAGGTGAACGTCACCAGCCCGACCTGTTTTCGCGAAATCCAGGACCAGACCGGTTTCGACGTTTCGGCCATGCTGCTCGACGCGCTGGAGGCGGAATTGAAGAAATCCCCCCTATGATCGGCATCCTGATTGTCGCCCACGGCGCCTTCGGCGAGGCGCTGATCCATTCGGCGAGCCACGTGCTCGGCAAACGGCCTTTGCGGGTGCGCCAGGTCGGCGTCACCATCCACGACGACCCGGAAGCGATCCTGCCGCAGGCGATGGACTTGGTGCGCCAACTGGACGAAGGTGACGGGGTACTGGTACTGACCGACATCTATGGCGCCACTCCGAGCAACATCGCCCTCAAGCTGCTGCAACCCGGCCGCGTCGAAGGGATCGCGGGCGTCAATCTGCCGATGCTGGTGCGCGCCCTGACCTACCGCAACCAGAGCCTCGCGGTCACGCTCGAGAAAGCGCTTTCGGGCGGCGCCGAGGGCGTGGTACACATGAATATGGATTCCTGCGGCAAGGATCACTAATTCCCGTCATGGCGCACGCTGAAATACAGATCATCAACAAGCTTGGCCTGCACGCCAGGGCTTCGGCCAAGCTGACGCAGGTGGCGAGCAGCTACCCATGCGAGGTCTGGCTGTCGCGCAATGGCCGCAGGGTGAACGCCAAGAGCATCATGGGGGTGATGATGCTCGCCGCCGGCAAAGACGCCCTGATCACCATAGACACAGAAGGCGAGGACGCGGAAGCGGCGCTGGCCGCCCTGCAAAAACTGATCGCGGATAAGTTCGACGAGGGGGAGTAAGTGAACTTCGTGCTGCATGGCATTGCCGTGTCCGCCGGCATCACCATCGGTCATGCGCACCTGGTATCAAGCGCCCGGCTGGAAGCCGCACACTACGAAATCGCCGAAGCCGCGGTAGACACCGAGATCCTCAGGTTCGATGCCGCGATCGCGCGTGCGCGCCAGGAATTGTCGGCGCTCGAAAGCCAGATGACCGGTGACGCGCCAACCGAGTTCGGCGCTTTCATCAATCTGCACCGCATGATCCTCGCCGATTCCTCGCTCTCGCACGCGCCGCGGGATCTGATCCGCGAGCGGCGCACCAACGCCGAATGGGCGCTGGTGCAGCAGATGGAGAAGCTGGTGGCGCAGTTCGAGGAGATCGAGGATCCCTACCTGCGCGAGCGGCGCCAGGACATTGAGCAGGTAGTGGAGCGGGTGCTCAAGGCGCTCGCCGGTAGCGATGCCATGCCCCAGCCCCCGTCTTCAGCCGAAGGCGACCTGATCGTGGTGGCGCACGACCTGTCGCCGGCGGACATGATTCTCTTCAAGCGCCACAAGTTCGGCGGCTTCGTCACCGATGTCGGTGGCGTGACCTCGCACACCGCCATCGTCGCACGCAGCCTAAACATCCCGGCGCTGGTGGGCTTGCACCACGCGCGCCAGATGATCCGCGAGAACGACGTGGTGATCGTGGACGGCATCCAGGGGGTGTTGGTGGTGGACCCGGATCCGGTGGTGCTGGGCGAATACCGGTTGCGCCAGTCGCAGCACGGCTTGGAGCGGCAGAAGTTGAAGCGCCTCAAGTCCACGCCCTCGGCGACGCTGGACGGCACACCGGTCGAACTGTTTGCCAACATCGAGCTGCCCCAGGACTTGGGCGATGTCCAGGAGTTCGGCGCGCAAGGCGTGGGTCTGTTCCGCACCGAGTTTTTGTTCATGAACCGGAAGATCCTGCCTAGCGAGGAAGAGCAGTTCGAGGCTTACCGCGAAGTAGCCAAAGCCATGGACGGCCGCCCGGTGGTGATACGCACGCTCGATCTGGGCGCCGACAAGGCGCTATCGGAGAGCGAGCCCGTGGAGATGCCCAACCCGGCCCTGGGTCTGCGCGCCATCCGCTACTGCCTCGCGGAACCCCAGTTGTTCCTCGTACAGCTGCGCGCGATCCTGCGCGCCACCAAGTACGGGCGCGTGAAGATCATGCTGCCGATGCTGGCGCACGCGCACGAAATCGATCAGTCGCTAAGCCTGCTCAAGCAGGCCAAGCAGCAGCTGGACGACAAGGGGTTCGGCTACGATGGCGCGGTCGAAGTCGGCGGCATGATCGAGGTGCCGGCGGCGGCGCTGGCGCTGCCGATGTTCATGCGGCGGCTGGATTTCCTGTCCATCGGCACCAACGACCTGATCCAGTACACGCTCGCCATTGATCGCACCGACGACGCCGTCGCGCATCTCTACGACCCGCTGCATCCGGCGGTGCTGCACCTGATTGCGCACACCATCCAGGCCGCCAACCGCGGCGGCACGCCGATCGCGGTGTGCGGCGAAATGGCCGGTGAGCCGACTTTCACCCGCCTGTTGCTGGGCTTCGGCCTGCGTAATTTTTCGATGCACGCGCAGCAGTTGCTGGCCATCAAGGAACGGGTGCTGCGTACCAACCTGGCCACAGCGCAGCCGCTGGCACGGCGCATCCTGCGCCAATCCGACCCAGCCAAAACACGGGAACTGCTGGCGAAGCTGAATTCCTGAATGAGCGGCCCGCTGCACGGCGTTCGGGTCCTCGATCTCACCACGGTGGTGATGGGCCCCTACGCCACGCAGATCCTGGCGGATTTTGGCGCCGACGTGGTCAAACTCGAGCCGCCCGAGGGCGACCTAACGCGCCACAACGCGCCGATGCGCTCCAAGGGCATGGGGCACATCTTCATGAATGCCAACCGCAACAAACGCTCGGTGGCGCTGGATCTCAAGCAGGACGCCGGACGCAGCGCCTGCCTGGCGATCGCCAAGAATGCGGATGTGCTGGTCTACAACATCCGGCCGCAGGCGATGGCGCGTTTGCGGCTCTCCTACGAGGAGGTGCGCGCGGTAAACCCGAGACTCCTCTATGTGGGCGCTTTTGGCTATTCCCAGCGCGGGCCTTATGCGGCCAAGGCCGCTTACGACGACCTGATTCAAGGGGCCGTAGGGCTGCCCTGGCTGCTGCACAAAGCCGGCGCCGCATCGCCGCGCTACGCACCAGCGACGCTGGCTGACCGCTCAGTCGGCCTGCACATCGTCAACGCGGTGTGTGCCGCGCTCTACTGGCGCGAGAAGAGCGGCTGCGGCCAGCGCGTCGACGTGCCGATGTTCGAAAGCCTGCTGCAGACCGTCATGGGCGAGCACATGGGCGGCTACACCTACCTGCCACCGATCGGTGCGCCCGGCTACGGCCGGATGCTGTCCAAGGAACGCCGGCCCTACGAGACCAGCGACGGCTATATCTGCGTGCTGGTCTACAACGACAAACAGTGGCGCGCCTTCTTCGACCTGATCGGGCGTCCCGAACTGCTCGCCGATCCGAAGTTCGCTACCCAGGAAGCGCGCAGCCGCAGTTTCGATAGCGCTAATGCCTTGATGGCAGCCCAGATGAAGCAGCGCAGCACCGCCGAGTGGATTGCCGCGCTGGACGCCGCGGATATCCCGGTACAGCGTATGAACAGCCTGGAGGATATTTTCGAGGATCCCCACCTCGCCTCGCTCAGTTACTTTGACGAGGTCGAGCACCCGAGCGAGGGTCGCATCCGCTCCATGGCAGTGCCCTCGGAATGGTCCGAGTCGGCGCCCGAGTACCGCCACCATGCCCCGCGCCTGGGCGAACACACGCGCGAGGTGCTGCGCGAGGCCGGACTCGCTGACGCCGCGATCGAGCAGATGATCGCCAGCGGGGCGGCACGAGCCGCGGGATGAACGCAGCTCTGCGCATGCCGGCGCTGAAACCGGAAAAACTGGGGGACGAATCCTTCCGCCTGGACCATCGCCTGCGCTACGCGTATGTGGCGGGCGCGATGGCCAATGGCATCGCCTCCACCCTGCTGGTCGGGGAGATGGCGCGTGCAGGAATGCTCGCTTTCTTCGGCGCTGCGGGCCTCAGCCTGGAGCAGATCGAGTCAGCGATTGACGAGCTGGCCCGCGCGATTCCCGGTGCGCCCTACGGCTTCAATTTGATACACAGCCCGAATGAGCCTGAGCTCGAAGCGGCCGTGGTCCAGCTCTACCTGCGGCGCGAAATCCGGCTGGTAGAAGCTTCGGCTTATCTGCGGCTCACGCTGCCGGTGGTGCGCTATCGGGTCAGCGGCATCATGCGCGACGCGCAGGGCCGCATCGTCACGCCCAACCGCATCATCGCCAAGGTCTCGCGGGTCGAAGTTGCCACACAGTTCTTTTCCCCTCCGCCGCAGGAGTTTCTCAACGAGCTCGTGCGCAAGAACGAAATCACAGCTGAGCAGGCCTTGCTGGCGGCCAGCATACCGATGGCGCAAGACCTGACGGCGGAAGCCGATTCAGGCGGCCACACCGACAATCGCCCCCTGGTGACCCTGCTGCCGACCCTGCTGGCGCTGCGCGACCGGATACAGAATAACAATGGCTACGCGCAGCAGTTGCGCGTGGGCGCGGCGGGCGGCTTGTCGACCCCGGCGGGACTAGCGGCAGCATTTGCGATGGGCGCCGCTTACGTCCTCACCGGCACGGTGAACCAGGCCTGCGTCGAGTCAGGCAGTTCGGCGGCCGTACGGCAGATGCTCGCGCAGGCCGAACAAGCGGACATCGCCATGGCGCCAGCGGCGGACATGTTCGAAATGGGGGTGCGGGTGCAGGTGCTCAAACGGGGCACCATGTTCCCCATGCGAGCGGCCAGGCTGTATGATCTGTACCGGGCGCATCCGGGCTTGGAAGCTTTGCCGGAAGGGGATAAGGCATTCATTGAAAAGCAACTTCTTCGCACCACCCTCGAGGAAGCCTGGCGCAGCACACGGCAGTATTTCCTCCAGCACGATCCCGGACAAGTGGAGCGCGCCGAGCGCGACCCGAAACACCGGATGGCGCTCGTGTTCCGCAGCTACCTCGGCTTGAGTTCGCGTTGGGCGAATGCCGGCGAGCCCTCGCGGGCGATGGATTACCAGGTCTGGTGCGGTCCGGCGATGGGGGCTTTCAACGAATGGACGCGCGGCACCTTCCTCGAAAAACCGGAGAACCGCCGCGTGGTGGTGGTCGCGCAAAACCTGCTCTACGGCGCGGCCATGCAGTTGCACCGACAGTACCTCCGCGCCGAGGGCAGGCACCTACCGGTGGACGCCTGGGGTGGGCAGCCGATGGAACCCGATGCCCTGCGTGCGGTTTTGGATGCATGACGCCTTGAATACTTGAGCACTGAGAGATGAGCAACAATTCCTGTCCGCTGGCCATCGTCGGCATCAGCTGCCTGTTTCCCAAGGCGGATGACCTGCAGACCTATTGGGCAAATATCAAGAACGGCGTGAATGCCATCACGCCCGTTCCCGCCGACTCGCACTGGAATGCCGCCGACTATTTCGACGCTGACCCGAAATCCCCGGATCGCACTTACGCGCAGAGTGGCGGGTTTTTGTCGCCGGTGAATTTCAACCCGATGGAGTTCGGCATTGCGCCGAAAGACATCGAAGCAACGGACACCTCACAACTACTCAGTCTGGTCGCGGCGCAACGGGCCTTGGCCGATGCCGGCTACGCCGCCGGCAGTACTGTAGGGACAACTGCGGGGACCACTGCGGAGACGACTGCGGGTCGCCCATTTGATCGTACGCGCACCAGCATCATCCTCGGCGTCACCGGTGCGTTGGAATTAGTGATTCCGCTCGGCGCGCGGCTTGGCCATCCGATCTGGCGAAAAGCACTCAAGCAAGCCGGCGTCGAGGGCGCGGTGGCCGAAGACGTGGTGCAGCGCATTTCGGATTCCTACGTCAGCTGGCAGGAGAATTCCTTTCCGGGCTTGCTCGGCAATGTCGCGGCCGGCCGCATTGCCAACCGTCTCGACCTGGGCGGAACCAATTGCGTCGTCGACGCCGCGTGTGCCAGTTCGCTGGCGGCGATCCACCTCGCGGGTCTAGAGCTCAGCACCGGCCGTTCGGACATGGTCATCACCGGTGGCGTGGACACCTTCAACGACATCTTCATGTACATGTGCTTCAGCAAGACCCCGGCGCTCTCGCCAACGGGGGAGGCGAAGCCATTCGACCGCGACTGCGACGGCACGGTGCTCGGCGAAGGACTCGGCGTGCTGGTGCTCAAGCGCCTGGCGGATGCCGAGCGTGACGGCGACCGCATTTATGCGGTGCTCAAAGGCATCGGTTCTTCCAGCGACGGGCGCAGCAGCGCGATTTATGCGCCGCGCGCCAGCGGCCAAAAACTCGCGCTGCAGCGCGCCTATGCGGATGCCGGCACTGCGCCCGAGACCATCGGCCTTATCGAAGCGCACGGCACCGGCACTAAAGTCGGCGACGCGACGGAACTGTCCTCGTTGATCGAGGTGTTCCAATCCACGGCGCCGGCCAGCGCCTGGTGCGCGCTGGGCTCAGTGAAATCGCAGATCGGCCACACCAAGGCGGCGGCTGGCGTGGCCGGCATCATCAAGGCAACGCTGGCCCTGCACCAGAAGGTCCTGCCACCCACCATCAAGATCGCCCAACCCCTCGAAGAAGCTGCGCCGGGTCGCTCGCCGTTTTATCTCAACACCCACAAGCGCCCGTGGCTGCCCGCCGCGAAACATCCTCGCCGCGCCGGCGTCAGCGCCTTCGGTTTTGGCGGCACCAACTTTCATTGCGTTCTGGAAGAGCATGGCGCCATGAAGCCCGCCGTGGACTGGGACGGCGACCTCGAGATTCTGGCCTTGGGCGCCGAGCGGCTGGAAGATCTGAAGACCCAGTTAAGCGCGCAGCGGACGGACACTTCCTGGCTGGAGTTCAGGCGCGTAGCACACCAGTCGCGCCAGCAGTTCCAGTGCCACGCGGCTTTCCGCCTGCTCATCATCGTCGCCAGGGAGTCCGACCGCGCGAGCCTGAAAGACGCTGCGCTGAAGATGCTGGAAAAAAATCCCGACAGAACTTCCTGGACCGCACCGGCGGGCATCGCCTTCGGTTCCGGCAAACGGCACGGCAAGCTCGGTGCGCTGTTCCCCGGACAAGGCTCGCAATACCCGGGGATGCTGCGCGACCTTGCCTGTCAGTTTCCCGGCATGATGGCGGCGCTGGCCGAAGCCGACGAGGTCTTCGCGCGCGAGCATGTGGGCAGCGACGCACAACGCCTTGGTGTGAACGGCACGCAGCGCCTTAGCGGGAACGGCACGCAGCGCCTTAGTGACTTTATCTATCCGCACCCGGTTTTCTCCGACGAGGCCCGCCGCGAGCAAGAAGAGGTGCTCAAAGCAACGGACCTGGCGCAGCCCGCGCTCGGTGCAGTGGGCATGGGCGCGTACCAAGTGCTCGATTATTTCGGGGTCGCCGCGCAAGCCGCTTGCGGTCACAGCTACGGTGAACTGCTGGCATTGTGCTGCACGGGACGGATCGCGCCGGCGGCACTGCATCAACTTTCCAATCTGCGCGGCCGCCTGATGGCCGGCCACAATAGCAGTGGCGACCGGGGCGCGATGCTCGCCGTGCAAGCGGACGAGGCGGCGGTGTTGGGCTTCCTGCGCGAAGACGACGGTCAGCTGGTGGTCGCGAACCGCAATTCACCCACGCAATATGTTCTTTCCGGCCCGCTTGAGCAGATCAAGCGCGCGTTCGCCAATCTGACCAAGCGCGCCATTCGCAGCCGCATGCTGCAGGTGTCAGCGGCATTTCACAGCCCGCTGGTGGCCGATGCGCGCGCGCCGTTTGCCGAGGCGCTCGAAGGCATTGCCTTCGACCATGGCCGCATGCCGGTGTATGCCAATGCCACGGGCCGCGAATACCCCGGGAGCGCCAAGCAGGCGCGCGAAGTCCTCGCCAATCAAATCGTCCGGCCGGTGAACTTCATGGAGCAGGTGCTAGCCATGCATGCGGACGGCGTGCAGACCTTCATCGAGGTTGGGCCCGGCCATGTGTTGAGCGACCTGGTGCAATCCATCCTGCCCGGCCGCGAGGTGGAGACCATCGCACTCGACGCCTCCAAGGGCAAGCGCTCCGGCATCTTCGATCTGGCGCTGGCGCTGGCGCGGCTCGCCTCGCTGGGACATGACGTCAAGTTGGCGAAATGGGAAAACGCGCCACTCCCGGTCGAGGTGAATGCAAGCAAGCCGGCCTTGGCCTTCCCGCTTTCCGGCGCCAACTACCGGGCCCCCACCACGCCGCGCCCACCTGTGGCGCCACGTCCTACGTCTGTTGAAATGCCCGCGGTCTTGCGGGCGACGCAGGACGGCATCCTCGCGCTGCAGCGCTTGCAGGAGCAGACCGCGCAGCTGCACAAGCAGTTCCTCGAAGGCCAGGAATCCGCCCGGCGCAGCATTCAATCCCTGCTTGAAATGCGCAGCGGCAACGCGATCCCGCGGCTGCTTGCAGCGCCGGCCCCTCTTGCGGCTCAGGCTCAGGTTCAGGTTCAAGTTCAAGTTCCGGCTCAGGTTCCGATTTCGCTGGCTGCGGCAACGCCTATCCCGCCCGCTCCGGCGCCCGGGCGTGCCGAATTCGAGCATGCCGTTCTTGAAGTCGTGTGCGAGAAAACCGGTTACCCGGTCGAAATGCTGAATCTGGGCATGGGCATGGACGCCGACCTGGGCATCGACTCCATCAAGCGCGTTGAAATCATGGCTGGGTTGCGTACACGCTTGCCCGCAGCGCCGGAAATCAAACCCGAGCATCTGGGCTCGCTGCAAACGCTGGAACAGGTTGTCGCCTTCCTCGCCAGCGGCGCTCCGGCGACAGCCGCGTCAGCCGCCTCTGATGCCGACGTCTCCCACCATGACGCGGGCGTCATCAAGCATGACGCTGGCGTCATCCATCATGGCGCTGGCGCCATCAATATCAGCGAGACCTTGCTCACCGTGGTGGCGGAGAAAACCGGTTACCCGATCGAGATGCTGAATCTGGGCATGGGCATGGACGCCGACCTGGGCATCGACTCCATCAAGCGCGTCGAGATCATGGCGGCGCTGCGTGGCAAGCTGCCGGACTCACCCGAAATCAAACCCGAAGATCTCGGTACGCTGCGGACCTTGCAGCAAATCGTCGATTTCCTCGCCGGCCAGCCCGCGGAACCGGTCCTGGTTGCGGCTGCTTCCGCTGCGCCTAGGGAGCAAACCGCGGCGCCGGAACCATCGCATCCAGAGGTGCTGCCCGCAGTGCTGCGGCAAATCGTCAGGCCCGTCGCACTCTCCCGCGACGACCGCCGGGACACACTCAGTCTGCCGGTCGGCGCGCAGGTCTGGCTGACCGATGATGGCTCCGAGCTTTGCATGCGCCTCGAGGAACGGCTACGCGCGCGGCGCTTGATGGTTCATCGCGGCGACTTGCGTCAGGGTTTTTCCGGCAGCCGTGCCGATACGCTCGCCGCGCTAGTGATCCTCTCGCCTGCCGGCGGCAGCCACGCTGCCTTTCTCCAGCAGGCCTTCCGCCTCATTCAACGGGCCGGGCCAGCGCTGCGCAAGGCCGGCGGCGAGGGCGCTGCGATTCTCACCACAGTCTCCCGACTCGACGGCGCTTTTGGCTTCGGTGACTTGAATAGCAAAGGCGACCCTGTCAGCGGCGGCCTCGCAGGGCTGGTAAAAACCGCGCGCCACGAATGGCCGCAAGTCCATTGCAAGGCGCTCGACCTCGACCCGGAATCCACTGACGCCGACGCTGCCGCAGAGCAGATCGTTACTGAAATGTTCCGCGTCGGCCCCGTCGAAGTCGGCTTGTCGGGGAACGGCCGTGTCGCGCTTGAAGTTTCCGTCGCTACCATTGAGCGATTCGGCGCTGAACCGCCGCTGTCTGAGGGCGAGGTGCTGGTCGTCTCCGGCGGCGCCCGCGGCATCACCGGCGACGCAGCGCTGGCGCTCGCCCGCGCCTGGCGGCCGAAGCTAGTATTGCTGGGCCGTAGCGAGCTGGGTGACAGCGAGCCTGCCTGGCTGCAAGACCTGCAGACAGAAGCCGGGATCAAGCAAGCCTTGTTCGACCGGAAGAAAGGCGGCGGCTCGCCAAAGGTGGTGGCGGCGGAATGCCGGGAGGTGCTCGCCAGGCGCGAAATCCGCGCCCAGCTCGGTCGTCTCGAAGCCGCCGGCGCACAGACCTACTATCACTCGGTCGATGTACGCGACAACGCGGCGCTGGCGCGCATCCTCACAGAGGTCCGGCAGCGCCACGGCGCGATTCGTGGCCTGGTGCACGGCGCGGGCGTACTCGCCGACCGTCGCATTGAAGATAAGACCGAAGAACAGTTCGACCTGGTCTACGGCACCAAGGTAACGGGTCTGCGCAATCTGCTCACTGCGCTGGCGCAGGAAGAGTTGAAGGTGATCGCGCTATTCTCGTCTTACAGCGGCCGTTTCGGGCGCGTTGGCCAGGCGGACTACGCCGCCGCCAATGAAGTCTTGAACAAACTTGCCCAGATGGAGTCGCGCCGCCGTCCTGATTGCCGCGTAGTTTCGGTCAACTGGGGCCCGTGGAATGGCGGCATGGCGACACCGGGGGTGCGCAAGCTCTTCGCCCAAGAAGGCATCGGCCTTATCGAGCCAGCGGCAGGCGCGGAATTTCTCCTCCAGGAACTTTGTTCGGCTGAAAAAGGCGTGGTTGAAGTACTTGCGCTTGCCCCCTCTCCAGGAATCGGCACTATCCCGGCGCGGCTTGAATCGCCCGTCCCCGTGGATAGTCTTGCTTTCGTACGCGAAGTCAGCGTCGAGGCGTTACCCTGCCTCGAATCCCACGTTTTCAACGGTCGTGCCGTGCTGCCCGCCGCGCTGATGGTCGAGTGGCTGGCGCAAGCCGCGCTGCACAGCAATCCGGGAATGACCTTTCATGGCCTGGACCATTTCAAGGTGCTCAAGGGCATCGTGCTCCAAGCCCGGCAATCCGTGACCGTGAGCCTGCGCACCGCCGCCACCACGCTGCGCGACAACTTGCATGTGGTGCCGGTGCGCATGACCAGCCAGACGGGCGGACGCGAGCTGCTGCACGCGCAGGCCGACGTGTTGCTGACGACAGAGCACCTTCCCAACGCACCGGAACCCACGGTGGTCAACATCCCCGGCGGCGGCTTCGCCGATGCCTACGCGCTTGGGGTACTGTTCCACGGCGCGGCATTGCACGGCATCGAGCGCGTTGAAGGCTTAGCCGAGCGGGGCGTCGCCGCCATCCTCAAAGCAGCCTCCGCTCCCATCAAGTGGATGACCCATCCGCTGCGCGGCACCTGGATCGCCGACCCGCTCGCCCTGGACAGCGCTTTCCAGATGATGATTCTGTGGAGCTCGGCGCACCGCGGTGCGCCGTCCCTACCGAGTGCTCTGGGCCGCTACCGCCAGTTCGTCCCGGTGTTTCCGAAAGGCGGCTGTCGCGCCGTCATCGCGGTGGCCCTGGGCATCAGCGCCATCGCCGTGGCGACGATCCAGTTTTTCGACCGCCAGGGCAATTTGCTCGCTTCCGCGGAAGACTGCGAGTTCGTCATGGACGCCACGCTGCGCGACGCCTTCCGCTTGAACCGGCTGGGGCTTGAAAAGTAACTCCGAGCCGTCCGCCGACCGCGGCAACGCCGGCTTCCCCGAGCCCATCGCCATCGTCGGCATGGGCGGTGTTTTTCCCGGCGCCTCCTCGCTCGCTGACTTCTGGCGCTTGATCGAGCAGGGCCATGACAGCTGCCGCCCGGCGCCAGTGGGCCGCTGGCTGCTCGATCCCGCAGCCATCCACAGCGCCACCCCGGGCGCACCGGACACGGTCCTCACCAATCGCGGCTTTTTCATCGAGGATCCGTCGCTGGCCGGGGAGCTCGATCCGATGTTTCAACTCCTCATGCGGGCCGGGCAAGCCGCGTTTGCGGAGGCCCGCACCGGCAACCTGAAACGCAGCGAGATTGGCATCGTTCTCGGCAACATCGCTCTGCCTACCGCGGGTGCTTCAGCGCTGGCTGACGAAATCCTTACGCCCTTGTTCGAACAAAAAGTATTTGGCGACGCACCAAAGAAATCCTCGCTAGTCAGCAACCCGCTGAACCGCTACGTCACCGGCCTGCCGGCCGCTTTGCTCGCCCAAGCGCTCGGTCTGGGCGGCGCTTGCTACACGCTCGATGCTGCCTGCGCGTCGTCGCTCTACGCCGTGAAGCTGGCCTGCGACGAATTGCATGCCCATCGCGCCAGCGCCATGCTGGCCGGCGGCCTGTCGCGACCCGACTCGCTCTACACGCAGATGGGCTTTTCGCAGTTGCGCGCGCTTTCCCCGAGCGGACGCTGCGCGCCTTTCGACCGCCAAGCCGACGGCCTCCTGGTTGGCGAAGGCGCAGGCGTGGTGGTGCTGAAACGGCTGCAAGATGCCCTGCGCGATGGCGACCGGATACTGGCGCTGATTCGTGGCGCCGGCCTGTCCAACGACCTCGAGGGCAAGCTGCTGTCGCCGAGTTCCGAGGGCCAGTTGCGCGCTTTGCGGATGGCCTATGCGCAAGCCGGCTGGACGCCGCAAATGGTGGATTTGATCGAGTGCCATGCCACCGGAACGCCGGTCGGCGATGCGGTCGAGTTCGAGAGCCTGTCCCGGCTCTGGGAGGCCGGCCAGTGGCGAGATGCGCAATGCGTATTGAGCGCGGTGAAATCGAACATTGGCCATCTGCTGACGGCGGCGGGCAGCGCAGGGCTGATCAAGACGCTGTTGGCGATGCAGCACGGCACGCTACCTCCGGTGGCAAACTTTGAGCAGCCATCCGAGAAAGTGCGACTGCAGGGCAGCCCTTTCACGATCCTCAAGGAGAGTCGTCCGTGGCAACGCCGCGCCGCCAATGTCCCGCGCCGAGCGGCGATCAATGGCTTCGGCTTCGGCGGCATCAACGCCCACTTGCTGGTCGAGGAGTGGCTGGGTGAAAGCAACACGCACTGCGTACAGACCAGCGCGCACAGCGTGCCGCCGATCCCGCCAGCCGAACCCGTTGCCGTTGCCGTGGTCGGCATGGCCACGCGCGTGGGCCGCTGGCCCGACCTGGAGGCTTTCCAACAGCGGGTGTTATATGGCGACGGGGTAGCGCCGGCAGAACGAAAGGAGTGGCGCGGGCTGAGCAGCGCAGAGATTCAACGCGTATGGGGCCGTGGTTTTTCGGGGTATTTTCTTGAAGATCTGTCGATTCCGCTCGAGCGCTTTCATATTGCGCCGCGTGAACTGGCCGAGATGCTGCCGCAGCAGCTGCTCATGCTCGAGGTGGCGAAATCGGCGCTCGACGACGCGCGCAACCCGAAGCTAACCCCGTCGCGTAGCGGCGTGTTCATCGGTCTCGGCCTCGACTTGCGCGCCACCGACTTCCATTTTCGCTGGGCCATCAAGCAACGCGCCGCCGCGTGGGCGCACCGGGCAGGTCTCGTTAGCGACAGCAGTGAAGCCAAGCAGTGGATGGCGCACCTGGTGGACGCCGCGGGCCCGCCTCTGACCGCCGACCGGACGCTGGGCGCACTGGGGGGCATAGTCGCCAGCCGTATCGCGCGCGAGTTCCACATCGGCGGTCCAAGTCACAGCATTGCCAGCGAGGAAACCTCCGGCTTGCGCGCGCTGCAGGTGGCCGTGCACGCGCTGCAGAAACGCGAACTCGATGTCGCACTCGCCGGCGCCGTGGATATGAATGGGGATTTGCGCGCGCTGCTGACCACCGATAGCCAAGGCGAAGGGGGAATTCCGGGTGAAGGCGCCGCCTGTATCGTACTCAAGCGCCTCGACGATGCCTTGCGTGATGGGGATCGTATTTACGCCGTCATCCGCGACGTTGATGCCGCTGGCATCCCCGGAATCCCCGGAACAGCACGCATCGACGCGGCGGCTGCCGATGTGGGGCACACCGGCGCTGCTTCCGGATTGGTTTCATTCGTCAAGGCCAGCCTCTGCCTCCACCATGAAGTGATTCCCGCAGGTGACGGCGGCGCAGCGCGCTATTGGCTGCGCGATCGTGCCGACGGTCCGCGCCGCGCCAGCGTGCGCTCGACGAGCGTGGCGGGCGTGGCAGGAGATTGCGTTGAAGTTGTGCTTGAAGGCGTGGAGAACGGAAGTCCGGCGTCGCGTTCGTTGCCAAGAATTCAACTTCCCGCCACTGCGCCAAACCGGCCCTCTGCCGGCCGCATCGCTTTCGTGTTTCCCGGTTCAGGCAACCAGTTCAGCGACATGGGCCGAGAACTCGCGCTGCAGTGGCCGGAAATCCTGCGTCTGCAGGACAAGGAAAATGCGCGGCTCGCCAGCCAGCTGCACGTGGACAAATTCTGGAACGGCCCATTGACAGCGGAGACGCTCTCGGACCATCGCGCCCTGATTTGCGGCCAGGTCAGCTTCGGCGCCATGCTGGCCGATCTGGCGACGCACTTCGGCATCAAGCCGGACGCCGCGATCGGCTACAGCTTGGGCGAGTCCACCGCGCTGCTGGCGCTGCGCGCCTGGCGGCAACGCGATGCCATGCTGGATCGATTGCGTAATTCGCCGTTGTTCGAGCGGGACTTGGCGGGTGGGCCGCAATGGGTGGCCGGCATGCTCGACCGTTCGGCGCAAATCGTGCGCACCGCCATCGGCGAGCGCAAGCACGTCTACCTCCTCATCTCGAACACGCCGGACGAATGCGTCATCGGCGGCAATCGCGACGCGATCGCAGCGGTGGTCGCCGCGCTGGGCTGTCACTGGTTCCCGCTGCAGGGCGTCAGCACGGTGCATTGCGAACTCGCGCACCCGGTACGCCAGGCCTACCGCGAGCTGCACCACTTCGACACCACGCCGCCGGTGGGCGTTGAGTTCTACAGTTGCGCCTGGGGCCGCGCCTACGTGCCGGACCGGGAAAGCGCTGCCGACGCCATTGAAGCCCAGGCCATGGACACCATCGATTTTCCGCGCGTGATTCGCGCCGCTTACGACGCCGGCGTGCGCACCTTCATCGAAGTTGGTCCCGGCAATTCATGCAGCCGCATGATCGACAAAATTCTGGTGGGCCTCCCGCACTTTGCCAGATCGCTCGCGGTTGCCGGGCCAGAGCCAGTCGCGCATTTTCTGCGCACGCTGGGCGAACTCCACGCCGCGGGCGTGCCGCTGAACCTGGACAGGCTACGCGGCAGCGACACCCCCCCAGCCATGGCGCAAGCTGCGGGCAAGTGCGTCACAGTAGCCATCACTGGTGCGCCATTCATAGCACCGGGGATACCCGCGCGCCTACCGCCCGCAGACGATTTCAGCGTCATGCTGCGCCAGTCGATGCTCGCTACGGAACGCGCTACCGTCGAAGCGCACGAAGCATATTTAAGGTTTTCACAGAATCTTACGCAGACGCTGACGCAAGCCATTGCCATGCAGGCGGGCGCTGCTGCGACCGGCGTCGCGGTAGCTGAAATCAGTGCACAGCCCCGCGCACCGGGGCGCTTGCCGGTCCGCTTCCTCGATCGTGCAGCCTGCCTGGAATTCGCGCGCGGCTCCGTCGGTCGCGTGCTCGGCCCTCAGTTCGCCGAAGCCGATTCCTTCCCGACCCGGGTGCGCCTGCCCGACGAACCGCTGATGCTGGTGGACCGGATACTGGAGATCGACGGCGAGCCGCTGTCGATGACGCACGGCCGCGTGGTGACCGAGCACGATATCCGCCCCAGCGTGTGGTATCTCGATGGCGGACGCATTCCGACCTGCATCGCCGTAGAAGCCGGTCAGGCGGACCTATTCCTGTCCGGTTTTCTCGGCATCGATTTGCAGACGCGTGGTCGTTCGATGTACCGCCTGCTCGACGCCAAGGTCTGCTTCCACAGCGGTCTGCCGGGCGCGGGCGCGATCATCCGCTACGACATTCACATCGCAGGCTTCTTCCGTCAGAGCGATACCTGGCTGTTCAGATTCGGCTTCGAGGCAACGGTGGGCGGCGCACCGCTGCTCACCATGACCGATGGCTGCGCCGGTTTCTTCTCCCATGACGCGCTTGCTGCCGGCAAGGGCATCGTGCGCACCGCTCTTGACCTAAAGCCGATGCCCGGCAAGCGTGCGGCGGACTGGGAACAATTTACCGCTATCGGTATCGAGAGCTACTCCGGCGAGCAGCTCGATGCCTTGCGCGCGGGAGATCTGAGCGGATGCTTTGGCGACGCGTTTGCCGGACTGCCGCTCGCGAAACCGCTCACCCTGCCCGGTGGACGCATGAAACTGGTGCATCGCATCGCGCATCTTGACCCGGGCGGCGGACGCTTCGGCATGGGTATCGTGGTCGGCGAAGCGGACATTCATCCTGACGACTGGTTCCTCACCTGCCACTTCGTGGACGATCGGGTGATGCCGGGCACGCTGATGTTCGAATGCTGCCTGCACACGCTGCGGGTGTTCCTGCTGCGGCTGGGCTGGGTCGTGGAAGAAGGCGAAGCCGTCCTGGAACCGTTGCCGGGTGTGGCCAGCCAGTTGAAATGCCGCGGCCAGGTGCTCGACACCACGCAGCGGGTGGCTTACGAGGTTTCCATCAAAGAGATCGGCTACGGCCCCGAGCCCTACGTCATCGCCGACGCGCTGATCTACGCAGATGGCAAACCGATCGTGGAAATCTCCGGCATGAGTCTGCGCTACGCGGGCGCAAGCAAAGAAACTTTCCGCGCGCTGTGGGGCGCTAGGGCGCCAGCGCACGGCAAGAAAAAAGCCCTTTTCGACACCGATCGCATTCTCGCCTTCGCGGTCGGCAAGCCTTCCGAGGCGTTCGGCGAGCCGTACCGGATTTTTGATGCCGGCCGCGTCATCGCGCGCCTGCCAGGACCGCCTTACCAGTTTCTCGATCGCATCACGCAGATCCGCGCCGAACCATGGAAAATACTCCCCGGCGGCGAATGTGAAGCCCAATACGACGTACCTCCGGAGGCGTGGTATTTCGCCGACAACCGCCAAAGCGAGATGCCATTCGCCGTGCTGCTCGAAATCGCACTGCAACCCTGTGGCTGGCTCGCTGCTTACATGGGCTCGGCGCTGAGCAGCGAGACCGACTTGTCCTTCCGCAATCTCGGCGGCAGCGCGACGCAGTTCGCGCGGCTGGGCCCCGCCAGCGGCACGCTGTCGGTGCGGGTAAAACTGACGCGCGCTTCCAGCTCCGCGGGCATGATCCTCCAGTTCTTCGACTTTGAGGTACTGGCTGGCCACACACGGATCTACCAAGGCGACACCACTTTCGGCTTTTTTCCCAAGGTCGCGTTGTTGAAACAGGAAGGACTGAAAGACCCCGCGCGCTATCAGCCGTCGGCGGGCGAACTGGCGCGCGGCCAAGCGTTGGATTTTCCGCCAGACGCGCCGTTTCCCGGCGGCCGACTGCGCCTGCTTGATCGCATTGTGTGCTGGCTAGCGGACGGTGGGCCCAAGGGACTGGGCTACCTGCGCGCCACGCGGCGCGTCGCTCCGGAGGAATGGTTTTTCAAGGCGCACTTCCATCAGGATCCGGTGGTACCCGGATCGCTCGGCCTGGAATCGTTCCTGCAACTGCTCAGATTCATCGCCGTAGAGCGATGGGGGAACGGAGCCTGCGATAGCGTTGTGACCAACGAACGGCACGAATGGATTTATCGTGGGCAGGTGATCCCCACGGATTGCGAAGTCACCGTCGAAGCGATCGTCACCGCGGTGGATGAGAACCAGCGCCTGCTGCGCGCCGATGGTTATCTCTCAGTGGATGGCCGCGTCATCTACGGCATGAAAGATTTCACCCTCCGCTGCGCTGTTTGAGCCTCGTGAGGAACGCACTGGTGCGTTGAGGGATAAATATATATATACTTTATGTATCTATTCTTCCGGGGTGGCTAATGAAAACAGCCAAGATATTCAAGCACGGCAACAGTCAGGCGGTGCGGCTGCCCAAGGAGTTCCGCTTTGCTGACGACGAGGTGCTGATCCAGCGTTCGGGCGGCGGGGTGTTGCTGCTTCCCAGGGAGATCACCTACGAGCGAGTCATGGCGGCGGTCAACAAATTCAAGGGCAAATTGGAGCGGCAACAGCCGAAGGATCAGAAGCGGAAGTGGCAATGATCTGGCTGCTGGACACCAACATCCTCGTCTACCTAGCGAACCGCAAGCCAGGCTTCGAAAAAATCGCGCGCCGGATGTCGGGTCGTTCGCCAGGCGAAGTACGCTTATCGGCCATCACGCTGGCGGAGCTCAGATTTGGCATAGAGAAAGGAGAATTCCGGACGCAGAACAAGGCGGCACTCGAAGGTCTGCTTGAATTTCTCCAGGTTGACGACTTCCCGGCCGCGGCGGCGCAAGACTTCGGAGAGATCAAGGCGCACTTACAGTCGAGCGGCAAAACGATCGGCCCTTACGACCTTCTTATCGCCGCGCACGCACGCCAGATCGATGCCGTGCTGGTGACTAATAACCAGCGTGAGTTCAGCCGCGTACCCGGGCTTACGCTGCAAAACTGGGTGGTGGCCTGATCCAAGCCCTCGTGCCTGCAAAATACCACCGCGTTTTCCTCACCGCCCTGGGATACGAACTGGGCCCTCAGGTCGTGACCTCCGCAGAGCTGGAGGAGCGGCTCGCTCCAGTGTATCGGCGCCTGAATATCCATCCCGGCCAGCTCGAAGCATGGACCGGTATCGCCGAGCGCCGCTGGTGGCAGCCCGAGGCGCGCCTCTCATCCGGCGCCACCGCCGCCGCGCGCAAGGCGCTGGCAAAAACCTCGGTCCAGGCCGCCGACCTCAGGGTAGTGATTTACGCCGGTGTCTGCCGCGAGAATTTCGAGCCAGCCACGGCCTG
The DNA here is from genome assembly GCA_009693335.1 of Betaproteobacteria bacterium. Taxonomy (GTDB): domain Bacteria; phylum Pseudomonadota; class Gammaproteobacteria; order Burkholderiales; family SG8-39; genus RBG-16-66-20. The sequence goes on along the minus strand of SHXK01000015.1, from coordinate 8,186 downwards.
TGCCGTGGCCGATGCGCTCGGCGTGAGAGGCGCCGCGTCGGTCTATGACCTGAGCAACGCCTGTCTGGGTGTGCTCAACGGGATGCTGGAAATCGCCAACCGCATCGAACTCGGGCAGATCCGCGCCGGCCTGGTCGTATCCTGTGAAAGCGCGCGCGAGATCAACGAGATCATGCTCGCCCGAGTGCTGGGCGGTGTGAACATGGATCAGTTTGCCGAGGCGCTCGCCACCTTCACCGGCGGCTCGGGTGCGGTGGCGATGCTGTTGACGGATGGATCCTTTGCCGGCGATTCGAAGGATGGAAAAGCAGGCCATCGCCTGCTCGGCGCCGTGTCGCAGGTCGCCCCCGAGCATCACGAACTGTGCCGCTGGGGCCTGATGCCTAGCGACGGCCTGCAGCAAACGCAGTACATGGCCACCGATGCCGTGTCGGTCCTGAAATACGGCGTCCAGCTGGGCCAGCAGACCTGGCAGGTATTCCTGAACGAACTGGGCTGGACACCGGCGCAAATCGACCGCGTCATCTGCCACCAGGTAGGCAGCGGACACCAGGACGCGATCCTGGCGTCGCTGCAACTGCCCAAGGAAAAGGACTACACCACCTATCGATTTCTGGGCAACATGGGCACCGCCGCGCTGCCCGTGACGGCGGCGATTGCCGAGGAACGCGGTGTACTCAAGGCCGGCCAGCGGGTCGGTTTCCTCGGCATCGGCAGTGGCCTCACCTGTCTGATGATGGGCCTGGAGTGGTGACGCTGTGAGCTTCCACCTCGACCTTTATCCGTTCACCGGTTCCTATCGGAATGTGAACGGTCACCGGCTGCACTTTCTCGACGAAGGCCAGGGCGACACGGTGCTCATGCTGCATGGCAATCCGACCTGGTCGTTCTACTACCGCAATCTGGTGCTTGGCCTGCGCGGCAAGCACCGCGTGATCGCGCCCGACCACATCGGCTGCGGGCTGTCAGACAAACCCGATGAGCGCAGCTACGATTACACACTGCGCCGCCGCGTCGACGATCTCGCCGCGTTGATCGAGCAAGCCGACATTCACGGACCCATCACGCTGCTGATGCACGATTGGGGCGGCATGATCGGCATGGCCTATGCCACGCGCTTTCCTGAAAGAATCGGCCGGCTGGTGTTGCTGAATTCAGCGGCGTTTCATCTGCCGAAGTCGAAGAAGCTGCCCTTATCCCTGTGGCTGTGCCGCAAAACGCCGCTGGGCGATCTGCTGATCCGCGACACTGGGCTGTTTACCAGTCTGTTGGCGCGCTGGGCGGTCTGCCGGCCAATGGAGCAGCGCGTGCGCGAGGCTTACCTGCTGCCCTACCGGGCGCCGCAGGACCGAACCGGCCTGTTGCGATTCGTGCAAGACATTCCGCTGCGCCCGGGCGACCCGAGCTACGACCTGGTGAGCGAAGTGCAAGCGAAACTGCCGGCATTCAGACAAACACCGACCTTGATCCTCTGGGGCGAGAAGGATTTCGTCTTCGACCACCACTTCCTGCGCGAGTGGCAGAAATTTCTGCCCGCTGCGGAGGTGCACCATTTCCCGAATGCGGGGCACTACGTGCTGGAAGACGCAGGCACGGAGATTCTGCCCCTGATCAACGAGTTCTTCGAACGCCACGCGGCTCGTGCCTAACATCGCGGGGCATCTGGCGCAGATGGCGCGGCTGCAGCCGTCGCGCCTGGCGGTCATCTGCGCGAGCGGGCGGGATCGCAACGGCGCAGTCGTTTACGAACAGCTCAGCTTTAGCGAACTGGAGACGGCAAGCAATCGCCTCGCCTGCGGTCTGGATAGCGTCGGCATCCGGCGCGGCGTGCGGACCGCGTTGATGGTGCCGCCGGGCCTGGATTTCTTCACCCTCAGTTTTGCGCTGTTCAAGGCCGGCGCGGTTCCCGTGTTGATCGACCCGGGTATCGGCATCCGAAGTCTGAAAGCCTGTCTGGCACATGCGCAGCCGCAAGCCTTCATTGGCGTTGCCAAGGCCCACGCGGCGCGCATTGCGCTGGGCTGGGCACGCAACAGCAACCACATCAACGTCATGGTGGACACGAAGTGGTCACCGTGGTCGAAGTGGACCAAGTGGCCTAAGTGGCTTGGGGGCGGCCACAGCCTGAGCGAATTGTGCGCGCGGATCCCGGCCGAGCAACCCTTCCCTGCCATCGAACCGGCGCCTGATGAAACTGCTGCTATTCTTTTCACCAGCGGCAGCACCGGCGCGCCGAAAGGCGTGGTCTATACGCACGAGATTTTCGACGCCCAGGTGACGCACATCCGCCGGCTCTACGGCATCGAGCCGGGTGAATTGGATCTGGCCACCTTTCCGCTGTTCGCCTTATTTGGCCCCGCGCTCGGCATGACGGCGGTAGTGCCCGAGATGGACGCTTCGCGCCCCGCGCGCGTGGACCCGGTGAACATCGTCACCGCGATCGAGAAGTTCAGCATCACCAACATGTTCGGCTCGCCGGCGCTCATCGACCGGGTCGGGCGCCATGGCGAAGCGCACGGCATCAAGCTGCCGACCCTGCGCCGCGCCATTTCCGCGGGCGCTCCAGTATCGGCCAGGGTGTTGGCGCGCTTCGCCGCCATGCTCAACCCCGGCGCCCAAGTTTTCACGCCTTACGGCGCGACCGAGTGCCTGCCGGTGGCCTCCATCGGCAGCGACGAAATTCTCGGCGAAACGCGCTATCGCACCGACGAAGGCGCAGGCATCTGCATCGGCCGCCCGGTGCCGGGGCTCGTCGCCAAAGTCATCCGCATCACCGATGAGCCGATTGCGCTCTGGGATGACACGCTGGAACTGCCGACCAGGGGGGTGGGCGAGATTGCAGTGAAGGCAGGGCACGCGACATGGGCTTATTTCAACCTGCCGGCGGCGAACGCGCTGGCCAAAATCCAGGACCCGACCAGCGGCGGTTTCTACCATCGCATGGGTGATGTGGGCTATTTCGACGAGCGCGGTCGCTTGTGGTTCTGTGGGCGCAAAGCGCATCGCGTGGTCACGCCGCAAGGCACGCGCTACACGATCCCCTGCGAAGGAGTGTTCAACAGGAGTCCCAGGGTTTTCCGCAGCGCGCTGGTCGGCGTACAGCGCAACGGCGTCACCGAACCGGTGCTGTGCGTGCAGCTGGAGACTGACGCGGGCAGCGACTCGAAAAAGGCCATCCGCGCGGAGCTGCGCGAACTGGGTTCGCGCCACGAACTCACGCGGCAAATTGAAACCATCCTGTTCCACCCGGCGTTTCCGGTGGACGTGCGCCATAACGCCAAGATCTTCCGCGACCAGCTCGCGGTATGGGCCAGCCGGCAACTGCGATGAAAGCGCTGGTCACCGGCGGCGGGGGATTTCTCGGCCAAGCGATCGTGCGCGGCCTACTCAAACGCGGCACGCAGGTGCGCAACTTCTCGCGCCATACGCATGACGCATTGCACGCTCTCGGCGTCGAACAGGTGAGGGGAGACCTGGTCGATCCGGCTGCGGTTGGTGCCGCCGTGCAAGGCTGCGGGGTCGTGTTTCATGTCGCCGCCAAGCCGGGCATCTGGGGCAACTACGCGGATTACCATCGACCCAATGTCACCGGCACGCAGAACGTGATTGCCGCCTGCCGCCAGCACGGTGTGCGCCGGCTCGTCTACACCAGTTCGCCCAGCGTTGTTTTCGACGGTCGCGACATGGAAGGGGTGGATGAATCCGTCCCCTACCCCGCCCGCTACCATGCGCATTATCCGAGAACCAAAGCGCTGGCCGAGCAGCTGGTGCGGGCGGCGAACGACGCGCAACTCGCCACCGTGAGCTTGCGACCGCACCTGATCTGGGGACCGGGCGACCCGCACCTGTTACCGCGGCTCGTGGCGCGGGCGCAAGCAGGCCAGTTGAGACGCATCGGCGCGCGCCCGAAACTCATCGATACCGTCTACGTGGATAACGCCGCCGACGCGCATATGCTCGCGGCGGATCGTCTTGCCCCCGGCTCACCCATCGCCGGCAAGGTCTACTTCATCTCCCAAGGCGAACCGCTGCCCATGTGGGAGATGGTGAACCGGCTTTTGCAGGCGGCCGGGGCGCCGTGCGTGACGCGCGCGATACCACTCTGGCTGGCCATGGCGCTGGCCTGGGGTTTCGAGACCATGCACCGCCTCACCAACAACCCGCGCGAGCCGCGCCTGACGCGCTTCGTGGTCCACGAACTATCCACCGCACACTGGTTCGACATCTCGGCCGCGCGTCGCGACCTTGGGTTTTCTCCCGCCATCTCGATCACCGAGGGCTTGGAACTGCTCCGGAACGGATTGAAGAACCCATGAGCGTGCAGTCTCTGGTCCTGCGGCACGGCAAAATCGAGCAGCGCGTCTACTTTGCCGCGGTCGACGCAGAGCCACCGCAAGAGTTCCTGAGCGAACGCGAAAAAGCGCAGCTAGCGGGTTTTCAGTTTGCTGCGAAGAAGCAGGCTTTCCTTCTCGGCCGACTGGCCGCCAAGCGCGCGCTCGGCGCGCTACTCCTCGAGCCAGATCTGCGGCAGATCGAAATTCGCTCCGGCATTTATGGCCAGCCGCTGGTCCACCATCCGCGTGCGGGTTCCGCACAGGTCAGCGTGAGCCACTCTCAGGGCCTCGCCGTGGCACTGGCATTTCCCGCGGAGGTGCCGATGGGCATCGACCTGGAAACCGTCTCTGCCGTCGCGGCTGAGACGATCATCAGCGCACTGGAGGCCTCGGCCCCGGAACTGGCCTGGCTAGCTACTGCAGGTGTGGACCAAGCGATAGCCTACTGTGTCCTGTGGACCGCCCGCGAGGCGCTGGGCAAAGCCTTGAAAATTGGCTTGAACAGCCCTCTGGGAGTTCTGGCGCTCTCCGACATCCGGGCCATCGGCGAGATCAGCAGCGACGAAGGCAGCTGGGCGGGCCGTTACCTGAATTTTCCCCAGTCCCAGTGTCTGTCGCAGGTGCAAGGCGACCGCGTGTTATCGCTGGCGATGCCCAGAGAGGCCGAGCTGAACAGTCAACTCCAAATCAGCTGAGCAGGAACGCACTTGTGCGTTGGCAGGAACGCACTGGTGCGTTGGCTAACGGTTTCGGTCTTACCCCGTCAGCCTTGCACCCGCTTTGGCATAGTCGAAGGCGATCGGATCGGCGCCACCCGCGAGCGTGCGCACTAGTGCGGCGCCTGCAAGGGGAGCGCCAAACTGGGCGTTGCGCATATAGATGCGACCGCGCAACTGCTCGAGCGCCATGCGCTCCAGCGTCGTCCACTCTTCGACCGTAAGCCCTTCAGCATCCAGGCCGATGATGCCCTTCAACATGTGGCCGAACTCGTCCTCGTACACTTTCGAACAGGCCTCGGCGATGAGCGCATTGGCGCGCGCGTGCGGCCCCTGCCCGCTCTCGCCCAGCTTCATGCCCTCCGAGAACAGCGTGCAGTAGCCGCCCTCCGTAAAACGGCATGCCCGGTCCCCCAGTTTGGCATTTTCCTTCTTGTGCGCGAAGCGCAGCGTCGAGAGATCGAGGTCTTCCTTCCAAGCGGTCTTCAGCGCGTGCGGGTTGAGCTTGGCTTCGCCGGGCAGCGCCAGCGCGTCGTGCGCGTCGGCGAAAGCGCAGTAATGCGCGAATTCGGCATACAAGCCCTCGGCAATGTCGAGCACCGCATGGCGGTCGAGTTCGAGGTCGATCCTCGGGAACGCGGCAATCAGCTCTTCAGCGGGCCCGAGGAAAATTCCCTTGTCGAGCGGCGCCAGGCCCGAACCCCAGAACTCCTTCGAGCACTGCAGCGCCAGCCAGCGCCGATCAGTCTCGCGGCTGCGGCCGGGCAGCTCCCAGTAGCGGCGAAAGACCTCCGCCTCGCCCGCCCAGTAGGGCGCTGCTGCGTTGATCAATTGCTTCAGATTTACGCTAACACTCATATCATAGCGACTTAGCTTTGTGGAAAGTATACTGAATTCCCGATGACGAAACTAAAGCTGTCTTTTGCCTGCTGGGATTACGATCGCACCCGTGCGCTCGCCGACGGCAGCGTGCGCGCCGAGGGTATCGACCTCATCTGCCTCAACCTGCTGGTCGAGGAAACCTTCTTTCGCATGCTGCGCAAGCGCGAGTTCGACTGCGCCGAGATGTCGCTTTCCTCCTATGTGCTCTCGCTGCAGCAGAAAAATCCGCCGTTCATTGCTATTCCAGTGTTCCCGTCGCGGTTCTTCCGCCATTCGTGCATCTTCGTCTCCGCCAAAAGCGGCATCACGCGCCCGGAACAACTCGCGCGCAAGCGCATCGGTGTGCCCGAGTACCAGATGACCGCCGCGGTCTGGATCCGCGGCATCCTCGCGGATGAATTCAAGGTTCCGCCACACAGCGTCCAATACCTGAGCGGCGGGCTGGAAGAAACGGGCCGGGAAGAAAAGCTGAAGCTCGAGCTGCCCGCGAAGTTTCGCGTCAGGCCCATCGGCCCGCAGCAGACGCTCGCGCGCATGCTCGCCGAGGGCGAGATCGATGCGCTGCACAGCGCGCGCGCGCCGTCCACGCTGCACTCGCAGCCGAAAGCAGTGCGGCGTCTGTTCGAGGACTATGTCGGCGTCGAACGCGAGTATTTCCGCCGCACACGTATTTTCCCGATCATGCATACCGTGGTGATCCGGCGCGAACTGTACCAGCAGCACCCCTGGATCGCCGGGTCACTGTACAAAGCGTTCACCGCGGCGCAACAGAAAACCTACGCCGATCTGAACGAGACTGCGGCCTTGAAGGCGATGCTGCCCTGGCTGGTGGCGCACGTCGATGAAGTAAAGCGCGAGATGGGGCCCGACTGGTGGAGCTACGGCCTGGTACCCAACCGCCATGTGCTGGAGACTTTTCTGCGCTATCACCGGGAGCAAGGCCTTTCAAAGCGGCGCCTGTCACCGGAAGATCTGTTTGCACCCGAGACGGTCGAAGCGTACCGGATCTAAGTGGAACCGCATTGATCGTTACCCCGCAGAAAGCGCACTTCGCCCAGCCGCTCAAATTGCAAAGCGGTGCGGTACTGCCCGAATTCGAGATCGCCTTTGAGACCTACGGCACGCTCAACGCCGCGCGCTCCAATGCAGTCCTGGTGTGCCATGCGCTGAACGCCTCGCACCACGTCGCCGGCGCCTACGCGGACGATCCGGACAAGGTCGGCTGGTGGGACAACATGGTCGGCCCAGGCAAGCCGCTCGACACCAACCGGTTTTTTGTCATCGGCAACAACTACATCGGCTCGTGCTTCGGCTCGACTGGGCCCACCTCGACCAACCCCGCGACGGGTAAACCTTGGGGCGCCGATTTCCCGGTGGTGACGGTGGAAGACTGGGTCACGGCCCAGGCGCGGCTCGCCGATCACCTCGGCATCGAGCGTTTCGCCGCGGTGATGGGTGGCAGCCTAGGTGCCATGCAGGCGCTGCAGTGGGCACTCTCCTACCCCGAACGCGTGCGCAATTCGATCGTCATCGCCGCCACCCCGCGCCTATCGGCGCAGAACATCGCCTTCAACGAGGTCGCGCGGCAAGCGATCATGACCGACCCGGAGTTCCACGGCGGCCATTACTACGAGAAGGGCGTGGTGCCAGTGCGCGGCCTGCGCATCGCGCGCATGATCGGCCACATCACTTACCTGTCCGACGACGCGATGATGGAGAAGTTCGGCCGCGTGCTGCGGCGCGTGACGCCTGGTTTCGATTTCGGTGTGGATTTCGAGATCGAGTCCTACCTGCGCCACCAAGGCGACAAATTCTCCGCCTACTTCGACGCCAATACCTACCTGCGCATCACCAAGGCGCTCGATTACTACGACCCGGCGGCGGACTACGGTGGCGACCTGTCGAAGGCCTTCGCGCGCGCGCAGGCCGATTTCCTGGTCGTCTCCTTTACTTCCGACTGGCGCTTTTCATCCGCGCGTTCGCGGGAGATCGTGCGCGCGCTGCTGGATAACAAGCGCGTGGTTTCCTATCTCGAGATCGATGCCCCGCAGGGCCACGACGCCTTTCTGCTTGACGACGCGCGTTACTTCGGCGCCCTGCGCGCCTATTTCGGCAACATCGCGCTGTGACCCGCTGCTATGACTGAAAGCGAAACCATCGCACGCTGGGTCGCGCCGGGGGCCCGGGTGCTGGATCTCGGCTGTGGCGACGGCGCCCTCCTCAAGCGCCTGTGGCAAACGCGCCAAGCGCCCGG
>SHXK01000118.1 GCA_009693335.1 Betaproteobacteria bacterium | reverse complement strand
ATTCCAAGATCCTGCCGCAGATCCCGGTGGGGCGCCTCGGCAAGCCCGAGGAGATCGCCGGATTGATCATTTACCTGTGCTCGCAAGAAGCCGCGTTCGTGACCGGGGCCAATATCTCGATCAACGGCGGCCAACACATGTACTAAGGAACGCACTCGTGCGTTAAGGAGCAAACTGAGTGACTGCCAATCCCCAGGAAAAAATGGAACATCCGATCCGGCTGATCAAGAAGTACCCGAACCGCAGGCTCTACGACACCAAGACCTCGAGCTACATCACGTTTGCCGACGTCAAGCAGATGGTGTTGAAAAACGAGGCTTTCCAGGTGCTCGACGCCAAGACCAACGAGGATCTATCGCGTCAGATCCTGCTGCAGATCATCCTCGACGAAGAAGCGAGTGGCATGCCGATGTTCTCCGCCGATTTTCTGTCGCAGATGATCCGCTCCTATGGCAGCGCGATGCAGGGCTTCATGGGCGCTTACCTGGAAAAGAATCTGGAAGGTTTCCAGCAGATGCAGAAAGCGCTGCAGGAACAATCGCAAAAGCTCTACGGCAACGGCTCGCGCAGCCCTAATGAAATGTGGGCGCAGTTTATGAGCCAGCAGGGGCCGGCGGTGCAGGGCCTGATGCAGACCTACACCGAGCAGAGCCAGAAAATGTTCTCCCAGTTCCAGGACCAGATGCAGAGCCAGACGCGCAACATGTTTACGGGCTTCACCCTTCCTGGATTTCCTCCGCAAGGTGGGCCTGACCACAAAAAGCCTTGAAACCAGCAAGGACGACGCACGCTGTCGTGCCTAAGGTCGGGTTCGTTTCGCTGGGTTGCCCGAAAGCCCTGGTTGATTCGGAGAATATCCTCACCCAACTGAGGGCCGAGGGTTATGCCACCGCGCCCGACTACGCAGGCGCCGACCTGGTGATCGTCAACACCTGCGGCTTTATCGACGCCGCAGTCGAGGAATCGCTGGGCGCCATAGCCGAGGCGCTGGCCAAGAACGGCAAAGTGGTGGTGACGGGTTGTCTGGGGGCAAAACGAGATCTGATCAAAGGCCTGCACCCGTCCGTACTGGCGATCACCGGACCCCACGACACCCCGGGAGTGATGCAAGCGGTGCACCAGTATTTGCCCAGGCCGCCACACGATCCCTTCGCCGACCTGGTCCCGCCCCAGGGCATCAAGCTGACGCCTAAGCACTACGCGTATCTCAAAATTTCCGAAGGCTGCAACCATCGCTGCACTTTCTGCATCATTCCCTCGCTGCGCGGCGATCTGGTTTCGCGCCCGATCGGCGCAGTGCTGCAAGAGGCGGAGAACCTGGTGCGCGCCGGGGTCAAGGAACTGCTCGTCATCTCCCAGGACACCAGTGCTTATGGGGTGGATGTGAAGTATCGAACCGGTTTCTGGGGCGGCCGTCCGGTGAAAACCCGCATGCAAGATTTGTGTGCAGCGCTGGCGGGCTTGGGCGTATGGGTGCGTCTGCATTACGTCTATCCCTATCCCAGCGTGGACGAGGTGATTCCTTTGATGGCGGAGGGCAAGATCCTGCCCTACCTCGACATTCCTTTTCAGCATGCCAGCCCGCGCATCCTCAAGCTCATGAAGCGCCCGGCGGCGGCGGAGAAAGTGCTGGCGCGCATCCGCGCTTGGCGTGAGATTTGTCCCGAGCTCACCATCCGCAGCACTTTCATTGCCGGCTTCCCGGGCGAGACCGGAGCGGAGTTCGAGGAATTGCTCGCTTTCCTGCAGGCAGCGCAACTCGACCGCGTCGGCTGCTTCGCTTATTCTCCGGTGGACGGGGCGAAGGCGAATGAGCTGCCCGATCCGGTGCCCGATGAGCTGAGAGAAGAGCGGCGCAAGCGCTTCATGGAGCTGCAGGCGCGTATCAGCGCGGCGAAGCTGAAGACGAAAATCGGCCAGACGCTCAAGGTCCTGGTCGACGCGCCGGGCATCGGTCGTTCTTCAGCAGATGCGCCGGAGATCGACGGCGTGGTGAAATTCAAAGGCGGCAAGCAAGGGGAATTCCTCAATATCCGGATCGATCGCTCGGACGAGCACGATTTACACGGGAGACTGGCATGAGTACACGCGCAGTAGTGGTGGTGGCGGGAGCACGCACGGCAATCGGCGGCTACGGCGGTTCGCTCAAGGACACGGCGCCGACCAAACTTGGCGCGATCACCATCAAAGAGGCGGTGGCGCGCGCCAAGATTGACCCGGCGAGCGTCGGTCATGTGGTGATGGGCAGCGTGATCCACGGCGAAGCGCGGGACATGTATCTGTCGCGCGTCGCCGCGATCGACGCCGGGCTGTCGGTGGGCACCCCTTGCCTGACGGTGAACCGCCTGTGCGGCTCGGGCCTGCAAGCGATCGTCTCGGCCGCGCAGCACATCCTGCTGGGTGACACTGAAGTGGTGGTGGCTGGCGGCGCGGAGAGCATGAGCCGCGCGGCCTACTTCCTGCCAGCCGGCCGCTGGGGCCAGAGGATGGGCGACGGCGTGGTGGTGGATGCCATGACCGCCGCGCTGCACGATCCCTTCGGCAATGGTCACATGGGCATCACCGCCGAGAATGTGGCGGCCAAATTCGGCTTCACGCGCGAGCAGCAGGACGCTTACGCTCTCGAATCTCACCAGCGCGCCGGCAAGGCTCTGGCACAAGGGTTTTTCAAAGATCAGATTGTCCCGGTCGAACTCAAGACCCGCAAAGGCGTCGAGCAGTTCACCACCGACGAGCACGTGCGCAAGGACGTGAAACTTGAGGACCTGCAGAAGCTGAAAGCCGTGTTCAAGAAAGACGGCACCGTGACCGCTGGCAACGCCTCGGGTCTCAACGATGCAGGCGCTGCGATCGTCATGGTGGAAGAAAATTATGCGCAAAAACAGAATCTGCGACCCCTGGCGCGCATGCTTGCCTACGCCCACGCCGGCGTCGAGCCGCAGCTGATGGGGTTGGGACCGATCCCGGCGGTCAAGCGGGTGTTCGAGAAAGCCGGCTTGAAGCCCGCCGACATGGACGTGATCGAATCCAATGAAGCCTTCGCCGCGCAAGCGATGGCGGTGACCCAAGACCTCGGTCTCGATCCGGCGAAAGTGAATCCCAACGGCGGCGCGGTGGCCTTGGGCCACCCGATCGGCGCCACCGGCGCGATCCTCACGGTGAAGGCGATTTACGAACTGCAGCGCACCCAGAAGCGCTACGCGCTGGTCACCATGTGCATCGGCGGCGGCCAGGGCATCGCCGCGATCTTCGAACGTGTCTGACCAGCGACTCAAACGTGTGCGTCCCTGAAATGGCAGAATGCCGAAATGGATTTCGAGATCGTCGGGGAAATTACGGTTGTCGAGACGATCGCAGTAGGGAGAGGCATTCGCGATCTAAAGCGCTTGCGGAGAAGCTATGGGAAAGGCCGGTGGCGGAAAATGAAAGGCGCAGCGCGCATTCGGCTCATGAGTGGACGCATTCGCCTGGCGGAGATTCATTAGTATGAGGCGCACGGAATCGGCAAAAAGGAAATCAAGCGGAAACGCTACATGGACGACGACTATGAAACAGCGTAAATCCCTCTCGAAGCATTTCGCGGTATGCATAAACAATCGCGGCTATCCGGCGTCTTTGGAGATGCACAAAATCTATCGTGTATTGCCGGACGAAGACGCGGCAGCAGACGGTGACATCCGGGTCATCGATGAAAGCGGTGAGGACTACTTGTACTCCGCGGGCCGGTTTGTGGAGGTAGAGCTGCCACAGACCGTCCGCCAGTCGGTCCTGCACGCAGCATAAGCAAAGCCGCAAGGTAAGGCGATGCACGCGCCGCGTCCCCCGCCTGCCCCCGTCAACTACGGTGCATGGTGAGCCGCTGGCGGCCGACCAGGTAGATGCCGGCGGCCACGATGATGCCCATGCCGAGCAGCGACCAACCGTCCGGAAAATCGTCGAACACCAGCCAGCCCAGCAGCATCACCCACACCAGCTGGGTGTAGAAAAACGGCGCCAGTCCGGTGGCGGAAGCGTAGTCGTAGGCCTTGATGAGGATGAAGTGCCCTACCGAGGCCAAGAGGCCGATGATGCCCAGCAACACCCAGTGCCAAGGATCGGTGGGCGTCACCCAGCCGAACGGTAGCGCAAAGGAAAACAGCACTGTGCCGACGATTGCGCCCCAGGCCAGGGAGGTCAGCGGATGCTCGAGACCCGCCACTTGGCGCGTGAGGATCTGATAGAGCGCGTTGCACAGCGCCATGCCGACTGGCAGCAGCGCGTAAGGCGTGAACAGTGTGGCGCCCGGCCGCACGATGACCAAGGCGCCAAGCAGTCCGACCAGCACCGCCGCCAGCCGCGCCCCGTCCATGCGCTCGCCCAGCATCGGCACCGCTAGCAGGGCCAGGAACAGTGGCATGACGAAACCGATGGCTGCGGCTTCCGCCAGCGGTAGCACCGTGAGCGAGGTGAAGTAGAGCAGGCTGGCGCCGGCGAGCAGCAGGCCACGCATGAGCTGCAGCCCGGGGCGGGCGGTGCGCAAGCGCTTGAGGTCGCCGCGAGCGGCGAGGAACGCCAGCAGGATGAGGAGGTTGGCCGCATAACGCGCCCAGATGACGCCGGGCACCGGATACGAGCGCGCCAGGTACTTGGCGATGGTGTCCATGACCGCGAAGATCCCCACTGCGACGACGACCAGCAGCGTGCCACGCAAGGCGGGGGTCAGGCCCGCGGTCAAACTTCCGGCCGCTGTTGCCCCTCAGCCCGCTGTTGGGTCTCAGCTCGCTGTGGTGTCTCAGCCCTCATCTGCGGGAACAGGATCACGTCGCGGATCGACGGGCTGTCGGTGAGCAGCATCACCAGCCGGTCGATGCCGAGGCCGCCGCCGGCGGTGGGCGGCAGGCCATACTCGAGCGCGCGGATGTAGTCGGCGTCGTAGTACATCGCCTCGCTATCGCCGGATTCCTTGAGTTTGACCTGTGCGCGGAAGCGCTCGGCTTGGTCCTCGGGATCGTTCAGCTCGGAGAAGCCGTTGGCGATTTCCTTGGCGTCAATGAACAGCTCGAAGCGATCAACGATGCCCGGGTCCTGGTCGTTACGGCGCGCCAGCGGCGACACCTCGGCCGGGAATTCGGTGACAAAGGTCGGCTGGATGAGGTGCTGCTCGGCCAGTGCTTCGAAGAGCATGAGTTGCAGTGCTCCCCATCCCTGTTGGTGCGAAAAATTCACCGCCAGAGCAGTCAGTTTGCCGGCCAGGAAAGCACGGTCGCGAAGATCCCCTTCGACCCCTTGCCTGCGGATCGCGGTAGACATCGGCAGGCGGGCAAAGGGCTTGCCCATATCGATGGTTTTATCCTGATAGGAGAAGACAGACTTTCCCAAGGCCGCTTGCGCCGCGTGGCGCACCAGTTTTTCGGTATGCGCCATCATGTATTCGCAATCTTCGTAGGCGCAGTACCACTCCATCATGGTGAATTCTGGGTTGTGGCGCGTCGAAATGCCTTCGTTCCTGAAATTGCGGTTGATTTCGTAGACGCGCTCCATGCCGCCCACCACCAGACGCTTGAGATACAACTCCGGCGCCACGCGCAAGTAGAGCTCCATGTCCAAGGCGTTGTGGTGCGTCTTGAAGGGTCGCGCCACGGCGCCGCCGGGAATCGGCTGCATCATCGGCGTCTCGACTTCGAGGTAAGCGTCTTCGCCCATCGCCGCGCGCAAGGCTTGAATTATTTTTATTCTTTTTTCAAAAACTTCGCGCGTTTTCGGCGAAGCGATGAGATCCACGTAGCGCTGCCGGTACTTGAGTTCCTGGTCGGCGATGCCGTGGAACTTCTCCGGCGGTGGCCGTAGCG